>JARKOU010000176.1 GCA_029975645.1 Actinomycetales bacterium
TGCCATGGTCAACGTCACGTCACTCAGGTCCGTTCTCGCCCTGGGAACCGAACCCAACGAGAAGATCAACTTGTCTCACTCAAGCCTGACAGAGAGGGGGCGGCCGGTCCGCGGGGTCGAACTGCAAGGTCGAACTGCAACTGCAACCAGAAGTGCAACCGGGCGACTCGGGGGAGGCCTGCCCCGAACATGCGAGGGGCCCGCTCCCTGCGTTTGTGCAGGTCACGGGCCCGGCGAGTGCGGAGGATGGGGGATTCGAACCCCCGAGGGCGGTTAACCCAACACGCTTTCCAAGCGTGCGCCATAGGCCACTAGGCGAATCCTCCTCGGCCGCACGATCGTACCGGAGCGCGCGCGCGAGCCCGAACTCGCAGGTCAGACGCGTGCGGGCCGTGCGCTCACCGTCCCGACATGACGTCCGCGACCCTCAGCGCCAGCGCGACGAACGCGTCGGCCCGGCGCTGCGTCGCGGTCCGGGGCTCGTCGCACGCGTCGGTCAGTCGCGCGGCGTCCTGGAGGAGCAACTCGGCCTCCACGCGCATGATCGCGCGCATGAGGCACGCCCCGTCCTCCCGGGACACGGCGCCCCCGACCTTCATCATGCCGTCGGACGTGTCCGTGAAGGAGAACGTGAGCAGGATCTCGAGGAGTTGCTCGGCCGGCTCGCCGGCCACGATCCCCGTCTCACGTGCCCTGTCCATGGTGTTGAGGCTACGGACCACCACCGACAAACTACCCAGGACCCTGGGTCGCGTTTTCGCGTCATGTTGTGCGCGTCGATACGTGCGCGGGATCCGCTCCGGATCGCGTCATGCCTCGTTCGCCCAGCGGTGCATCGCGCCGTCGGCCATCACGATCATCCCGGCGGTCCCGTGGAGTCCCCGTGCCCACGCCACGCTCTGGTGCCCGCGTACCACGAGGGCGGTCGCGAAGACGTCGGCCCAGGTCAGCGACGGTCCCACCACCGTGGCCGCCGCAACCTCGACGGCTGGCTCGCGGCGGCGCGGGTCCACGATGTGCGCCCCACGGGCGGCGAGCCCGGAGGTGGCGACGGCGCCGTCGCGCACGGGAACGGTCGCGAGCACCTTGGTTCGGTCGAACGGGTCCTCGATCCCGATCACCCACGGCACGGCGTCGTCGGGCGCGTTCCGCACGAGGATGTCCCCGCCGGCGTTGACCGCCCAGGAGAGCCCGGTCTCGTTGAGCGTTCCGAGTCGCCGCGCCGCCCGCGCCACCGCCCAGCCCTTGACCAGCCCGGTCGGGTCGAACACGCCGGGCCTGCCCGGCACGCAGTTCCAGGCGTCGAACGCCCCGGCGGTCCGCTCGAGCGCGGTGCGGCAGAGCCGTTCGACCTCCCGGACGTCCGCCGAGCACTCCTCGAGCGTGATGTCGCCGCGTTGCAGTCGGCTGACCTCGGAGTCCGGGCGGTAGGTGCTGAAGCGAGCCTCGATCACGCGCAGGTGGTCGAAGACGGCCCGCACGGCGTCGTCCGCGGCTTGCGACCGCGCGCCTTCCCCGCGCACCTGGACGCTGATCGGCATCCCCATGATCTGCTCCACCCAGGCGCGGAAGGAAGACGACCGTGCCGCCGCCGGGGCGGTTGCGGCCTGCGCGCTCATCACAGCCCCGCCGCGTCGAAGGCGCTCTGGAGCGAGGTGAGGTATCCGACGCTCGTGACGGTGGCGCCCGAGATCATCGAGATGCTCGCGCTCTGGGCCGAGACCACCTCGTCGTTGAGCGCCGGGACGGCCCACGAGTTGATCTGCTGGCTCTCGCGGTCGCGGCTCGGATAGGACACGGCGTCGGCCGAGGTCACGACGCCGTCGGTGACCACGATCTCCACCTGGACTGCGCCGTAACGGGTCTGGACGGAGTCGCCGGTGAAGGTGCCGGAGACCCCCGAGGTGGTGCCGGACGAGGTCCCCGAGTCGCCTGAAGCAGTCCCGCTTCCGCCCGACGAGGTGGTGCCGTCGTCCGAGGTGGCGCCCGAGGCGCCGTCGTCGGCCGTGCTTCCCGAGGACTCCTCGGTGACGGAGGACCCGTCGCCTACCGACGATGTCGCGGCGACAGCGGTTGAGCGGTTCAGGCTCGTGGGATAGGCGAAGAGGAGAACCAGGCCCGTGACGGTACTGGCGAAGGCGATGACGATGCGGCGCATGATGACCTACCAGGTGAACTTCTCGAGGTGGATGGCCTCCGGCGCGGCGCCGGCCGTGCGGAGGTCGCTGACAAGGGCCTCGGACCAGGCGTCCGGGCCGCACACGAACACGTCGCGATGGACCAGGTCCGGGATCATCTGGGCGAGCGCCTGCGGACCGGGGACATGTCCGTACTGCGCGGGCAGCCATGTGGTTCCCGCCCGAGCGCGGTGCCCGATCAGGCCGATGACGTGCAGCGATCCGGTCGCGACCAGGCGGCTCAGGTCCTCGCGATGCACCAGGTCGGCATCCGAGGACGCCCGGTACAGCAGGATCGGAGGGGCGTCGTCGGCTCGGGTCCGGACGTTCTCCTCCAGGAGAGCGAGCAGGGGTGCTATCCCCACGCCGGACGCGATGAGCGCCATGCGTGGGCGAACGCGGGCGTCCGCCGTCAGGGCGCCGTAGGGCCCCTCGATGAGCACCCGGGTGCCGGGCGTCACGGCGGCCAGCCGGGCGCCGTCGTCGCCCTTCGTGCCGATCGTCAGGCGCAGGCCGGCGGTGGTGGGCGCGGCCGAGAGCGAGAGCGGGTGCCCGCGCGTCCACCCCGGCCCGGTGAGGAAGCGCCAGACGAAGAACTGACCGGCGGCAACGCGCAGCCGATCCAGGCGGCGGCCCGTGAGGTGGACGGCGATGACGCCGGGCGCCTCCTGCGTGACGGCGCTCACCGTGAGGCGGTGGCGGGAGGAGAGGGCGAGCGGCAGCGCGAGGCGGAAGACGACGACGGCGCCGGCCGCCAGGCCCCACAGCGTCCACCAGTACGCGGTGGCGACCGGGGAGAAGAGGAAGTCCGCGCCGGTCCACAACTGGTGCGGGAGCGCGAGGAACGCGCCCAGGTAGGCGTAGAGGTGGAGCAGGTGCCACGACTCGTAGCGCAGGCGGCGGCGCGCAGCGCGGATCGAGGTGACCACCACGGCGACCAGTGCCGCCGTCCCCGCCGTCGCGAGGAGCATCCCGGGAGCGGTGGTGACCAGGGACCAGAACTCGGCCAGGGCGCCGGTGCTCGTGGCCGCTGCGTAGCCCAGTGTGATGAGCACCACGTGCGCGAGGAGCAGGTTGAAGGACGTGAACCCGGCCAGGCGGTGCCAGCGGGTGAGGCGGTCCTGGCCGAGCGCTCGCTCCGCCCATGGGATCCGGGCCATGCCGAGCACCTGCAGCAGCAGGAGGTTTGCGCTGATCAGGCCGGTGAGGCGGCCCAGGGAGGTGAGTGCCTCCGCTGTGCCGGCGGTGAGGTCCTGGATCCCGCCGTGCCGCTCCCAGAGCGCGACCACCACCACGAGGCTCGCCCAGACGGCGAGGCCGACGGCGTCGGCCCACCAACGGCGGCGAGTGGGCCGGGGGAGAAGGCCGGCGCGCCGGGCCGGGCGCGAGGCGCCGGCTGCCGTGCCGACGGCGAGTGTGGCGGCGGTCATGAGGCCTCCTCCGTGAGCGGGTCCAGGTGATCCGGGCCCTGAGACGAATGGTGCGAGGGTCCTACCGTCCGCCGACGCCCTGAGGCGTCCCTGGGCCTTCCCTGTGGACGGGCTGTGACCGAGGGCTTCTGTGGAGGGCGGGAGAGCGCCGTCGTCCGCGAGCGCCGGTCTCAGCCGCGGGGGCCGGCGGGACGGTGCGGGACCGGCGGGACGGTGCGGGACCGGCGACGGCCGTGGGCTACCCTGGTGCCCGGCCCCTCGCGTGGCGTCATCCGGCTGAACCCCCCCAGGGCAGGAATGCAGCAAGGGCAGGCAGGCTCTGGCGGGTGCGCGAGGGGTCCTTGCATGTCCGCGAGGTCGCGGAGCCGTTCCGCGATTGCGGACGATCCGGCGGATCGGGTCCACCGTTCCTTCCGCGCTGTCACGCCCGGCCCCGGGTAGCCGGTGGCCGGTGCACGATGTCAGTCGCGGCGCTTATCGTGTCGGGCGTGACCACAGCGCTGTACCGCCGCTACCGGCCCGAGACGTTCGAGGACGTCATCGGCCAGGAGCACGTCACGGGTCCGCTCATGGCGGCCATCAGCGGCGGGCGCGTGAGCCATGCCTACCTGTTCTCCGGCCCGCGCGGCTGCGGGAAGACGACGTCGGCCCGCATCCTCGCGCGCTGCCTCAACTGTGCCCAGGGGCCCACGCCCACGCCGTGCGGGGAGTGCGACAGCTGCCGTGACCTAGCGCGCGGCGGTCCGGGCAGCCTGGACGTCGTCGAGATCGATGCCGCGAGCCACAACGGGGTGGACGACGCGCGTGAGCTGCGCGATCGGGCAGCCTTCGCCTCGGCGCGCGATCGATTCAAGATCTTCATCCTCGACGAGGCCCACATGGTCAGCACGCAGGGATTCAACGCCCTGCTGAAACTGGTCGAGGAGCCGCCGGACCACGTGAAGTTCATCTTCGCGACCACCGAGCCGGAGAAGGTGATCGGCACCATCCGCTCGCGCACGCACCACTACCCGTTCCGACTCGTGCCGCCCGAGAAGCTCCTGCCCTACCTCGAGCAGATCTGCGCGGCCGAGGGGGTGCAGGTGGGTTCCGGGGTGTTCCCGCTGGTGGTGCGTGCGGGCGCGGGCTCGGTACGGGACTCCCTCTCCGTCCTGGACCAACTGCTCGCCGGGGCCGACGGCGTCCTGGACTATGCACAGGCCGTCGCGCTCCTGGGGTACACCCCGGCGACGCTGCTCGACGACGCCGTGGAGGCGCTCGCCGGGGCCGACGGCGCCGCGGTGTTCCGCGTGGTGGACCGGGTGATGGAGTCCGGGCACGAGCCGCGCCGGTTCGTCGAGGACCTGCTCCAGCGCCTGCGGGACCTCATCGTGGTGGTCGCGGCGGGGGAGCGGGCCGCCGATGCGCTGCGCGGCGTACCCGAGGACCAGTTCGCGAGGATGCGGCACCAGGCCGAGCACCTGGGCCTGGCCCAGTTGTCCCGGGCCGCGGACCTGACGAACTCGGCACTCACCGAGATGACCGGCGCGACCTCACCCCGGTTGCATCTCGAGTTGCTGTGCGCCCGCCTTCTGCTCCCCGCCGCGGACGAGCCCGTGCGCGGCTACGGTGCCCGGATCGAACGGCTCGAGCAGCGGATGGCCGCGGGCGTGCCCGTGGTGCCGGCCGGGCCGGCGCCTGTGGTGGTGCCGGCGTCGGTGGCAGAGCATCCGTCCCCGACGGCGTGGCCGGAGCCGGACCAGGTGTGGGTCGAGCGCTCGGCGGCGAGGTCGCAGCCCACCGAGGCGAGTGCTCCGCCCGCTCCGACGCCGACCGTCGCGCACTCGCGACCCGCGAGGCCCGTGGACACACCCCAACCCGGGTCGGCGGCGGTCCCGAGTGCGGCCCGTCCGGCCGCGCCTGTCGTGCCCGCGCCTGCCGTGCCCGCGCCCGCCGTGCCCGCGCCTGCCGTCCCCGCGCCTGCCGTCCCCGCGGCTGGGCTCGACACGGAGACCGTGCGGCGGCGCTGGCCCGAGGTGCTCGAGACCCTCTCCCGCCTCCGCCGCGGCACCTGGGTGATCACCACGCAGAACGCCCAGGTGGCGACGCTGGAAGGAACCGTCCTCCGGCTGCGGTTCGACACCCCCGGGATCGCCACGACGTTCCGGAACGGACCCCACGCCGCCCTGGTGGAGCAGGCGGTCCGCGAGACGCTCGGCCTCGACGTCAAGATCCAGGCGGTGGCCGACGACGGCGCTCCGTCCGGTTCGGCGTCCTCGCCGGGGGCTCCGGCGCGGCGCGGGACGGGGCGGCCCGGCGGCGATCGGTCGCCCGCCGACGCTCCGCCCGCAGACGGCGTGCCGGACCACGCCGCGCGGGCCGCGGCTGACTGGGCATCGGCGGCACCCGCGTCCGTTCCGCGCGCGACTCCGTCAGGGGGCGCCGAGCGCGCGCCGCGCGAGGCCGGGGTGCCCGAAGCCGCACCGGCGCCACCGGCTCCGGTGCCGGGTCCCGCGCCAGAGGAGGCTGCGGCGTCGTCCATCCCGCCGCGCCCCGACGTGCAGGCGATCGACAAGCGCGAGCCCATCCCCGCGGCCCGTCGCGCGCCGCGGCTCGAGGACGTCGTGCCGCCCGAACCCGAGGAGTGGGTGCCCGCCTTCGAGGACGAGCCCGACTTCGACGACCCCGACATCGAGGACTCCTCGCTGATCGGCGCCCCTCTCGTGAAGAAGGTGCTCGGCGCCACCCTCATCGACGAGATCCCGCTCGGACCCGGCGGCTCCTCCGCGCCGGGCGCACCGTAGGCTTGCCTCGTGTACGAGGGGGCGGTCCAGGACCTGATCGACGAACTCGGGCGGTTGCCCGGCGTCGGTCCCAAGAGCGCGC
>JARKOU010000192.1 GCA_029975645.1 Actinomycetales bacterium
GTGCAGGCGGACGGGCGGTGGGCCACCACCCCGGACGGGCGCTCGGCCCGGGACTTCGAGGACTACCTCACCCGCACCTCCCGGGGCGCGCGCGCGGGGGCGAAACGCCAGACCCGCCTCGCCCAGACCCTGCAGAACGAGGCGGTGCCGGGCCTGGCCGGGGCGGTCAGCACCGGTGGGGTGTCGTTGGAGCACGCCGACGTCCTGACCCGCCTGGGTCCGACCACCCCCGCCCGCCGGGACGCCCGCACCTCCACCGACCCGCAGACCAACGCGGCCTACTGGTTGGCGCGGGCCGCCGAGCAGGGGGTGGAGGCGTTCACCCGCGAGATCAAACGCTCGGCCGCCACGATCGACCCGGACGCCGACGAACGCGGCCACCGCACCGCCACCGCGAAAACCTCCTGCGTGCTGACCGAGCGCGACGACGGCGTCGCCATCACCGGGTTCATGACGGCGGTGGACGGCGCCGTCTTCGACACCGCCCTGCGCGCCGTCGCCGGGATCCCCGCCGCCGACGACGAGCGGACTACCGAGCAGCGGATGGGCGCCGCGCTGGGCGACATGGCCCGCCTCGTCCTGGACCACGGCCTCGCCGCGACCTCCTCCGGCGGGCAACGCCCCCACCTGACCGTCACCATCACCCTCGAGTCGTTGGTCGCGCAGGTGAACGCCCTCGCCTCGACGCAGCGCGCCGAGGCCGGCGCCCGGGGCGGGGCGGCGTTCCCGACCCTCCCGCCCGGGTGGGACGCCGCCGTCCTGGCCGACGGCACCCCGATCCCCCCGTCCGTGCTGGCGCGTCTGGCGTGCGACGCCGAAGTCACCCGCGTCGTGTTCGGCCCCCACTCCCAGGTCCTCGATGTGGGGCGGGCCGAGCGCGTCTACACCGGGGCGTTGCGCCGCGCCGTCATCACCCGCGACCGGCACTGCGCCTACCCCACCTGCACCCGCCCCCCACGCCTCGGCGAGATCCACCACGTCCAACACTGGGCCGCCCACGGCGGCGAGACGTCCGTGACCAACGGGGTCCTGCTGTGCTGGCACCACCACGACGTCGTCCACACCCGCCACCTGCGCATCCGACGCAACCCCACCCGAGCCCGATGGGACTTCACCGAAGCCGACGGCACCCCCATCCCCCACCCCACCGATCGATCGAACGACCCCGGACTGGCGCCGGCGACCGGCCGGCTCAGCCCGGCCGAGCGACACCGAACCGAGCCGCCGCAGGGGAGAGGTCTGCCTCCGGGCAGCAGCACGCCCCCGGAGAACAGGGCCGATCACGAGATCGGCCGACCCCCGGACAGGGGCACACCCCCTGGCAGAGGCACGAACGACATCCCCGACCGGGACACAGAGCCAGCCACCCCGAGCCTGTTCGACGAGGTCGGCTAGGAGTCCGTGGACGCGGTGCCTGGAGGGAGGTGCTCAATGGGTCGGATCGAACGTGGCGAGGGCGTTGGCTCCGGCGCCTGGGCTCCCCAGAACGAGGCCAGGGTGGCCCCAGACGGGACCACCCTGGCCTCGGGACGGCGGTGCGCTGTCGTCGAGCTATCGACTCGTGGCCTTCCGGTACTGCAGGTTCGCGACCGGGATGAAGACGAGCAGGATCAGGACCACCCAGATCATCGTGTAGAGGACCGGGTTGGCCAGCGGCCAGGCCGTCGGCTCCGGGACGCCGGGAGGGATGTTCCCGAAGAGCTCGCGTGCAGCCTGTGTGACCGCGGAGACCGGGTTCCATTCCGCGATCGTCTGGAGCGGCGCCGGAAGGGTCTCGAGCGGGACGAACGTGTTCGCCACGAACGTCAGCGGGAAGATGACGATGAACGAGGCGTTGTTGACCACCTCGGGGCTCGGCGCGAGCATGCCGATCCACGCCATGATCCAGGAGATGGCGTACGCGAAGACAAGGAGGAGCGCGTAGCCCGCGACCGCCTCCACGAGCGAGCTGTCGATTCGCCACCCCACGAGCAGTCCCGTCAGCGACATGACGACGAGCACGATGACGTTGTTGACGACGTCGGACAGCGTCCGGCCGGTGAGCACGGCCGACGGCGCCATCGGCAAGGACCGGAAGCGATCGATGATGCCCTTCTTGACGTCCTCGGCCAGGGCCACGCCCGTGATCGTGGAGCCGAAGATGACGGTCTGGGCGAAGATGCCGGCGAGCAGGAACTCCCGGTAGGCCTGGCCGCCGTTCGCGGTGTCGATCGCCCCGCCGAACACGTACGAGAAGAGCAGCACGAACATGATCGGCGAGAGCGTGGTGAAGACCAGCAGGTCCGGTACCCGCTTGATCTTGATGATGTTGCGCTTCGCGACCACGTGGGCGTCGGCGATCACGGCAGGGATGGTCATGCTGGCACCTCCTCGGACTCGGCGGGTGCTGTGGTGCTTCCGGTCAGGGTGAGGAAGACGTCGTCGAGCGTTGGGCGGTGCAAGCCGACGTCGTCGATCCCGATCCCGGCGCCGTCGAGTCGGCGCAGGGTCTCCGTGAGAACCGAGGCGCCGCCCGAGACCGTCATGGCCAGAGCCCGCCGGTCGGCGTCGACGCTTGGCGTCCCGTGACCGAGCGGCGCGATGAGGTCGCGGGCTTCCGCCACGCGTGCGCCGTCGGACACGGTGATCTCGAGGCGCTCCCCGCCGACCTGGCGCTTGAGGTCGTCCGCGGTGCCGTGGGCGATGACTCGGCCCTTGTCGATCACCACGATGTCGTCCGCGAGCAGGTCGGCCTCCTCGAGGTACTGGGTGGTGAGCAGGAGCGTGGTGCCCTCGGCGACGAGGCCGCGGATCACGTCCCACATGTCCGTCCGTCCCCGTGGGTCGAGGCCGGTGGTGGGCTCGTCCAGGAAGAGCACGGGCGGTTGCGCCACCAGTGCGCCGGCGAGGTCGAGGCGACGGCGCATGCCGCCCGAGTAGGTGCGCGTGGGCCGGTCGGCGGCGTCCTCGAGGCGGAACCGTGCGAGGAGTTCTCGCGCCCGCGCTCGGCTCGCCTTCACCCCGAGGTGGTAGAGGCGGCCGATCATCTCGAGGTTCTCGTACCCGGTGAGGTACTCGTCGACGGCGGCGTACTGGCCCGAGAGCCCGATCCGGCGTCGGACGCCTCGAGGATCGGCGACGACGTCGACCCCGGCCACCCATGCCTGGCCGCCGTCGGGCGGCAGGAGCGTGGTGAGGATTCGGACCATGGTGGTCTTGCCGGCGCCGTTCGGGCCCAGGAGGCCGAGCACGGTGCCCTTGGGCACGGTGAGGTCAACGCCCGCGAGCGCCGTGACGTCGCCGTAGCGCTTCACGAGCCCCCGGGCCACGATGGCTGGGTCGGTGGACGCGCCCCGGGCAGGGGGCGCGCTCGTTGGTGTAGTCACGGGGAGGAGCCTAGGCAGAGCCTCCGACAACGGGCGAGGTCGATTCGCTCAGCGCGGACGCACGCGGCGGCGTCAAGCCCGTTCGCGCAGGCCCAGGTACACGAACGTGGTCGTGACCGTGAGCAGGGCGGCCCCGAGCATGTGAGCGCCGACGAGCACCTCGGGCAGACCGGTGAAGACCTGGACGTACCCGATGAGACCTTGCGCCGCCGTGACCACCGTGAGGGCCCAGAGGCGACGGCGCAGGCGTGGTGGCCCGCTGCGGCGTGTGGCGACCAGCAGCCCGATGATGAGGGCCACGAACACCCATACGGCGGCGGCGTGGACCTTCGCCATCTCGAAGGGGTCGAACGCGAAGCGGTACCCGGTGTCGTCGTCGCCCGAGTGCGGGCCCGATCCCGTGACGACGACGCCGAGCGTGAGCACGACGGCGGCCGCGACCGCCAGCGCACGTCCCATGGCGAGGACCCGGGTGTTCACCACGAGGTGTGCGGGGCCATCACCGCTGGTGTAGCGGTCGAGCAGCACGGTGGAGCCGGCGATCAGGGCCATCGAGGCGAGGAGGTGGAAGCCGACCAGGGCCGGGTGCAGACCACCCAGCACGGACAGGCCGCCGATCACCGCCTGGGCGAGCACCCCGAGCAGCGGCACGAGCCCCAGCAGCCGGAACGACCGCGAACGCGACCGGTCCAGGCCGACGCGCGCGGCCACCACCAGCGCGATGACCGTGAGCACGATCGAGACGAGCCGGTTGCCGAACTCCACGTACGGGTGGATCGAGAGCTGCTCGTGGAAAGCGGGGGTGAAGGAGCCGGGCTCGCACTGCGGCCAGGTGGAGCAGCCGAGCCCCGAGCCCGTGAGTCGCACCGCGCCGCCGGTCACGACGATGAGGACCTGTCCCACGAGGTTCGCCACGAGGAAGCCGTGCGTGAGGCGCGAGCGGCGCGGCGGCGCCTCGGGGACGGCGGGTGTGCGGGATATGGCGACGGGTGGGACCGCGGGGGAGGGCGGGACCGAGTTCACGCCACAACCGTAATCGCTGGGGGACGGCACTCGGCCCGTCGGCAGGCGGCCCGAACGCGGCGTTGTTCGGCGCATCCGGCGTCATTCCCCGAACAACCCCGCGTTCGGCGAGGAAGGGAGGGGGCGAGGAAGGGAGGGGGCGAGGAAGTGGGGGGGGCGAGGAAGTGGGGGGGCGAGGAAGTGGGGGGGCGAGGGAGTCCGGGCGGCCGGGGAGCGCCGGTGGGTCTGACGGGTGGCGCTCTGGTGCCTCAGGCCCAGCGGAAGAAGCGCCGCGCCGCCAGCGAGAGGCCCACGGCCCATCCCGCGAGCACGGCGAGCGCACCGGCCACCTCGCCCGCCGAGGTGGCCGCCCCGCCGAGCGCCGCCCGCAGCACCTCGGCGAGCGCCCCCGAGGGCAGGAGCGCTGCGAGTGAGGCGAGGGGCTCGGGCATCTGTTCCGGAGGGATGACGACGCCGCCCGCTACCAGGAGCAGCACCCACACGAGATTCGCGGTCGCCAGAACCGCCTCTGCCCGCATGGTGCCGGCCATGAGCAGCGCCAGCGCGGTGAACGCCAGCGTCCCCAAGCCGATCCCCAGCACCGCCAGCGGGATGCCGGCCGGGTCCGGGGCCCATCCCAGCGCCAGCGCTACCCCGCCGATCAGGAGCACCTGAAGCGCCTCGACAGCAAGCACGGCGAGGACCTTGCCCGCGAGCAGGCCGCCGCGCCCCAGCGGCGTGGTGGCCATGAGGCGCAGGACGCCGCTCCGCCGGTCGAACGCCGTCGAGATCGCCTGCGACGTGAACGCCGTGCTCATGACGGCCAGCGCGAGCACGCCCGGCGCCACGACGTCGATCCGGCTCGCCCCGTCCGTCTCGATCGCGACCAGTCCGCCGCGGCTCAGACCGATGAGGATCAGCACGGGAAGGATCGCGACCAGGAGGAGTTGTTCGCCGTTGCGCAGGAGGGTCGTAGTCTCGAACCCGGCCCGGGCGAGCACGCGCCGAGCGGCCGGAGCGGCGTTGGGTCCCGCGGGCGCGGCGGGGTCGGTGTGAGCGACGTCTTCGGTCGGTGGTTCGATCCGGCTCATCGCAGCGCCCGTCCCGTGAGGTCGAGGAACACGTCCTCCAAGGTCCGCGAGCCGGTCGCGAACTCCGTCAGGAGGATCCCGTGCGAGGCGCCCCACGCCGTGAGCGCCGCGATGCGAGCGGCGACGGCGCCGTCACCCCCAGGATCGGCACCCCCAGGATCGACACCGTCAGGACCAGCTGCTCCGGCCGCCGCGTCCGTGGTCCCGGTGGTGGGCGGCCTCGCGAGGTACGCCCCGCCGTCGACCTCCTCGACGACGACGCCGGGGACGTCGCGTGTGAGGGCGGCGGCCAGTCCGGGCGGACCGGTGAAGCGGATCCCGGGCGGGCCGCCCGCCGCGCGCAGCTCCGCCGGTGAACCCCCGGCGATGACGCGCCCGTGGTCGACGATCACCACCTGGTCTGCCAGGGCCTCAGCCTCCTCCATGAGGTGCGTTGTCAGCACCACGCATACCCCGACGGCGCGCAGTTCCGCGACGAGGTCCCACACCGCGCGGCGGCCCTGCGGGTCCAGGCCCGCGCTCGGTTCGTCGAGGAAGACCACCTCCGGCCTGCCGACCACCGCGCACGCGAGGGCCAGGCGCTGGCGCTGCCCGCCGGACAGGCGGCGCACGGTGGTGCGGGCGAAGGCCTCCAGGCCGAGGCGCTCGCTCAGTTCCTCGATGCCTCGCGGCCGCGCGTACATCGCGGCGACGTGGCGCAGGCAGGCGAGGGAGGGGGCGCCACTCGGCAGCCCGCCGTCCTGGAGCATGACGCCGACGCGGGCGCGCAGACCCGCTCCGTCTCGCACCGGGTCGAGGCCAAGCACGCGGACCGTCCCGGCGTCCGGGCTGCGCAGCCCCTCGGCGCACTCGATCGCGGTGGTCTTGCCCGCCCCGTTGGGACCGAGCACTGCGGTGATGCGGCCCGCGTCCGCCGCGAGGTTGAGGCCGTCGACGGCTCGAACGGCCCCGTACGCCTTGACGAGGCCGGAGATCTCGACGGCGGGGCTCGGCACGCGGCGAGTGTAGGGCGGCCGGCCGCCGGGCTCATGCCGGGGCGACGCGGGAAGGGCGAAGTGAGGTTCGCCTTCCTTGCGTGGAAGGATTTCGGCAACGAGGATGTTGCCTAATCTCAGCCGGCGGGTGGCCGGGCGCTCGGAGACGGGGAGGTGTAGCGATGACGATGACCACCACGAGCGAGGCGGACCCGTCGCGCACCGACGTCGAGTCGAGTGAGCAGGACGCCACCACGCGCGAGCAGGTGCTCCACCTCATCGTCTCCCGCGGCCCCATCGCCGCCGGCGACCTCGCGGCAGCGCTCAACCTCACCGCCCCCGCGATCCGCCGGCACCTCACGGCCCTGGAGTCCGACGGCCACATCGTCGCGCGCCAGGCGCCCGGCGCCGCGAAGCGTGGGCGCGGACGCCCGGCTCGGTTCTACGTCGCCACCGAGCGCGCGCACGAGAGCCTGCCCTCGGCGTACGCCGACCTCGCCATCCGTGCCCTCGCGCACCTCGCGGAGGTCGCGGGGGACGGCGCCCTCGCGGACTTCGCCCGCACCCGGTCCGAGACCCTGGCGAGCCGGTACGCCGCCGGGATCGACGCCGCCGGTACCGACCCGGCCGCCCGTGCCCAGGTGCTCGCGCATCTCCTCGCCGAGGACGGCTACGAGGCGACCACGCGCCCGGTCCCCGGCACGCGGATGCTCCAGTTGTGCCAGGGCCACTGCCCGGTGGTCGACGTCGCGGCCGCCTTCCCCCAGTTGTGCGAGGCCGAGACGCAGGTGTTCTCGCGCCTCCTGGGCGTGCACGTCCAGCGCCTCGCCACGCTGGCGACCGGCGCTCACGCCTGCACCACCAACGTCCCGACCGGACGGGCGCCCAACACCTGCCCGTCCGCCGGCACCCCGACCACCACCACCCCGTTCTCGACCAGCCCGACCCCCGTGGAAGGACCGCGATGACACCGATCCAGCAGGCGAGCGGAGCGGAGGCCGCCGTGGCCACCGATCCGACGCCTCAGACCACGCCGACGGCGCCCTCAGTGCCGACGGCGCCCGCAGCGCCGATGTCGCAGGAGGAGACGATCGCCTCCATCGGCACCTACACCTACGGCTGGCACGACGCGGACGTCGCCGGCCTCACCGCCCGGCGCGGTCTGGACGAGGACGTGGTCCGCAACATCTCGGCGCTCAAGGGTGAGCCCGAGTGGATGCTCAAGACCCGCCTCAAGGGCTTGCGCCTGTTCGAGAAGAAGCCCCTGCCCTCGTGGGGTGCCGACCTCTCGGGCATCAACTTCGACACCATCAAGTACTTCGTGCGCTCCACCGAGAAGCAGGCGTCGTCCTGGGAGGAGCTGCCCGAGGACATCAAGCGCACCTACGACCGCTTGGGCATCCCCGAGGCGGAGAAGCAGCGCCTCGTGGCCGGCGTCGCCGCGCAGTACGAGTCCGAGGTGGTCTACCACCAGATCCGCGAGGACCTCGAGGCCCAGGGCGTCATCTTCCTCGACACGGACACGGGCCTGAAGGAGCACCCCGAGATCTTCGAGGAGTACTTCGGCACGGTGATCCCGGTCGGCGACAACAAGTTCGCCGCGCTCAACACGGCCGTGTGGTCGGGCGGATCGTTCGTCTACGTCCCGCCGGGCGTCCACGTTGACATCCCGCTCCAGGCCTACTTCCGCATCAACACGGAGAACATGGGCCAGTTCGAGCGGACGCTGATCATCGCGGACGAGGGCTCGTACGTGCACTACGTGGAGGGCTGCACCGCGCCCATCTACTCCACGGACTCCTTGCACTCCGCCGTGGTCGAGATCATCGTGAAGAAGGACGCCCGCGTCCGGTACACCACGATCCAGAACTGGTCGAACAACGTCTACAACCTCGTGACCAAGCGGGCCACCGCTGCCCAGGGCGCCACGATGGAGTGGATCGACGGCAACATCGGCTCCAAGGTGACGATGAAGTACCCGGCCGTCTACCTCATGGGCGAGCACGCCCGGGGCGAGACGCTCTCCATCGCCTTCGCCGGCGAGGGCCAGCACCAGGACACGGGTTCCAAGATGGTGCACCTGGCCCCGCGGACGTCGTCGTCCATCGTCTCGAAGTCCGTGGCGCGCGGCGGCGGCCGGGCCTCCTACCGCGGCCTGGTGCAGGTGCTCGAGGGCGCCGAGCACGCGAAGTCGAACGTGCTCTGCGACGCGCTCCTGGTGGATCAGATCTCCCGCTCGGACACCTACCCGTACGTCGACATCCGCGAGGACGACGTCGAGATGGGCCACGAGGCCACCGTCTCCAAGGTGAGCGAGGAGCAGCTGTTCTACCTCATGTCCCGCGGCATGCCGGAGACGGAGGCCATGGCGATGATCGTGCGTGGGTTCGTGGAGCCCATCGCGCGGGAGTTGCCCATGGAGTACGCCCTCGAGCTCAACAAGTTGATCGAACTGCAGATGGAAGGGGCCGTCGGCTGATGCCCACCGTGTCTTCGGAGATCGACGCCGCGCCGGCCTCGCTCTCCACCGATCACACCCGTGCGGTCGCCGACGCGGCGCACAGCCACGGCGCCGGCCCGGTGATCCACCCGCAGGCCTCGCGCGCGGACCGGGGCACGTCCTTCGACCTCGCCGACTTCGCCGTCCCCACGGGCCGCGAGGAGGACTGGCGGTTCTCCCCGCTGCGCCGCTTCCAGGGCCTGTTCGCCGGCGTGCTCACCGGCCAGGGCCCGGACGTGGAGGTCACGGCGGCCGACGGCGTGCGCGTGGAGCGCCTCCCGCGCGGCGACGCCCGCCTCGGCCGGGCCGGTGTGCCGGGCGACCGTACGTCCGCGGCGGCCTGGGCGAGCGCCGCCGACGCCGTCGCCGTCACGATCCCGCGCGGCGTCGTCGCGCCGTCGGAGACCACGCTCGCCCTGCGGGGCCGGGCCGACGGCGCCGCGGCCGTTCACGTGCTCATCGAGGCCGAGCCGCTCAGCGAGGCGATCGTGGTGCTCGACCACAGCGGCCCCGCGGAACTCGCCCAGACGGTGGAGATCGTCGTCGGCGACGGCGCACACCTCACCGTGCTCTCGGTCCAGGACTGGGCCGACGGCGCGGTCCACGCCGCGGACCACCGCGCCGTCCTCGGCCGGGACGCCACGCTCAAGCACATCGTGGTCACCCTGGGCGGCGACGTCGTCCGGATCACGCCCGAGGCGACCTTCACCGCGCCCGGCGGGAGCGTCGAGATGCTGGGCCTCTACTACGCGGACGCCGGCCAGCACCAGGAGCACCGCCTCTTCATCGACCACGCCGTCCCGGACTGCCGCAGCCGCGTCACGTACAAGGGCGCCCTCCAGGGCGACGGCGCGCACACGGTCTGGGTGGGCGACGTCCTCATCCGGCACGCCGCGACCGGCACCGACACCTACGAGCTCAACCGCAACCTCGTGCTGACCGACGGCGCCCGCGCCGACTCGGTGCCCAACCTCGAGATCGAGACGGGCGAGATCGAGGGCGCGGGCCACGCCAGCGCCACCGGCCGGTTCGACGACGAGCAGTTGTTCTACCTGCGCTCGCGCGGCATCCACGAGGCCGTCGCCCGCCGCTTGGTGGTCCGCGGCTTCTTCGCCCAGTTGATCGGCCAGATCGGCGTGCCGAGCATCCAGGACCGGCTCATGGCCGCGATCGAGGCCGAGTTGGAGGCGACGCTCGGGGCGGCCGGCGACGAGGACGCCGTCGGGGAGGAATCGGCCTCGTGACCGCCCAGACCGCCTGCCACGTGGCCGACCTCGCCGTGGGCGAGGCGCTTCGCCTCGACCTCGACGCCGCCGACGGCGCCGTGGTGGAGGTCGCCCTGGTGCGGACGGGGGAGCGCGAGTTCCACGCCGTCTCCGACATCTGCTCCCACGGGCAGGTCTCCCTGTCCGACGGCGAGGTGGACGGCTGCACGCTCGAGTGCTGGCTGCACGGGTCGCGTTTCGACCTGCGCACCGGCGCCCCGATCGGACTGCCCGCCACCCGCCCCGTGCCCGTGTACCCCGTGTCCATCGAGGGCGAGACCGTCCTGGTCGACGTCGACGCGCCCCTCGCCGTCGCCGCCCGCCCCACCCCGAGCCGAAGGAACTGAACGCATGTCCACCCTGGAGATCCGCGACCTGCACGTCAGCGTCGAGACCGCCGACGGCGCCAAGCCCATCCTGCGCGGCGTCGACCTCACCGTGACCAGCGGCCAGACGCACGCCCTCATGGGTCCCAACGGCTCGGGCAAGTCCACGCTGGCCTACTCGATCGCCGGCCACCCCAAGTACGAGGTCACCTCGGGCGAGGTGCTGCTCGACGGCGAGGACGTCCTTGCGATGAGCGTGGACGAGCGCGCCCGCGCGGGCCTCTTCCTCGCCATGCAGTACCCGGTGGAGGTGCCCGGCGTGACGGTCGCGAACTTCCTGCGCACCGCCCGCACCGCGATCGACGGCGAGGCGCCCAAGTTGCGCCACTGGGTGGGTGAGGTCCGCACCGCCATGGAGCGCCTGCGGATGGACCCGACGTTCGCCGAGCGCAACGTCAACGAGGGCTTCTCGGGCGGCGAGAAGAAGCGCCACGAGATCCTCCAGATGGAGCTCCTGCGCCCGAAGTTCGCCATCCTCGACGAGACCGACTCCGGCCTCGACGTCGACGCCCTGCGCGTGGTCTCCGAGGGCGTGAACCGTGCGTTGGCGAGCACCGACGTCGGCGTCCTGCTCATCACCCACTACACGCGCATCCTCAAGTACATCCACCCGGACTTCGTGCACGTGTTCGTCGACGGGCGGATCGCCGAGGAGGGCGGGCCCGAACTCGCCGAGCGGCTCGAGGCCGAGGGCTACGACCGCTTCCTCACGGCCAAGGTCTGACCGTGTCCTCGCCCGTCCTCGCACCACCGGACGCGCCGGCCCACCTGCCGTTGTCCCCGGCTGAGTGGGCCGCCGTCCGCGCCGACTTCCCGCTGCTCACGCGCACGGTGCGGGACGACCGGCCGCTGGTCTACCTCGACTCCGCGGCCACGTCCCAGAAGCCGCAGTGCGTGATCGACGCCGAGGTGGACTTCTACGAGCGGCGCAACGCCGCCGTGCACCGCGGCGCGCACGCGCTCGCCGAGGAGGCGACCGACGCCTTCGAGGCGGCGCGTGAGGCGGTGGCGCGGTTCGTGGGGGTGGACGCCGGCGAGATCGTCTGGACCAAGAACGCGACCGAGGGGGTCAACCTCGTCGCGTACGCGATGTCCAACGCGGCGCTCGGGCGGGGCGGTGAGGAGGCGCGGCGGCTGCTCGCCGTCGGCCCGGGGGACGAGATCGTGGTCACCGAGGCGGAGCACCACGCCAACCTGGTGCCGTGGCAGGAACTCGCTGCGCGGACCGGCGCCACGCTGCGCTGGCTGGGCGTGGACTCCTCGGGGCGGCTCGACCTCGACCCGCTGCACGCCGTCGTCACCGAGCGCACCAAGATCGTGGCGCTCACGCACGCGTCGAACGTGACGGGTGCCGTGTCCCCGGTGGGCGCCGTCGTCGCGCGGGCGCGGGAGGTGGGCGCGCTGGTGCTGCTGGACGCCTGCCAGAGCGCGCCGCACCTGCCCCTGCACCTGCGCGCCCTCGACGTCGACTTCGCGGTGTTCTCCGGGCACAAGATGCTCGGACCCACGGGAGTCGGCGCGCTCTACGGGCGACGGCGGCTGCTCGAGGCGATGCCGCCGGTGCTCACGGGCGGGTCGATGGTCGAGGTGGTGACCATGGAGCGCACCACCTACGCGCCGCCGCCGCAGCGCTTCGAGGCGGGAACGCAGATGGTGGCGCAGGTGGTGGGCCTGCACGCCGCCGTCGACTACCTCGACGAACTCGGCATGCCGGCGGTCGCGGCGCACGAGGTGGCGCTCGCCGAGCACCTCCTGGCGGGAGTCGCGGAGATCCCCGGCGTGCGCGTGCTCGGTCCCACGGACACGCGCGACCGGCTCGCGATCGTCTCCCTCGTGGTGGACGGCGTGCACCCGCACGACGCCGGTCAGGTGCTCGACGACGCGGGGATCGCCGTCCGGGTGGGGCACCATTGCGCCCAGCCGCTGCACCGGCGGCTCGGCGCGCACGCCTCGACGCGGGCCTCCGCGAGCGTGTACACCACGCACGAGGAGGTCGACGCGTTCCTGCGGGCGCTCGCGGGCGTCCGGTCCTTCTTCGGGGTGAGGTGACGTCCATGGCCGGCGGGCTCGAACAGCTCTACCAGCAGGTGATCCTGGACCACGCGCGCGAGCGCCACGGCTTCGGCCTGCGCGATGGCGCGGCGGGGGAGTCCTTCCAGGTCAACCCCACGTGCGGGGACCAGGTCCGCCTTCGCGTGCACCTGGCCGAGGACGGCGCTCGTCCCGTGATCTCCGGCGTCTCCTGGGAGGGGCAGGGCTGCAACATCTCGCAGGCCTCCCTCTCGGTGCTCGCCGACCTCGTGGAGGGGGTCGACGTCGCCACGGCGGACGACCTCGCCGAGGCCTTCCGCGCCCTCATGCACAACCGTGGCCGCCCGCTCGACGCGGACCGAGAGGAACTCCTGGGTGACGCCGCCGCCTTCGTGGGCGTGGCGCTCTACCCGGCGCGCGTGAAGTGCGCCCTGCTCGGCTGGATGGCCCTGCGGGACGCCCTGGTCCACGCGCTCACCACCACCGACGACGTCGCCCCCTCCCGCGGGGAGACCACCGACGCCGCCGCGGGCGGCACCGAGGAGACCCCATGACCACGCAGCCGTCCAGCGCGCCCGCCGCGCCGAGCCCCACCACCGCGGCCGACGTCGAGGAGGCCATGCGCGACGTCATCGACCCCGAACTGGGGATCAACGTGGTGGACCTGGGCCTCGTCTACGGCATCCACCTGGACCAGAACAACTTCGCCGTCATCGACATGACGCTGACCTCCGCCGCGTGCCCGCTCACCGACGTGATCGAGGACCAGGCCGCCCAGGCGCTCGAGGGGATCGTGGCGGGGCAGCGGATCGAGTGGGTGTGGATGCCGCCGTGGGGCCCCGAGCGCATCACCGCCGACGGGCGCGAGCAGTTGCGGGCGCTGGGTTTCAACGTCTGACGCTTGTCTCTCACCTACGCCCGGCGGGAGTGCGG
>JARKOU010000197.1 GCA_029975645.1 Actinomycetales bacterium
GAGGGTGCGCACGCGGGCGTGGATGGGTCTGGCGGGAGGCGCGAGGAACGAGCGCCGGATGGTTGCCCGCGCGCGCACCCTCCGGTCGCCGTGGTGAGGGACCGGGTGCGGGGCGGGTGCAGGGGCGGTGAGGGGAACGGGTGAGGGGAGGGGTGGAGGGGTGAGTGGGACGGGCGAGGGGTGACGGGTGACGAGGACCGGCGAGGCCGGCAAGGTGTGGCCCACGCGGAGCGAGCCTCAGAGCGGCCGGCCGGCCCGCATCTCCGCGACCAGCGAGGCGACGACGGCGTCGAGTTCGCCGCCATGGCGACGCGCCACCGCGCGCTGTCGCTGGTAGGACGCCCCCTTGCGCAGGATCGTGCGGATCCCGTCCAGCTCGGCGAGGCAGCCCAGCCGCGCGGCGACCGGCTCGAGGTCGCGGACGAGGTCGGCGACGGCGTCGGTCACCAGCTGCTCGTTTCCCGCGGCGTCCAAGATGATGATCGCGTCCATGCCGTAGCGCGCGGATCGCCACTTGTTCTCCTGGACGAACCAGGGCGGCAGGACGGGAAGGTCGCGCCCGTCGTCGAGCATGGTCGAGAAGTGCTCCACCAGGCAGTGGGTGAGCGCGGCGAGGGCAAGGACTTCCGTGAGGTTTGGCGAGCCGTCGCAGACGCGCATCTCGAGCGTGCCGAAGCGCGGCGAGGGCCGGATGTCCCAGCGGATCTCGCTGAACTCGTCGATCACGCCGACGTGGAGCATGTCGTCGACGTAGTGCTCGAGTTCCTCCCAGCCGGCGAACTGGAAGGGCAGCCCCGCGGTCGGCAGCTGCTGGAACATCAGCGCCCGGTTCGAGGCGTAGCCCGTGTCCTTGCTGCCCCAGAACGGCGACGACGCCGAGAGGGACTGCAGGTGGGCGAAGGCGGTGAGCATGGCGCGCAGGATCGGCAGGACCTTGTCCCGGCGCTCGATGCCGACGTGCACGTGCACGCCGTAGATCAGCATCTGCCGGCCCCACCACTGCGTGCGGTCGATGAGGGTGGCGTAGCGCTGCTTGTTCGTGACCTTCTGGTGGGTCCAGCGCGCGAACGGGTGCGTTCCGGCGCACATGAGCTCCACGCGCAGGGGGTCCGTGATCGTGCGCACCTCGGCGATCGCGCGCTCGAGCGAGTCGCCCGCCTGGCGCACGGTGCGACTGACGTCGGAGACCACCTCGACCGTGTTGAGGAGGAGCTCCTGCCGGATGTTGGGGTGCTCGCCGCCTTCGGCCGGCCGCACGGCGTCGAGCACGGTGGCGGCCACCTGGCGCAGGTCGCCGGAGTCGGCGTCGACGAGGGCGAGTTCCCACTCGATGCCGACCGTCGAGCGCTCGGAGCGGGCGAACGGGACGGTCACACGCCTATGGTGCCGTGACGGACACGCGGGTGCACGCCTGGCCCGAACCCGCCCGCCGCCCGGACGTGCTGGCCGGTGCGTCCGGGGCCCGTGGTGCCCGCTGATCGCGTCAGGCCGTAGGTTCCACCACGAGCACCGACTGAGTCCCGGCCAGGCGGGTGAGCACGATGGTCGCCGTGCCCGAGCCCCGCAGGTCCAGCTGGCGGCGCAGCGTCTCGGGTTCGACGGCGGTGCCCCGCTTCTTGATCGTGAGGTGCCCGACGCCGCGCTCGCGCAGGTAGGTCCGTAGGCGCTTGAGCCCGAACGGGAAGTGGTCGAGCACCCGGTACGCCGTCGCGAACGGCGTCGCCATCAGGTGCGGGGCGGTCACGTACGCGATCGAGGGAGCGACGAGGCTCCCCTCCACCTCGGCGCACACCCGATGCACGAGCCCGGCGCGGATCACCGCGCCGTCGGGCTCGTAGAGGAAGGCCTCGAGCGGGCCGACGGGCGCCTGCGTCACGGGGGCGTCGGGCGGCCCGGCGTCGGCGACGACGGCGCCGCCGGCCTCGGTGAGGACGAGAGCCGACCGTCCGGGTCCTTCGGGCGCGAGGCCGTCGAACCACAGCCCGGCCTCGACCACGTCGCCCCCGTCGCTGACCCACTGCGCGTGCGCGTCCTCCGGAAGCGCGGCGTGCGGGATGCCGGGCGCGACCTTGAGCCCGAGCGCGGGGACGACGGCGCGCAGGGCGAGGAGCGCGTCCAGCGGGGGCTCGTAGGCGGCGGGGTCGAAGACGCGCCGACCGCGGGCGTCGCGGCGGGCCGGGTCGGCGAAGACGGCCTCGACCCCGTCGGCCAGGAGGTCGACGGCGAGGGCGTCCCCGTGACGGACCGTTGCCCCGGGCAGGCGGCGCAGGTTCACGGTGGCGCAGGCCGCCGTCGCCTCGTCGCGCTCGACGGCGAGCACGCGCAGCCCCATCCCGGCCAGCGCCATGGCGTCCCCGCCGATGCCGCACCCGAGGTCCGCCACCGTGCTCGCCCCGGCGGCCACGTACCGCCGGGCGTGCCGCGCGGCGACGCCCAGGCGCGTGGCCTGCTCCAGGCCCTCGGGCGTGAAGAGCATGTCGGCCGCGAAGTCGCCGAACTTCGCCCGGGCCCGCGCCCGTAGGCGGCTTTGGGTCAACGCCGCCGAGACCAGGGCGGGATCGAGGCCTCGGGCACGCAGCGCGGCGGCGAGGGCGAGGGCCTCCTCTTCCCGGTACGGGGGCAGGGCGGCCAGGAGCGACCAGCCTTCGGGCTCGAGGAGCAGGCGCAGGCCGTCGGATTCCACGGGGCGATCCTCCCAGAGGCGCGGGTAGGGGCCCCCGCCGGGCGGGGCTCTCGCCGGCGCCCCGTGTCCGCCCCGGTGTCCGACCCGTGTCCGCGCGGCGTCCGCGCCCTGTTCGCGCCGTGCCCGCGCGGGAGCGCGGCGCCCCCGCTGGCACTCGCCTTGACCGAGTGCTAACGCGCGAATAGATTGGCCGCTGGCTCCCGCCCCCGTGGCGGGCCTGATGTGTCGGAACCGTCTCGCCCGACCCCCGCGACGGCGGGCGTGTCGCGGAACCGGCGCGTCGTCTTCATCGTCCTGTTCTGCAACACGCGAAGGAGGAGGTCCGCAGTGTCGGTCTCCATCAAGCCGCTCGAGGACCGGGTGGTCGTCAAGACGCTCCAGGCCGAGCAGGTCACCGCTTCGGGCCTGGTCATCCCGGACACCGCCAAGGAGAAGCCCCAGGAGGGCGAGGTCGTTGCGATCGGCCCGGGCCGGGTCGACGACAACGGCCAGCGCATCCCGCTCGACGTCGCGGTGGGTGACACGGTCATCTACAGCAAGTACGGCGGCACCGAGGTCAAGTACGCCGGCGAGGAGTTCCTCATCCTCTCCGCCCGCGACATCCTGGCGGTCGTGGTCAAGTAACGACGCCGGAACGCATCACATGCCGGAAGGCCCCGGCCCCCTCGCGGGGGCCGGGGCCTTCCGGCGTGCCGGCTCAGGACGGCGATCTGCGCCTGCACGGGCTCGGCTCCGCCGAACTCGCTCCGTCGCCCAACTCGCTCCGTCAACTCGCCCGGCGCAGCGGCGAAGGTCGGCTCTCGGGGGTGTCGACGTCGCCCGGTCCCGGCTCCGCCGCGTCCAGGCGTTGCCGTTCCTCCTCCGAGAGCCCGCCCCAGACCCCGTACGGTTCGCGCGCCCGGAGGGCATGCTCGCGGCACGCGCTGATCACGGGGCACATGGCGCACACGGCCTTCGCAGCCTCGGCGCGTCGGCGCCGAGCGCTGCCGCGCTCGCCATCGGGGTGGAAGAAGATCGAGGGCTCGGACTCCCGGCAGGCGCCGTCGAACTGCCACTCCCAGACGTCCAGCACGGGACCGGGCAGGTGGGAGAAATCGGCCACGTCGCACCTCCTCCGGTTCGGGGGCCGGAGGGTCACGGTACAACCGCGTCAGAAGTTGCTCAACACCTTGTTCAGGATCGCGGCGCGTCGATCGGCGGGTCGATCGGCGGATGCCCCACCCCGTCGCGACCGATTCCCGGCCTCGGGCCGGGCGGACGCACGTCGGGGCGAGGGGTAGCGTGACCGATGGCTCACGGGCACCGGGCAGGACGAGGGGAGGGCACGATGCGAGGCGCTGGACAGCGGGTCGGCGATGCCTTCGACCACGCGGACGAGCGCGTCGCCGGCGGTGGCGAGGAGCGCCCGTCGGAGGTCCCGGCCGAGGCCCAGGTGACGCTGACCGTCGCGGCGGTGGCGGCCCGACTCGGCGTCGCGCCGTCGACGCTGCGGACGTGGGACCGTCGCTACGGCCTGGGGCCGTCCGGAAGGGCAGCCGGGAGCCACCGCCGCTACACCGCCGACGACGTCGCCCGCCTCGAGACCATGCGGCGCCTGACGCTCGCGGGCGCCGCGCCGTCGGACGCCGCGCGCGTGGCGGCCAACCGGAGCCCGAGGCTGGTGAGCATCGAGGCCACGCCCACGGCGACGCCGTCGCCCGCCCCGCCGGTCTTCGTGGACGACCTCACCTTGGCCGCTGCCGCAGCCAAGGGGGAGGAGTCCCGCGTCCGTCGGATGTTCGACTGGGTGGTCCGCGACCGGGGGATCGTCGGTGCGTGGACCGACATCGGCGAGCCCGCCCTCGACTTCCTTGCCAACAGGGATCCTGCGGACAAGCCGGGGCATCACCCGGAGGCGCTCGTCGCCGGCGCCGCGCTCGCCGCCGCGCAGGCGGTGGTGGACGCGTCCACGGGCAACCCGCTGAGCAGCGCCATGGCAGTGCTGTACGCCGATCCGCGTGACCTCCCCGATTACGTGGGCGCGCACGTGCTCGCCGCCGCCCTGGTGGCTCGGGGGGTGGCAGCGCGGGTGGTGCGCGCCGGCGTCGATCCTGCGCGCCTTCAGGCGCACCTGGCCTCGGGGCAGGTGGGGGTGTTCGCCGCGGTTGGCTCTCCTCCGGGCGCCGCGGAGCGCGCGCGCGACGCCGCGGAACATGGGGACCTCGTCGTGTTCCTGGTCGGGTCGCGGGCGCCCGTGGTCTGGCTCCCCGGCGTCCACAGTGTCCGGACATACGAGGGCGCACTGCACGAGATCGCCGGCGTGCTTGCCCCCCGTGAGCACTCGGCCGGCGAGGGCGAGGTCCGGGACGGGCCGTAGGATCGAGCCCGTGCTCCCCCCCAACCAGCCCCCCTCGTCCGTCGACGACCCCTTCACCTTCCTGGGCCTCACCTTCGACGACGTGCTCCTCCTGCCGGGCGAGACCGACGTCATCCCGAGCGACGCCGATACCACCGCGCGGCTGACGCGTGAGATCACCGTGGCCATCCCGCTGGTCTCGGCCGCCATGGACACCGTGACCGAGTCGCGGATGGCGATCGCGATCGCCCGCCAGGGCGGCCTCGGCGTGCTGCACCGCAACCTGTCTATCGACGACCAGGCGCATCAGGTCGACATCGTGAAGCGGTCCGAATCGGGCATGGTGAGCGACCCGGTCACGGTCGGGCCGGATGCGACCCTCGCGGAGCTCGACTCGCTCTGCGGTCAGTACCGGGTCTCCGGCCTTCCCGTGGTGGACGACGGCGGCGTGCTGCTCGGGATCATCACGAACCGTGACCTGCGCTTCGTGCGTCCGTACGAGTTCACCACGCGGCGCGTGCGCGAGGTCATGACGCCCATGCCGCTGATCACGGGGCCGGTAGGCATCACGTCCGGCGACGCGGCGGCGCTGCTCGCGCGGCACAAGGTCGAGAAGTTGCCGCTGGTGGATGCCGCGGGCGTGCTGCGCGGCCTCATCACCGTGAAGGACTTCGTCAAGTCCGAGCAGTACCCGCGCGCCACCAAGGATGACGAGGGCCGGTTGCGCGTGGGCGCCGCCATCGGCTTCTACGGCGACGCGTGGGAGCGGGCGACGGCGCTCGTCGAGGCGGGCGTGGACGTCCTCGTCGCCGACACCGCGAACGGCCACGCCCGGCTGCTGCTCGAGATGGTGCACCGGCTCAAGTCCGACCCCGCCACCCGTGGCGTCCAGGTGATCGGGGGGAACGTCGCCACGCGCGCGGGCGCGCAGGCGCTCGTGGACGCCGGTGCGGACGCGGTCAAGGTGGGGGTGGGGCCGGGATCCATCTGCACCACCCGCGTGGTGGCCGGGGTCGGCGTCCCCCAGGTCACGGCGATCCACCAGGCCGCCCTGGCGTGCAAGCCCGCGGGCGTCCCCGTGATCGGCGACGGCGGCCTGCAGTACTCGGGTGACATCGCCAAGGCCCTGGTCGCCGGCGCGGACACGGTCATGCTGGGCTCGCTCCTGGCCGGCTGCGAGGAGAGCCCGGGCGAGCTCGTGTTCGTCAACGGCAAGCAGTTCAAGCACTACCGCGGCATGGGTTCGCTCGGTGCGATGGCCTCCCGCGGCCGGGTGTCCTACTCCAAGGACCGCTACTTCCAGGCGGACGTGGTGGGGGACGAGGAACTGATCGCCGAGGGCATCGAGGGGCAGGTGCCGTACCGCGGCCCGTTCTCCGCGGTCGCACGACAACTCGTCGGCGGGCTCCAGCAGTCGATGTTCTACGTCGGTGCCAAGACGGTCGGTGAGTTGCAGGAGCGCGGGCGTTTCGTGCGCATCACCGCGGCGGGGCTCAAGGAGTCCCACCCCCATGACGTGCAGATGACCGTGGAGGCGCCGAACTACTCGCGGCGCTGACGGATCAGCCCGCGGCGCGGACCCCGGCGGATGGCCCGTCGATCGACGTCGGGGCGAGTGGCCACGACCCGCAGGCGCCGGGCCCGTCGACACCCTGTCGGCGGAGCCAGGCGTTGAACCCGTCGGCCCAGGCGCGGTGGGCGGCGCCCTGCCAGGCGTGGACCTGTTCCACGGGCATGGTCGCGACCACCGGGTACCGCTCCACGAGCGCGTCGAGGAGGTCGAGCGTGGCGACGACGTCGACCTCGGCCGTGTGCAGCGACCCCTGGGGCGCGAGGTCGTATGCGGCGCAGAGGTCGGCCAGGCGCCGCTTCCCCAGGCGATAGCGCTCGAGCGCGCGATCGAGGACGAGCGGGTCCAGCACGGGGGCGATCGGGCGGCCCAGGCGCGTGCGGAGCGTGGGGAGGCCGTGACGCGCCAGTTCGCTCTCGAGCAGCGTGAGGTCGAAGGCCGCGTTGAACGCGACCACCGGCGTGCCGGCGCGGAGGGCGTCCGCGAGGTCGGCGGCGATCTCGGCCAGGGCCGCTCGCGGCGGCCGGCCGTGCGCTCGTGCCTGGGCGGTGGTGATGCCGTGCACGGCCGAGGCGGCCGCGGGGATCTCGATCTCGGGATCGATCAACCAGGTGCGGGTGCGCGTCCCGGTGGCGTCCCGGTGCACGAGGGCCGCGCTCACGATGCGGTCCTGCGCGGGGTCCACGCCGGTGGTCTCGGTGTCGAACCCGATCATGGGCCTGCCCGCCCAGGTGGTCATGGTCTCTCCCGTGTCCCCGGCATCTGGATGGCGTCGAGCCGCCCAAGGGGAGGCCGGCGCCGATGCATGCACCCTCGCAGAGGGCACTGACATCGGCGGCGCGCCACGCGGGCTTCCGGCGGCCCGCCGG
>JARKOU010000217.1 GCA_029975645.1 Actinomycetales bacterium
GTGCAGCCTGCCGCCGTCGGGGGCGGGCACCTCCACGAGGTCGACGGGCTGGCCGGCCGCGGTCAAGGCGACCACCTCGTCGGTGATCGACGGGCCCTCGGCGACCGCGACGGAGAAGACGAGTTCGGCCTCGGTGGTGGCGACGGCCTCAATGTGGACGGCGACCTCGGTGCCGGTGCTGGTTCCAGTGGAAGGGGCGGTGTCCATGGGGGGACTCCTCAAGGGGGTAGTGGTCTGACCGACCAAATCATATCTCCCCTTGCGGAAGTCACCTCAATCGGATCGACCGGAGCGCCCACGCCGTGCCGCCGAGGGTGGCGAGGAGGGTCATCGCGAGCCCCACCGCCGCGAACGAACCCAGGATCCACCACGGGACCGGAGGCAGCCCGGGAACGCCCGTCGCCACGAAGTTCTGCCAGATGCGGGCCCAGACCAGCCCGAGCAGCGCGACGGCGAGCGCACCGGCGACCAGCACGACGGTCACCGACTCGAGCAGGGTCGCCCCGAGCACGTCGCCCTCGCCGGCGCCCGCCCGACGCACGAGCGTGAACTCGCCGCGCCGCTCCCGCAGGGAAGTGACGATCGAGACGCCGATGGCGAGGGTGGCGAGCAGACTGGAGCCGCCGAGGATGATGAGCAGGGCCGTGAGCGTCTGCCGGTCGGAGGCCACCCGCATCGCCTCGGACCACGCCTCGACCGTCTCGACCCGCGTGTCGGCGCCGAGCCGCCCGGTCAGGGCGGGAGAGATCTGCTCGGCGCTGGCGCCGTCGGTGGCGACCAGCCAGGTGCGGCTGTTGAGCGGGGCACCGCCCAGGTCGAACGTCGCGGCGTCCACGATGAGGTTGCTGGAGATGGGCATCGAGTCGACCACTGCGACGACGGTCGCCTCGACCGGACGGCCCTGCGGGTCGACGAGGTGCACGGCCGTGCCGACCGGGAGGACCTCCGACATCGACGCCACAGACAGGCCCCGGACGGCGGCCAGGTCGCCTGCCCGGACCTGCACGTCCATGACACTCGGCAGGTCGGCCACGTCGGTCGCGACGAGGTTGATGCCCGACGTCGTCCCGTCCTCCTCGAGTTGCTCCCAGCCCTCGTCGGTACGCCAAAAGCCGACGGCGGCGCGCACGTGGGGCACGCCGTCGAGGGCCGACGGGTCCGGGGTGGTGACCGCGGCCGCCGCTTCGTGCGCGATCACGGTGGCGTCGAGCCGGGCGAGGAGGGACTGCTCGAAGCCGTGGCCGAGCCCGGTGAACGTGACGAAGCAGATGGTCGGCACCGCCACCAACAGGAGGGCCGGGTTGGCGAGGGAGGCCGTCCGGGCCGCGTTCCACGAGGCGTGCCCCTGGGCGAGGGCCGACGCCCCCGGTGCGGCCGGGGCGAGCGCCCGGCACAGGAGGCGGGTGATCGGGCCGACGACAAGCGGTGCGAACTGGACCATGGCGATGAGCGCGAGGACGCCCTGGCCGAGGGCCAGCCACACGAACCCCTCCGGCGGCAGGGTTGGCGGGGCGAGGAAGAGGGCGAGCGCGCCGACGGCCCCGATGGTCCCGAGGATCCAGCGGGCCGGCGTCATGGGCTTCAGGCGCGACGAACCCTCGCTGAGCGCCTCGATGGGTTTGACGCCGGCGATGCGCCGGGCTGGGTTGAGGGCGGACACCATCGCGACCCCCACCGTGAGCAGCATGCCGCCGAGGAGAGCGGGCAGGTGGAGGTTGACCGTGAGGCTCTCCGGAAGGGAGAAGTTGTTGCGGAACAACGCCATGTAGCCCCGGCCCACGGGGACGGCCGCCAGGCAGCCGACCAGGCCGGCGACCAGGCTGAGGAGGGCAACCTCGCCCACCGCCATGGCGATGAGCTGGCCGGGCCGCGCGCCGGAGAGGCGCAGCAGGGCCAGTTCCCGGCGACGTCCGCCCACGACGAAGGCGATCATCGAGGCGATCAGGCTGATCGAGACGAGCACCGACACGGCGGCGAGGAAGCCGCC
>JARKOU010000241.1 GCA_029975645.1 Actinomycetales bacterium
GCCGAACACGGGGTTAGTCGCCTCAAGGGCGCACGTGAGACGACTAAACCCGTGTTCGGCGGAGATGGGGGGTGGGGGTGAAGGAGGCGGTGGGGGTGGGTTAGGTGAGCGCCGCGGCGAGGTGGCTCAGCGTCTCGGACGTGCCGGCGTCCACGCGCAGGTGCGCGACGTCGTCGCCCCGGGTCACGCCGCGGTTCACGATGACGACGGGGCGCCCTGACTTCGCAGCGTGGCGTACGAACCGCAGCCCCGACATCACGGCCAGGGAGGACCCGGCGACGAGGAGCGCGTCGCCGTCGTCGACCATGGCGTACGCCTGCTCCACCCTCGCCTTCGGGACGTTCTCGCCGAAGTAGACGATGTCCGGCTTGAGGATGCCGCCGCAGCGCTCGCAGGGCGCGACCCGGAAGTGCTCGGTGGTCTCGACGACGGCGTCGGCGTCGGGGGCGATCTCGATGTCCGCGACGCTGCGGATGCGCGAGGCGAAACCGGGGTTGAGGGCCTCGAGCCGCAGGTCCAGGTCCGCGCGCGAGACCGCGGCGCGGCAGGTCAGGCAGATGACGCGGTCGTAGCGGCCGTGGAGGTCGATGACGGCGCGGCTGCCCGCGGCCTGGTGCAGGAGGTCCACGTTCTGGGTGATGACGCCGACGACGGCGCCCGCCGCCTCCATCGTGGCGATCGCTTCGTGCCCGGGGTTGGGCCGGGTGCGGCGCATGTGGCGCCAGCCGACGTGGTTGCGGGCCCAGTAATGGCGGCGGAAGCGCTCGTCGGCCACGAACTGCTGGTAGGTCAACGGGTTCCGCGGGGCGGCGCCGGGGCCGCGGTAGTCGGGGATGCCGGAGTCGGTGCTGATACCGGCTCCGGTGAGGAGGGTGATGCGGCGACCGCGCAGGAGGCGGGCGGCGTCGTCGGCGGTGCCGAGCGGTGCCGGGCGCGACGGCGCGATGGGGCGGGTGAGGGCGCGGGCGACGGGGCCGGCGGGCAGGACGGTCGTCACCGGGCCTACGGTACGTCGCCTGCTGCCCGGTTTGGGGCCCGCCCGGGCGGCCGGTACCCTGTCTCGCGGCCCAGGTAGCGTGTCCGAGCGGCCAAAGGAGCACGCCTCGAAAGCGTGTGTGGGTGAAAGTCCACCGTGGGTTCGAATCCCACCGCTACCGCCGGCATCGAACGGCCCGGAACCGCAGGTCAGCCTGCGAGTCCGGGCCGTTCGTCATGTCTGGGTCTGTGCGTCACCGTCGGTCCGCACCCACCTCGCACGGCAGGGCGTGGTCAAGCAGGGTGTGAGGTTGCCAAG
>JARKOU010000254.1 GCA_029975645.1 Actinomycetales bacterium
GAGGGGGCCCGGCCGGGTGGGCCCCGGCCGGGCGCCGTCGTGGACTGCCCGGAGAGCCTGCGGCTATCCGCCGTTGTTCCCGCCGTTCCCGTTGTTCCCGCCGGAGTTGCCTGGCGGCGTCGCGGGCGCGCTCGGGTCGACCGGCAACGACGGCTGCGGCGTCGGCTGGTTCCCGGGGCCCTGGGTGGGCTCCTGGGTGGGCTCCTGCGTCGGCTCGACGGTCGGCTCGGCCGTGGGCGTGGGCGTGGCCGTGGGCGTGTTGGTCGGGCCGATCGGGGACCGGGTGGGCGTGGTCCGCTCGGGGAAGTCGAGCACCTCCATGCCCTCGGTGGCGACCTTCATGTACCGGGTCCAGATCGTCGTCGGCCACGTGCCACCCGCCACGGGGTTCGCGCCACCGAACGGCGTGATCGTCTCCTCGGAGCCGTCCTCGCCCACCTGGAAGAAGGCGACGGAGGTGGCGAGCTGGGGCACGAACCCGCAGAACCAGGCGGACCGGTAGTCCTGGGACGAGCCGGTCTTGCCCGCGGCGGGCCGGCCGAGCGTCGAGGCCGTCTTCCCCGTACCACCGTTGACCACGGCCTGCATGGCGACGGTCGCGTCGGCGATCACGCCGGCGTCGAACACGCGCTCGCCCTCGTTCGCCCCGGTGTACAGCTGGTCACCGTCGGTGTTGGTCACCGATTCGACGATGTACCGGTCGTGGCGCACGCCGCCCGCGGCGTAGGTCGCGAAGACCGTGGCCATGTCCGCCGGGTGCGGGGACGCCGGGCCGAGCACGTTGGACGGGTACGGGTTCAGGCCGGCGGTGTCGGCCGGCAGACCGGCCCTCTCGGCCACCTCGACCGTCTTCTCCGGGCCGACCGCGACGTTGAGCTGGCCGTACACGGTGTTCACCGAGTTGGCGGTCGCCTGGATGAGGTTGATCGAGCCGCGGTTGACGGTGTCGAAGTTGCGCACCGGGCGCTCGAAGCCGTCGATCTGCATGGGGGTGTAGCTCTGGAAGCGGTCGTCGAGGGTGAAGCCGTTCTCGAGCGCCGCGATCAGGGCGAACGGCTTGAACGTCGAACCACCCTGCGCCACCGACTGCGTGGCGTCGTTGCGCGCCTGGGTGAGGAAGTCCGGCCCGCCGTACAGCGCCTTGATCGCGCCGCTGCTCGGGTCGATCGAGACCAGCGCCACGTGCAGGTTCTCGGGCTTGCTCTCCGGGAGGCTGTTGACGGCGTCCACCGCCGCCTGCTGCATCCGCGGGTCGATGGTGCTGACGATCGTCAGGCCGCCCTGGTCGATCTGGGCCTCGGAGAAGCCGCCCTCATCGATCAACTCGCTGCGCACCATGTCCAGCAGGTAGCCGTTCGTTCCCGCGTACCGGTCGGAGCGCTGAGGGGTGATCGGCTCGGGGAACACCTGGGCGGCCCGTTCCTCCGCCGTGATGGTCCCGTCCTCGACCATGATGTCGAGGACGCGGTTCCAGCGCTCCACGGCCTTGTCGTGGTTGACCGCCGGGTCCCAGGCGCTGGGCGCCGGGATGATGCCGGCGATCATCGCGGACTCCGCGAGGGTCAGCTCGGACGCGGACTTGCCGTAGTAGGCCTGCGCGGCCCGCTCGATGCCGTAGGCGCCGCGGCCGAAGTAGATGGTGTTGAGGTAGTTCTCGAGCACCTGTTCCTTCGACTGCTGCTGGTCGATCTTGAGCGCGATGATCGCCTCACGGAACTTGCCGGCGTAGTCCGTGGTGGTGCCGAGGAAGTACCGCTCCACGTACTGCTGCGTGAGGGTCGAACCACCCTGGGTCTCGTTGCCCCGCAGGTTGTTCCAGAGCGCCCGGGCGATGCCGCGGATGCTCACGCCGCTGTTCGAGTAGAACGAGCGGTCCTCGGAGGCGATGACCGCCTGACCCACCGTCGGGGCGATCTGCTCCAGTGGAACCGGCTTGCGGTCGATGGCCGCGAACTCGCCCATCGCCGTCGTGCCGTCCGAGAAGTAGACGGTGGAGGTCTGCGCCTGGGCCGCCTCGTCCGGGTCGGGGATCGGCGTCGCGATCCAGGCGACCGCGAAGAGACCGACGACGGCGGCCACGGCCAGTCCACCGAGCAGCAGCAGCAGGCGCAGGCTCGGTAGCCACCGGGCCACCGGGCCCTTGCCTGCTCGCGGGTAGTTCAGGCCCCGCTTCTTCGAGTTCTGGGGCTTCTTCGGGGCAGCGGCATTGGCCGCGGATGCGCGCGTGCCGGCCGCCGATCGTGTGGTCGGTTCGGGGGCGTCAGCCAACTCAGCCTTCTCTCTCGCGGGTCATGACTCGGGGTTCCTCGACGGCGGATCCTGGCGGGCGCCGTCGGCACCCCGGGGCGCGCGGGCACGAGGTCCGCGGCGCGTACTCCCTCAAGTATGGGGACGTCGGGCGGATTGCCCAGGGGTGGGCCGTGAATGTGATCGACGTTTCACCCGATCTGCACATCCCTGGCACCGCACGAGCGCGTCACCTGTGAGGTGAGCGACATACCGGCGCGACGCGTTGACTCGACGCACCGCACCGATGTATCAATGTGATACATCGCGATCCGCACCGGGCGGAGCGTGCCGGATCGCAGGGAAGGAGGTCGTGCGTGCGCTCCCGTTCGGACGTCCTCGAACTGGCCGTACTGGGCCAGTTGCAGAGCGCACCCATGCACGGGTACGAGCTGCGCAAGCGCCTCAACGCGACGCTCGGCCCTTTCCGCGCCCTTTCCTACGGCTCGCTCTACCCGTGCCTGAAGGCCCTCGAGGCCGGCGGGTGGATCGAGGCCACGGAGACCGCGGCGCCGCCGCACGCCCTCTCGGGCAAGCGCGCCCGGATCGTCTACCAGCTGACCGCGGATGGCAAGGAGCGCCTGGCCACCACCCTCGCGCACGCCGACCCGGCCGCATGGGAGGACGAGAACTTCGACGTCCGCTTCGCGCTCTTCTCCAGGACCGACGCCGAGACCCGGCTGCGGATCCTCGAGGGCCGGCGCACGCGGCTGGTCGAGCGGATGGAAGCGGTACGCCAGTCCATGTACCGCACCCGGGAGCGCATGGACACCTACACCGAGGAGCTCCAGCGCCACGGCCTCGAGCAGGTCGAACGCGAGGTGAAGTGGCTCGACTCGATGATCGAGAGCGAGCGCACCGCTCGCGAGCAGGAAGCGCGCCGTCGGTCGAGCGCGTGAGACCCGAGGGCCGCAGCCACCCACCGGCCCGAGAACCCCAGACCCCCCAGATGAACCGCCGGGAGCCCGACATGACTCCCGGCACCACCCAAGGAACAAGGAGCACGGAATGAGTTCGATCCGCGTAGCGATCGTCGGCGTCGGGAACTGCGCGGCGTCGCTCGTCCAGGGCGTGCACTTCTACAAGGACGCGGACCCCAAGAGCACGGTCCCCGGCCTCATGCACGTCGCGTTCGGCCCGTACCACGTCAGCGACATCGAGTTCGTCGCGGCGTTCGACGTCGACGCCAAGAAGGTCGGCTTCGACCTGTCCGAGGCGATCGTCGCGTCCGAGAACAACACGATCAAGATCTGCGACGTCCCGCCGCTCGGCGTGACCGTGCAGCGTGGCCCGACGCTCGACGGCCTCGGCACCTACTACCGGGCGACCATCGAGGAGTCCGACGCCGAGCCGGTGGACGTCGTCGCCGCCCTGCGCGACGCCCAGGTCGACGTGCTGATCTGCTACCTCCCGGTCGGCTCGGAGGACGCCGCGAAGTTCTACGCGCAGGCCGCCATCGACGCGGGCGTCGGCTTCGTCAACGCGCTCCCGGTGTTCATCGCGGGCACCAAGGAGTGGGCGGACAAGTTCGAGGCCGCCGGTGTGCCGATCGTCGGCGACGACATCAAGTCCCAGGTGGGCGCCACGATCACGCACCGCGTGCTCGCCAAGCTCTTCGAGGACCGCGGCGTGGTGCTCGACCGGACGTACCAGCTCAACGTCGGCGGCAACATGGACTTCAAGAACATGCTGCAGCGCGACCGCCTGGAGTCCAAGAAGATCTCGAAGACGCAGGCCGTCACCTCGAACATCCAGCACGACCTCGGCTCGCGCAACGTCCACATCGGCCCGTCCGACTACGTGCAGTGGCTCGACGACCGCAAGTGGGCGTACGTCCGCCTCGAGGGTCGCGCGTTCGGCGAGGTGCCGCTGAACCTGGAGTACAAGCTCGAGGTCTGGGACTCCCCGAACTCGGCCGGCATCATCATCGACGCCCTGCGCGCGGCGAAGATCGCCATGGACCGCGGAATCGGCGGCCCGATCCTCTCGGCGTCGTCCTACTTCATGAAGTCGCCGCCGGTGCAGTACGCCGACGACGTCGCGCGGGCGAACCTCGAGGCCTTCATCCGCGGCGAGGTGGAGCGCTGACGCGCCCGTAGCACTCACAGCGTGGAAGATCCGGTGGACCTGGTCCACCGGATCTTCCACGTTGTGCGCCGGATCGCCTTGCGCGCCTCGCTCGCCCAGAGCACCCCGCTCGCCGCGACGACGCACACCGCCCACTGCGCACCCGAGAGCGGCGCCGTGGAGAACGCGTGGCTCAGCGCGCCCACGTGCACCACGGCCACCTGCAGCAGCGCCGAGGCCCCGATCGCCGCCCACAACCACCGGTTGACGAAGAGCCGCCGGAACGCGCTCACCGTCTCCGAGCGCGCGTTCAGGCAGTTGAACAACTGGGCGAGTACCAGCACCGTGAACCCCGCCGTCCGCGCGTTGTCCAGCGTGCCGGGTGCGCCGGGCGCCAGCGGCACCAGGCCCCCGGGCAGGTAGAGGTCGATCGTCGCCAGGGTGACCAGCGCCATGACCGTGCCCACGAACAGCACGCCGGACCACATCGCCCGGTCGATCACCCGCTCGCCCGACCCCCGCGGGGGGCGCCCCATGACGTCCTCGGTCTCGGGGTCCACGCCCATGGCCAGGGCCGGCCCGGCGTCGGTCAGGAGGTTGATCCACAGGATCTGGGTGGCCAGCAGCGGCACCACCACCCCGCCGTCGGCCCCGGTCAGCCCCAGCGCGCCGGCGAGCAGGACGCCGAGGAAGACGGTGAGGACCTCGCCCATGTTCGAGGAGAGGAGGTAGCGGAGGAACTTGCGGATGTCGTCAAAGATCCCGCGCCCCTCGCGCACGGCCTCGACGATCGTGGCGAAGTTGTCGTCCGCCAGCACCATCGTGGCGGCCTCCTTGGCCACCTCGGTACCGGTGATGCCCATCGCGACGCCGATGTCCGCGGCCTTGAGTGCCGGGGCGTCGTTCACGCCGTCGCCCGTCATGGCGACGACGGCGCCGCGCGCCTGCAGTGCGTCCACGATCCGCAACTTGTGCGCCGGGGCCACCCGGGCGAAGACCGAGACCTCGGCCACCGCCTGGGCGAACGCGGCGTCGTCGAGCGCCTCCACCTGCGCACCGGTGAGCACGCCCGCCCCGGGCGCCACGATCCCGAGGTCGGTCGCGATGCGCTCCGCCGTGCGCGGATGGTCGCCGGTGATCATGATCACCCGGATGCCGGCGCGCCTGGCCTGGGCCACGGCTGCGGCCGCCTCCGGCCGCGCGGGGTCGATGATCCCGACGACCCCGGCGAACACCAGGTCCTGCTCGAGCGCCTCGGCCGCCTCCGGCGCAGCACCCGCCTCCACCCCGAGCCGCCGGTAGGCCACTCCCAGGGTCCGCAGCGCCTGGCCCGAGAGGCGGTCGACGTCGGCCAGCACCCGGGCGCGGGCGTCGTCGTCGAGCGGGACCGCCGCGTCTCCCACCCGCCGATGGGTGCAGCGAGCCAGGAGAACGTCCGGCGCGCCCTTGGTCACCACGCTCACCTCGCCCGCGCGGGCGGCGTCGGCCTCGAGCGTGCTCATCAACTTCCGCTCGGACGTGAACGGGACCAGCCCGAGCCGGCGGAAGCGCTCGCGCCGCGCCTCGGGCGACCCGCCGAGCTTGCGCTCCGCCACGAGGAAGGCCGCCTCGCCCGGGTCGCCGTGGACCACCCAGGTGCCGTCGTCCTCGCGCCGCACGGCGGCCTCGTTCGCCAGACACCCCCCGACGACGACGGCGCGCACCTCCTCCGCGAGGTCCGGACCGGGGAACGCGGGATGGTCCATCGGCACGCCGTCGGCCACCACGTGCCCCTCGGGCCGGTACCCGGTACCGGTCACCTCGACCTCGCCGGACGCCGTCGCCACGCGCACGATCGTCATCTCGTTGCGGGTGAGCGTGCCGGTCTTGTCGGAGCAGATGACCGACGCCGAGCCCAGCGTCTCCACCGAGGACAGCCGCGTCACGATCGCCCGGTGCCGCGCGAGGCGCTGGACGCCGAGCGCGAGCACCACGGTCAGGATCGCCGGGAGACCCTCCGGCACCGCGGCGACTGCGAGCGAGACGCCGAGCAGCAGCACGCTCACCGCCTCCGAGGCCGTGCGCACCCCTGCCGTGAGCAGGATCGTGGCGACCACGACGGCCGCGATGAGCAGCACCGCGATCCCGAGCGAGCGACCCACCCGCGCGATCTCGACCTCGAGCGGCGTGGGCTCCTCCGGGGTCTGCTCGAGCAGTTGCGCGATGTGGCCCATCTCCGTGGACATCCCGGTGACGGTGACCACGGCGCGCCCGGCCCCCTGCGCCACGGCCGTCCCGGCGAACACCATGCAGGAGCGGTCACCCAGTGGCGCCGCGGCGTCGAGGGTCCGAACGTCCTTGAGGACGGGAGCGCTCTCCCCAGTGAGGGAGGCCTCGGCCACGCGCAGGCCGGCGGCCTCGGCCAGCCGCGCGTCCGCGGCCACCTTGTCCCCCTCGGCGAGCACGAGCACGTCGCCGGGGACCACGGCGCTCGCCGGCACCCGGACCGCCACGCCGTCGCGCAGCACGGTGGCGCTCGCGGCGGTGAGGTCTCGCAGCGCGGCCACGGCTCGCTCCGCCCGCGCTTCCTGGACGTAGCCGAGCACGGCGTTGAGCAGCACGATCACGAGGATGACCACCGCGTCCACGGGCCAGCCCTCGGCGCCCTCCACCAACCACGCGGCGACCGAGACCGCCACCGCGCCCAGCAGCAGGTAGACGAGCGGATTGCGGACCTGGTCGAGCAGACGGCGCCACACGGGCACCGGTGGCACCTGTTCCACCTCGTTCGGCCCGTACCGGTCCAGGCGGTCCGCGGCTTCGGCGCCGCTCAGCCCTCGGCGCAGGTCTGCGCCGAGGTCCGCCGCGACGTCGGCCACCTCCCGCAGCGAGGGGTCGACCGGCCCGTTCGCCATGTCCCCATCCTGACGGGAAACGCTCGGGCGCACCTGAGGGACGATCAGGCCCGTGCGGAGGGGTCCGGAGGCGGTCAAATCGGCGTGTCGCACGGCGTGTCGCGGGCCGGCCGCAGCCTGAGCGTCCGCCAGGTCCACCGCGCCCCGACCCGCCGCCCCCGGCGGCGCCCGCAAGGGCCTTCGACCCGGCGCCAGTAGGGTGTGGGGGTGAGCGTGCTCGGCGACCTGCGCGTGGTCGCGGTCCACCGGGACTTCCGCAAACTCCTCTCCGTGCGCCTGGTCTCGCAGACCGGCGACGGCATGTTCCAGGTGGGCCTGGCCACGCTGTTCTTCTTCTCCCCGGAGAACGCCACCACCGCGGCCGGGGTCGCCACGGCCTTCGCTGTGCTCCTCCTCCCGTTCACGATCGTGGGACCGTTCGCCGGCGTGCTGCTCGACCGCTGGCGACGGCGGCAGGTGCTCCTGGTCGGCAACCTCGTCCGGGTGGCCCTGACGGTCGTCCTCGCCGTCCTCCTCGCGACCGCCGGCGTGGGCCCCGCCGTCTACGTGCTCACGCTCGTGACTCTCTCGATCAACCGGTTCCTCCTCTCGGCGCTGTCCGCCGGCCTGCCGCACGTGGTGCCCCGCGAGCAGCTCCTCATGGCGAACGCGGTGTCCCCCACTCTCGGGGCCGCCGCGGCGGGGGTGGGTGGCGGGGTCGGCCTGCTCCTCGGCCGCCTCGCGCCCGCCGGGACCTGGCACGACGCCGTGGTGCTGGTGGGTGCGGCCGCGCTGTTCGGCGCGGCCTCCGCGCTCGCGCTCCGCCTGGGTCGGGACCAGCTCGGCCCCGACGTCTTGCTCGCCCCGGCCCAGTTGTGGGCGAAGGTGGTGGACGTCGGCCGAGGACTCGTCCAGGGCGCGGTCTACCTGGTCCGCGAGCGCACCCCAGGCCTGGCGCTCGGCGCGATGGCCGCGCACCGGTTCCTCTTCGGCGCCACGTTCATCGCGAGCATCCTCATCTCCCGCAACCTGCTCTCCGATCCCGCCGACGCCGACGCCGGGCTCGCCACCTTCGCCACCGTGCTTGCCGCCTCGGCCGCGGGCTTCGTGGCCGCGGCGGTCCTGACGCCCGTGATGCACGAGCGAGTGAGCCCTGCCGCCTGGATCGTCGCCTGCCTGCTCATGGCGGCCGGTGCACAACTCGTCCTCGCGGTCACGGTCACCCGGCCCACCATGCTCGCCGCCGGCTTCGTCCTGGGCCTCGCCGCCCAGGGCGCGAAGATCGCCGTCGACACGATCGTCCAGGGCGACACCGGCGACCTCTACCGCGGCCGCGCCTTCGCCCTCTACGACGTCCTGTACAACGCGGCGTTCGTGGGCGCCGCGGCGCTCGCGGCCGCCGCGCTCCCGGACACGGGCTACTCCCGCGGGGTGTTCGTGGCCCTCGCGGCGGCGTACGTGGCGACGGCGATCGGCTTCCGCTCCGGGATGGCCCGGGCCCGCCTGGTGCGGGCCGAGCGGGGTGCCGCGGAGTCGGTCGGCCTGCAGGTGGCCGCCCGCGCCCACCACACGGCCTGACAGATCCGCCGAGGTGGTGCCAGGGTGGGGGGATGACGGCGATGCCCGCACCTCGGCTGGTGGTCGGCGACGACGGCTCGGCGGCGGCCGACGTCGTCTGGCTCTGGGTCAACAACCACACCTGGCCCGGCTGGACCATCTCCGTGGTCACGGCGCGCAGGCCGGAGTCGTGGACCCCGCTGCCCCCCGAGCGCACCAGCCTGCACCGCTGGGAACCGCCGACGCCGCGCGTCCTCCTCAGCCCGGACCCCACCACTCGCGTGGAGCACCTCACCGCCGAGGCGGACCCCCGCGTGGTGCTGGACACGATCGAGGACACCTCGCTCCTCGCGATCGGGCCCCACGGGAAGGGTGACCTCCCGCTCCACCTCGGCAGCACCGCGGAGTGGCTCCTCCACCGCCCGGCCCTGCCCCTGGCGATCGTGCGGTCCGCCCGCCCGGTGCGTCGCGTGCTCCTGAGCACGGACGGGTCGGTTCACGCCCGCCGCGCCGCCGCCACGCTCGCCGCCCTGCCATGGATCGCCTCCACGGTGGTCACGGTGCTGGCCGTGCGGACGGGACGGGACGACGTCGACCGCGGGCTGGCGGAGGCCACCGACCTCCTGCGGGCGGCCGGCGTGGAGCCGAACCCCCTGCTCATCGAGGGCGAGCACGTGCCGACCGGCCGCGGCGACGTCCGCGCGCTCATCCTCGGCGAGGTCGAGGCCACCGACGCCGACCTCGTGGCCCTCGGCACCGCCGGGCTGTCCGGCCTGCGGCGCGCGGTGCTCGGGTCGACGGCGAGCGCCGTCGTCCACAATGCGCCGTGCTCGGTGCTCGTGGCCTACGCCGGCGCCACGCCGTCGGAGGGCTGAGCACCGCCCTGCCGGTCCGCCCACCACGCGAGGAGCGCCTCGCGTGCGGCGTCCTCCCCCATCGGACCGCGCTCGAGGCGCAGGTCGAGGAGGAACTGGTAGGCCTCGCCCACCGCAGGCCCGGGCCGCAGGCCGAGGGCCGCCATGATCTGCCGGCCGTCCAGCGCCGGCCGGATCGCCGCGATCTCCTCCTCGGCCTCGAGGCGGGTGATGCGCTCCTCGAGGTCGTCGTAGGCCGCGGAGAGGCGCTCGGCCCGACGGCGGTTGCGGGTGGTGCAGTCGGCCCTGGTCAACCGGTGCAGGCGTTCGAGGAGGGGGCCGGCGTCGCGGACGTACCGCCGCACCGCGGAGTCCGTCCACGCGCCCTCGCCGTAGCCGTGGAAGCGCAGGTGCAGTTCCACGAGGCGGGCGACGTCGCCGATGGTCGCCTTGTCGTAGCGCAGGGCGCGCAGCCGGCGGGCCACCATCTTGGCGCCCACGAGTTCGTGGTGGTGGAAACTCACTCCGCCGCCCGGTTCGTGGCGGCGGGTGGCAGGCTTGCCGATGTCGTGGAGCAGGGCGGCGAGCCGAAGCACCAGGTCAGGGCCGGGGACGGGGCCGTCCGGCCCGGTCTCCAGGTCGATCGCCTGGTCGAGCACCGTGAGCGTGTGCTCGTAGACGTCCTTGTGCCGGTGGTGCTCGTCGATCTCCAGTTGGAGGGCGGGCACCTCGGGCAGCACCACGTCCGCCAGCCCGGTGTACACGAGCACCTCGAGGCCGCGCCGGGGCTCGGGGGCGAGCAGCAACTTGGTGAGTTCCGCCTGGATGCGTTCGGCGGAGACGATGGCGAGGCGCTGGGCCATGTCGCTCATGGCTCGCATGACGCCCTCGTCGATGTCGAAGGACAGCTGGGCCGCGAAGCGCGCCGCCCGCATCATCCGCAGCGGGTCGTCGTCGAAGCTCTGCTCCGGCGTCACCGGCGTGCGCAAGAGGCCGTGGGCCAGGTCCCCCAGCCCGCCGAACGGGTCCACGAACTCCAGGTGCGGCAGCCGGACGGCCATCGCGTTGACGGTGAAGTCGCGGCGGGAGAGGTCGCCCTCGAGGGAGTCGCCGTACGCGACCACGGGCTTGCGGGAATGGCTCGCGTACTCGTCCGTCCGGTAGGTGGTCACCTCCACGGTGATCCCGTCCCGGAACGCGCCGATGGTGCCGAACTCGCGCCCGACGTCCCACACGGTGGGCGACCACCGGCCCAGGATCCGCTCGGTCACGTCCGGCGTCGCCGACGTCGCGAAGTCCAGGTCCTGGCTGTCCCGGGCCAGGAACGCGTCGCGCACCGGGCCGCCCACGAGGGCCAGTTCTTCACCGGCGGCGGCGAAGAGCGCCCCGAGCTCCTTGGCCTCGGGCGCCAGGGCGGACAGCATCGAGACCGCGGTGCGGCGCAGGGCGGCCTCGTCCGGGAGGGACGACGGCGCGCGGTGACGGGGGGTGCTCGGGCCTCGCACGATCGTCAAGGGTGCCACGTTTGCGCAGGCGCCCGCATCGTGCGGCACCCGTCGGGGGCGTCGAGGTGTCATTACAGTGGTCGGTATGTCCGTTCCGTCGCCGGCGCCGCACCCTCGTGGGCCCGCCCCCGGCACGGTCCGCTCCGTCACCCGGTTCACGGCCCGCCCCTCGCGGGCGTCCACCAGCAACCTGCCGGTGGTGGACGAGACCTCCGCAGGGGGTCTCATCGTGGACGTCGTGGACGGTCGCGCCGTCGCCGCGGTGATCGCGCGGCGCAACCGGGCGGGTCGCCTGGAGTGGTGCCTCCCGAAGGGCCACCTGGAGGGCGAGGAGACCGCCGCGGAGGCCGCGGTGCGGGAAATCGCCGAGGAGACCGGGATCATCGGGATCGTCCTGCGGCACCTGGCGACCATCGACTACTGGTTCGCCGGCTTCGACCGCCGGGTGCACAAGGTGGTGCACCACTACCTGCTCAGCGCGATCGGTGGCGAGCTCTCGATCGAGAACGACCCTGATCGCGAAGCCCAGGCCGCGGCCTGGGTGCCGCTCGACGAGCTCCACGAGCGGCTCGCGTACCCGAACGAGCGCCGCATCGTCGCCGTCGCGCGGGACGTCCTGGCCGGCCGCGCATGACCTCCGGCCACGGCGCGCCGGCCGGGCCGGTCGGCCGCGTGGGGACGACCCGAACCCGAGCGGCCGCTGGCCGCCCGGCCGACGCCCGGCGGCCGGCGGCGGCCGTGGCGGTCTGGTGCGTCGCCGTCGGGCTGGCCGCGGCCGCCGGAACCGGGGCGGCCCAGGCCGAACCGGCCGACGACGCCCTGACCGTCGAGATCACGGACATGGCTCCGGCCTTCCTCACGCCGGAGTCCGGCCTCACCGTCCGTGGGACCCTGCACAACCGCACGGACGACGCGCTCACCGGCGTCGACCTCGCCCTGCGCCTGCAGCGCTCCGTGCCGGACTCCCGCGCGGCTCTGGACGCCTGGCTGGACCCGGCCAATGCCTA
>JARKOU010000129.1 GCA_029975645.1 Actinomycetales bacterium
ACGGCCGGGGCGTCCATCCCCGGGCCCATCGTTTCCAACTCGGCGGCCACGAGGTCGCCCATCTGCTCGAGGATCGCCAGAGTCTTGAGGGCCTCCTCCTCGTCGACCCGGCTGATCGCGAACCCGACGTGGATGATCACGTAGTCGCCGATCTGGACCTCAGGCGTGTAGGCGAGGCAGGCGTCCTTGCGAACGCCACCGAAGTCCACCTTGCCCATGAGCAGCGCGGCGTCGTCGCGGATCTCGATCACCTTGCCGGGGATGCCAAGACACATGGTGCGTTCCTCCTCAGGCGCGCGGGCTCGGGGCAACGGCACCCGGCCCCGCGGCCGCCATCCGTGCGGCGGCGACGGCCGCCTGACCATAACTGATCCCCCCGTCGTTGCACGGGACCAGGTGATTGACGTGCACCTCGACGCCGTCGGCGCCCAGACGGTCCACCAGCGACGTCGCGAGCCGCCGGTTCTGCATCACCCCGCCGGAGAGGCAGACGACGGCGCCCGCCGCCCGGGTGCGCGGGTCGCCGTCGTCGGCGGTCGCCGCGCGCACCCCGGCAACGATCTCGCGCGTGACCTCCACGATCGTCTCGTGGAAGGCAGCGGCGAGGGCCTGCGCGGGGCGCCCGGCCGCGACGCCCTCGAGGACGGCCTCGAGCGTGGGGCGGGGGTCGTAGGCGAGGAGGCCGCCCACGCGCTCGACGGCGTATGGCAGCGCCGACGCCGGGAGCGAGCCCGCGGCGACCTCCAGGTCGATCGCGGCCTGGGCCTCGTACTCCGCGACGTCCCGCAGCCCGAGGAGCGCCGCGACGGCGTCGAACAGCCGCCCCGCCGACGACGCCACCGGCGCGTTCAGCCCCCGCGTCACCTGGGTGCGCACCACCTCGACCTCGCGCGGGTCGAGCCGCTCGACGAACCGGGCGACCAGATCCCTCGCAAACCGCGAACTCCCGGTCAGATCGCGAACTCCCGACGTTCGCGATCCGGCCGGATGTTCGCGATCCGCGCCGAGCGCCTCCGCGCCCAGGAGGTACCCGAGCGCCATCCGGTACGGCCGACGCACCGCGAGGGCACCGCCCGGCATCGGCGCCCTGCCGAACCGCGCCACCCGCCGGTACCCCGCCAGGTCCGCGACGAACACCTCCCCGCCCCAGAACGTCCCGTCGTCGCCCATGCCGAGCCCGTCGTACGCGACGCCGATGAACGGCCCCGTCACCCCGTGCTCGGCGGCGCAGGACGCCACGTGCGCGTGGTGGTGCTGCACCGCGACCCGCCGCTGCCCGGCGAAGCGCGCCAGCGCGTACTTGGTGGAGAGGTACTCGGGGTGCAGGTCGTGCGCCACCACCTCGGGCTCGATCGCAAGCAGCCTCGACAGGTGCGCCAGCCCCTCCGTGAAGGCCGTGTGGGTCGGCAGGTCCTCGAGGTCGCCGTTGTGCGGGGCGATGTGCGCGCGCGAGCCCCGCGCCAGCGTGAACGTGTGCTTGAGCTCCGCGCCGACGGCGAGCAGCGGGCGCGGCGCCGCCATCGGCAGCGGCATGGGCTCGGGGGCGTACCCGCGCGCCCGGCGGATGATCGACTCCCGCCCGGCCACCACGCGCGTCACGGAGTCGTCGTAGCGCGCGCGGATCACGCGGTCGTGGCAGAGGAACGCGTCGGCCAGGCCGGCGAGTCGGCGCGCGGCGTCGTCGTCGCCCGTGGCGAGCGGCTCGTCCGAGAGGTTCCCCGAGGTCAGGACTATCGGCCGACGGACCGCCTCGAGCAGCAGGTGGTGCAGCGGCGTGTACGGCAGGAACAGCCCCAGGCGCGGGTTGCCGACGGCGACCGACGGCGCGAGGCCGGGTGCGCCGTCGTCGTCCCTCGCCTCGAGGAGAACGATGGGGCGAGCCGGCGAGGTGAGGAGGGCCGCTTCCTCGGGCGAGACGAGCGCCAGGCGGCGCGCGGCGGCGACGTCGGGCACCATCACGGCGAACGGCTTGGCCCACCGCCGTTTGCGCTCGCGGAGGCGAGCGACGGCGGCCTCGTTGGTTGCGTCGCAGGCGAGGTGGTAGCCGCCCAGGCCCTTGACGGCGACCACCCGGCCGTCGATGAGGTCGAACGCCGCGCGTACCAGCGCCACCTCCTCGCGGGCGCTCGGGGCGCCGGAGGTCGCACGGCGGTAGGACAGGCGCGGGCCGCAGTCCGGGCAGGCGACGGGCTCGGCGTGGAAGCGGCGGTTTGCGGGGTCCGCGTACTCCGTCGCGCAGGCGGGGCACAGGGGGAACGCGCGCATGGTGGTGGCGGCTCGGTCATAGGGAAGGTCGTCGATGATCGTGGCGCGCGGGCCGCAGTTGGTGCAGTTGATGAAGGGGTAGCGGTAGCGGCGGTCGGTGGGGTCGCGCATCTCGGCGAGGCAGTCGTCGCAGGTGGCGAGGTCGGGCGGGAAGAGGCGGTCCGCGGCGGCGCCGGCCTCGCCAGGTCCGCCGTCGGACCGGCTCTCCTCGATGGTGAAGCCCGCCGCGGGCGGGTCCCCGACGAAAGCGACGCCACCGGCCGCCTCGCGGATGACCGGCTCGCTGACCACCCGCTCCACCCGGGCGCGCGGTGGGGACTCCGTGCGGAGGCGGGAGGCGAAGGCCTCGAGCGCCTCAGGAGGCCCGGCCGCCTCGATCTCCACACGGCTGGCGGCGTTGCGCACGCGGCCGGTCAGGCCGAGTTCCGTGGCGAGCCGCCACACGAAGGGCCGGAAGCCCACGCCCTGCACCACGCCTTCGACCACGAATCGGCGCGCGGCGTGGGGGGGTGGGTCAGCGGCCAGCGCGGCGACGCCCGCCGCCTCGCCCGCCCGCCGCTCCATGCCCCAGTCTCCCCACAACGCGGGTCTCCCGCACCGGGTCCAACGGCCCGGACCACACTGGGGCCATGACAGACGCCGGCTTCACCCCGGTGGACATCCACGCCCCCGCCGGTGGACTCGATGCGCGCGCTGCGCTCCGGGCCCGCGGCCTGCGCGCCACGGAGGCGCGGGTGCTCCTCCTCGACGCGATCCGAGACCTCGACCACCCCACGGTCGAGGCTCTTCACCTCGCCACGCGCGATCGCGGCATCGCCCTGACCACGGTCTACCGAACCCTCGAGACGCTCGAACGCGCGGGGCTGGTGTGGGCCGTGCACGTCCCGGGCACGGGCCGGACGTACCACCTGGGCACCCACGCCCCCCACGCCCACCTGCTCTGCCGCGAGTGCGGCCGGCTCGAGGACCTGGAGCCGATCCCCGAGGACGCCCTCGCCGACCGCGGAGTCCCGGACGACTTCGAGGTGGAGCACGTGCAGCTCACGGTGATCGGCCGCTGCGCCGACTGCCGAACGCGGGGTTACTCGGCGAATCGGCCCGCTTAGGCCGACCAACCCCGCGTTCGGCGGGGACGTCACGGGAGATCACCACGGCTGCGCGAACCTGAGGGACGATCAGTGCCTCGAGAACCCGCGACACGCCGTCGAAAGGCCCTCCAGGACGCCCTTCTGAGGCGCTGATCGTCCCTCAGGTTCACCGACCCCGTGACTTCCGCCCTCTTGCACACGATGTGCAAGAGGGCAGACTGGCCTGGTGCACGTCCCCGACGGCTTCCTCGACGCGCCGACCTCCCTCGCCACGGGAGCGATCGCGCTCGGCGCCGTGGGTTTCGCTCTCCGCCGCGCTCAGCCCGAGATCGACCGCACCGGCCCCGCCCTCCCCGGCATCACCGCCGCCTTCGTCTTCGCCACGCAGATGGTGAACTTCCCGGTCGGCGCGGGGACCAGCGGCCACCTGCTCGGGGGCGCGCTCGCCGCGGCGCTCGTCGGCCCGTGGACGGCGATTCTCGTCATGTCGACCGTCCTCATGGTCCAAGCCCTCTTCTTTGCCGACGGCGGCCTCACCGCCCTCGGCACGAACATCACGCTCATGGCCGTGGTGGGCGTGGTGATCGGCTACGCGGTCACCCGCGCCGTCCTCGCCGTGCTCCCCCACCGCCCGGGCAGCGTGGTCACCGCGGCGGCCATCGGCGCGTTCGTCTCGGTCCCCGCGGCGGCACTCGCGTTCACCGCGCTGTACGCGGTGGGCGGCGCGATCCCGATTCCCCTGCCCACCCTCGCGGCCGCGATGCTCGGCTGGCACGCCGTGATCGGCCTCGGCGAGGCCGTCATCACCGCCGCCGTGCTGGGCGCAGTGGTCGCCGTGCGCCCGGACCTGGTCCACGCCGCGCGCCACCTCACGCCGCACCCGCGCCTCCTCGGCGCGGACGGCACGCCCCTCGTCGACGAGGACGCTCCCGTACCCGGCGCGCCCCTCCCGGCGCCGCCGACGCCGGCCCGCACGCCAGGCCGCCGCATCCTCGCGACCGGCCTCCTCGCCGCCCTCATCGTCGGCGGGGTGGTCAGCCTGGCGGCGAGCGCCCACCCCGACGGCCTGGAGTTCGTTGCCTCGACCCTCGGCTTCGACCACGCCGCCCGCGCCTCCCTCGCCGCCGCCGGCCCCCTCGCGCATTACGGCGTGGCCGGGCTCGACGGCGCGCTCGCGGCAGTACCTGCCGGCGTCGTCGGCGTCCTCCTCACCCTCGCCCTGGCCGCCGCAGTGGCCCGGGTCGCCCGACGCCGCCAGGCCCCGAACCCGGCCGGCCCCGCTCCCACCACCCCCGCCGATGCCCGCGGCTGAGGTCCGGACCGAGGGCCTCCTGGTCCTGAGGGACAGCCCCGTCCACCGCCTCCCGCCGCACCCGAAGCTCCTCGCGCTCGTCGCGTTCGTGCTCGCGGTGGTCGCCACTCCCCGCGGAGCCTGGCCGGCTTTCGCCGCCTACGGCGCCCTCCTCGCCGCCGCCCTGGCCGTCGCCCGGGTCCCCGCGCGCCTGGTCGCCCGCCGCGCCGTGGTGGAGGTCCCCTTCGTGGTGTTCGCCCTGCTCCTGCCCCTGGTGGCGGCCGGCCCGAGCCTGACCCTCGGTCCCCTCACGTTCTCCCGCCCCGGCCTCGAGGCCGCCGGCACCCTCCTGGCGAAGGCGACCCTCGGCGTCGTCGCCGCCATCCTCCTGGCCGCGACCACGCCCCCGCGCGACCTCCTCGCCGGCCTCGATCGACTCCGCCTCCCCCGGGCGCTCGTGGCGATCGCGTCGTTCATGATCCGGTACGTCGCAGTGGTCGCCGCCGACCTCCACCGCATGCGCCTCGCCCGGCAGTCGCGTGGCGAGCGCGGCGGCGCTCCCGCGCGGCTCGCCGCGGTGGCGGGAGGCGCGGGCACCCTGTTCGCCCGCTCCTACGAGCGCGGCGAGCGCGTGCACCACGCGATGCTCGCCCGCGGCTACACCGGCCGCATGCCCGCGCCGGACGGCCCGACGGCGTCCCTCGCCCAGTGGACGACGGCGGCCCTCCTCCCCGCCGTGGCCGTGGCCGTGCTCGCGGCGACCTGGGCGGTCGGCTCGTGACAGCTGCCGCCGGACCGGCCCCGACCACGCCGCCCGCCCTCGACGTGGACGGCCTCGCCTTCGCGTACCCGGACGGGCGGCAGGTGCTGTTCGGGGTCTCGCTCGCGGTCGGCGCGGGCGAGCGTGTGGCGCTCCTCGGCCCGAACGGCGCGGGCAAGACCACCCTCGCCCTGCACCTCAACGGGATCCTGGGCGTCGCGACGGGCCGGGCGCGCCCCTCCCGCGGCCCCGCCCCGGTGACCGGCGGCACGGGCGCGGGCCGGGTGCGGGTGGCCGGCCTCGACGTCGGCCGCGAGTCGCTTCCGGACGTGCGGCGGCGGGTCGGGATCGTCTTCCAGGACCCGGACGATCAGCTCTTCATGCCCACCGTCGCCGACGACGTCGCGTTCGGCCCCCACAACCTCGGCCTGCGCGGTGACGCGCTCGGTGCCAGGGTGCGCGAGGCGCTTGCCGCCGTCGGGATGGCGGAGGTCGCCGACCGCCCGCCGCACCACCTCTCGTTCGGCCAGAGACGGCGCGTGGCGTTGGCGACCGTGCTCGCGATGCGCCCGGACGTGCTGGTCCTCGACGAGCCCACGTCGAACCTCGATCCCGCGAGCCGCCGCGACCTCGCCGAGATCCTCGTCGCCCTGGACGTCGCCGTGCTCATGATCACGCACGACCTCCCCTACGCCCTCCAGCTGTGCCCGCGCTCGGTGGTGATGGACGCGGGCCGCGTGGTGGCGGACGGCCCCACGCGGGACGTCCTGGCCGATCGCGACCTCATGGCGGCCCACCGCCTGGAGCTCCCCTACGGCTTCGACCCGCTCTCGGTCCCCGGCGCCCCAGCCCTTCCTCGCCGAACACGGGGTTAGTCGTCCCATTCGGTCGGATGGGACGACTAACCCCGTGTTCGGCGGAGGTGGCGGGGACGCGAGCGGGTAGGGCCTGTGTGGGCGTTCATCCGTCACTCCCGTCCTCGCGCAGCAGCCGCGGCGGAATGGGCGCGTTGACCTTGTACTTCACCCCCACCATGCGGATCACGAAGCACACGGCCGCCGCGATCACCGCCGTCGGCACCGCGAGGATCTCGGCGGGCGCCACCACCACGGCGATGGTCGCCCCGGCGAGGGCGGGGATCGCGTAGAGGTCGTTCGTCAGAATCGAGGGCACCCGCCCGATCAACATGTCGCGGATGGTCCCGCCACCCACCGCGGTGATCACCCCCAGGATGATCGCGGCGGCCGGCGCGAGCCCGTACTCCAGCGACTTCTGCGCCCCGGCCACGCAGAAGAAGGCCAGCCCCACGGCATCGAGCACGATGATCGGCCGCAGCAGCAGCCGCGAGGGCCGCGCCACGAAGAACGCGATCAGCGCTCCCGCCGTCGAGACCGCCAGGTACGGCCAACACTGGAACGCGGCGGGCGGCACGGCGCCGATGAGCACGTCGCGGACCAGGCCCCCGCCGATCGCGGTGACGATCCCCAGCGCCAGGACGCCCACGATGTCCAGGCGCACCGCCCGCACGGCCGTGAACGCGCCGTTCAGCGCGAAGGCGAACGTCCCGAGGAGGTCGAGGGCAAGGAGCAGGTCGGCCGTGGACACGCCCCCACTGTGCCGCACGCAGGCGGACGACGACGCCGCCGCTACGCCCAGGCGAGGTGCACGCCGTCGTCGGTCACCTCGAAACGGACGGAGGCGAGGTCGGGGACGACGACGTCGCCCGCCAGGTCCTCGGGCGCATGCGTCGTGGCGAGGGCGAGGGTCGGGCAGCCCGCCGCCCGGGCCGCGGCCAGCCCGGAGGCGGCGTCCTCCACCACGAGGCAGTCGCGCGGATCGGCACCGAAGGCGGCCGCCCCCACGAGGAACGGATCCGGGTGCGGCTTGCCGTTGTCGACGTCGTCGGCCGTGACCAGGACCGACGGCGCGGGCAGGCCGGTCGCGGCCAGGCGCGCGGCGGCGAGGGGCCGGCTCGAGGAGGTGACGATGGCGCACCGCCCGGCGGGCGCCAGGACCTCGAGCGCGGCGACGGCGCCCGGAAGGATCGCGATGCCGGCGGTGTCCGAGACCTCGATCTCCACGATGCGCGCGTAGGCGGCGTCGCGTTCGGCGGCGGGGCGGTCCCAGAGGAGCCGGTCGACGATGGCGCGCGCCGGGATGCCGTGGAAGGTGAAGAAGCGCTCGGCGGGGATCGCGTACTCCTCGGCGAGGCGCGCCCAGGAGCGCTCGACGGCGGCCAGGGAGGAGATGAGGGTGCCGTCCATGTCGAAGAGGACGGCGGCAAATGGGCGGTCGAAGGGCGCGGGCGTCGGCGTGGTCACACCCCCCAGCCTCGCATGATCACCTCACCTCGGCGCGGCGTCCCGGCATCCTAGGCACCCTCTGCCAGAATGTCCGGCGTTTGGCCCTGCGAATCCGCCGGGCCGTGGCATCACAGGAAGGTCTACGACGTGCTCAAGCAGTCCCGCGCCCCGAAGAACACCGGCCAGAAGCTCACCTTCGTGCTCCCCGCCGACCACCCGGCCGGGACCGTCAGCGTGGTCGGCACCTTCAACGACTGGACCCCGGGCGCCCACGTCCTCAAGAAGCGCAGCAACGGCACGGCCAGCGCCACGATCACCGTGCCCGAGGGCACCACGGTCCACTTCCGCTACCTCGGCGAGAACGGCGTGTGGTTCGACGAGCCCGAGGCCGACGTCATCACCGAAGAGGGTTCGCTCGTCACCGTCTGATCCCGGCGCCGCAGGCGCACCAGCATCCGACCATCACCGAAGGGTCCGGCTCAACGAGGAGCCGGGCCCTTTGACATCGCGGTGGCGCGAGACGGCCGCCGGCCCCTCGCCACCGGCCCGCCCGGGTCGTACCGTGGACACCGGAGGTCACCGGTGAGTCCCGAGCCAACGCTCATCACGTCGGTCCAGCGCGCTCTTCACCTCGTTGACGAGGTCGGCGCGGCGGGTCGCCCTCTCCCCGCGAAGGCCCTGGCCCGCCGCACCGGGCTCGCACTTCCCACGGCCTACCACCTCCTGGCCACGCTGGTGCACGAGGGTTACCTCACGCGGGTGGACCACTGCTACGCCCTCGGGGAGCGCGTCCTGGCGCTCTCCGCGCCCGGCAGCCGGGCCGCGCGCGGCGCGCGCTTCCGACCGGTCCTCCGCGAAGCACACGAGGCGCTCGGCGCGGCGGTCTACCTCGCGGAGATGGACGACGGCGAGGTGCGCCTGGTCGAGGTGGTGGACTCCGGCGGCGCCCAGCGGGTGGACCAGTGGGTCGGGTTCCACGACGCCGCCCACGCGACGGCGCTCGGGAAGTCGATCCTGGCGCACCTGGCCCCCGAGTCCCGCCGGGACTACCTGGCGCGGCACGACCGCCCGGACCTCACCGCGCACACGATCACGGACGCCCGCGCGCTGGAGCGGCACCTGTGCGCCGCGGCGGACGTGGCCGTGGACCGCGAGGAGTATGCGCTCGGGACGGCGTGCGTCGCGGTCCCGGTCCCGAGTTCGACGACGACGGCGTCGGTGGCCGTCTCCGTCCCGGTCGCCCGGCTGGACCGAGAGCCGGACCTGGTGCCCGCCCTCGGCGGGCCGCCCGGCTCATCGCCTACGGACTCGACGACGCAGGCTGAAGCCCCGGCCGGGCGCCGTCGTCGGCCTTCCGCCATCTGAAAACTCGGGGTGGATCGCCGGTCCCGGCCGTGCTCACAGTGGAACGACGCTCCGCGAGGAGCGCTCAGCGCACGCGAGCAAGGAGGAGGGAGATGACCGCGACCGCGATGCCTACGGCCGTCGGCGCGCTGGACGCGCCCACCCGGCTGGGGCTCTACCGCACGATGGTCCTGGCCCGCACGTTCGAGGAGGCCGTCCTCCGCGAGTACCACGCGGACAAGGGGCCGGGTTTCGACATCGGCAAGGGGCTGGTCCCCGGCGAGATGCACCTGGCGGCCGGGCAGGAACCGGTCGCCGCGGGCGTGTGCGCGCACCTGCGCCGCGAGGACGCCCTCACCGCCACCCACCGCCCGCACCACCTGGCCATCGCGCACGGGATGGACCTGGGCAAGATGGCGGCGGAGATCTTCGGCCGCGAGGACGGGCTGGGCCACGGCCGCGGCGGGCACATGCACCTGTTCGACCCGGAGACCCACTTCTCCTGCTCGGGCATCATCGCCGAGGGGTTCCCGCCCGCGCTCGGCATGGCGTTCGCTTCCCAGCGTCAGGGCTCGGACCGGGTGGCCGTCGCGGTGACGGGCGACGGCGCCGCCAACCAGGGCGCCTTCCACGAGTCCCTCAACCTCGCCGCCCTGTGGCGCCTGCCCGTGGTGTTCGTGGTGGAGGACAACGACTGGGGCATCTCGGTGCCGCGCTCAGCCTCCACCGCGATCCCGAGCAACGCGGACCGCGCCGCGGCGTACGGGATGCCGGGCGTGAGGGTCGAGGACAACGACGTCGAGGCCGTGTACGAGGCGGCGGGCCGGGCCGTGGCCCGGGCGCGCGCCGGGGACGGCCCCTCGCTCATCGAGGTCCACACGCTGCGCATGTGGGGGCACTTCGAGGGCGACGCCCAGGGCTACCGCCCGGAACTCGCCGACGTCCCCGCACGTGACCCGATCCCCGCGTACGAACGCCGGCTCCGCGACGCGGGCGTGCTCGACGACGAGGCGGTCGCCGTCGTGCGCGCCGAGGCGAGCGAACGCGTGGCGGATGCGATCGCGTTCGCCAAGTCCAGCCCCGTGCCGGACCCCGGCACGGCCGGTTCCTACGTCTTCGCCTGAGGAGGGGAAGAAGATGACGCTCACCGACGCGCCCGCGGCCCCGACGCGGCGCGAGACGCACCGGCTGACCGTGGCCAAGGCCATGGTGGAAGCCATCGACCAGGAGATGGAACGCGACCCGACTGTGTTCTACCTGGGTGAGGACGTGGGGAAGTACGGCGGGATCTTCTCCTCGACCACGGGCCTTCTGGACAAGTACGGCCCGAGCCGCATCATGGACACCCCGATCTCGGAGACGGCGTTCATCGGGCTGGCGATCGGCGCGGCGACGGAAGGCATGCGCCCCATCGCGGAGTTGATGTTCTCCGACTTCATGGGCGTGTGCCTGGACCAGATCTACAACCACATGGCGAAGATCCACTTCGAGTCCGGCGGCAACGTGAAGGTCCCCATGGTGCTGACGATGGCGGCGGGCGGCGGGTACTCCGACGGCGCCCAGCACTCCCAGTGCCTGTGGGCCACGTTCGCGCACCTGCCGGGCATGAAGGTGGTGACCCCGAGCACGCCGTACGACGCCAAGGGCCTCATGACGGCCGCCATCCGGGACGACAACCCCGTGGTCTACATCTTCCACAAGGGCGTGATGGGCCTGCCGTGGATGGTGAAGAACCCCCGGTCCCTGGGGGACGTGCCGGTAGACCCGTACGAGGTGCCGATCGGGCAGGCGCGCGTCGCCCGAGAGGGCCGCGACGTCTCCGTGGTCACGCTCTCGCTCTCGGTGCACCACGCGCTCGACGTGGCGGAGGCGCTCGCCCCCGAGGGGATCGACGCCGAGGTCATCGACCTGCGCAGCCTGGTCCCGCTGGACCGGGCGGCGATCCTCGAGTCCGTGGGCACGACGGGGCGCCTGGTGGTGGTGGACGAGGACTACCTCTCCTACGGGCTCTCCGGTGAGGTCTCCGCGACGGTGACGGACGTGGACCCGACCCTGCTCAAGGCGCCCGTGGCGCGCGTGGCGAACCCGGACGTCCCGGTTCCGTACGCGCACTCCCTCGAGTACGCCGTGCTGCCGCGGCCGGACCGGATCGAGGCGGCAATCCGCCGGGTGGTGGGTGCGTGAGCGATCACGTGACGGAGGTGGTGTTCCCCCGGCTGTCGTCGGAACAGCCGGGGGCGGAGGGCGTGCTCGCCACGTGGTTCGTGTCCGACGGCGAAGCGGTGGCCGAGGGCCAGCTCCTCGCCGAGGTGCAGGTGGACAAGGTCTCGGCCGAGGTGCCGGCCCCGGTTGCTGGGGTGGTGCGATTGGCGGTGGCCGAGGACGACGCCGTGCGGCAGGGGGACGTGATCGCCCGGATCGAGTGACGACGGTCAGTTCGAGTGACGACGGTCAGTCGTGCGGGTGCGGGTGCGGATGGACGCGAGCCTGAGCGCCCAGGCGCGCCTGCACCTCGGGCCGGCGCAGCGGCGGCACGGTGACCGGTGGCCGACGCCGGGCGGGCAGGTCCTCGAGCAGACGCGCGGTGATCGCCGCGATCTCCGCGACCGCGGCCTCGAACGGCTCCCGCGTGGCGTCGCTGACCGTCTGGACCCCGGTGACCTTGCGGACGTACTGGCGGGCGGCGGCGTCGATCTCCTCCGCCGTGGCGGGCGGCTCGAGGCCGCGGAGCGTGGTGATGTTCCGGCACATCCCACCGACGGTACGCCGCGGAGCGCGCCGCCCCCGCCCCGCTGCCTCGAGGCTGGGACGCGATCACCTCTGAGCGAGGAGCTGCTCCCAGGTCGCGGGCGCCGAGCGTGCCCGGGGTTCAGGCGGCCATCGCCGGCACCCAGACCGCGCCAACGGCCGCGCCCGCCACCATCCAGGGCCCGAAGGGGAACGCCGTCCTGCGGTTCGCGCGCCGCGAGATGAGGAGCACCACGGCGAACGCTCCCCCCAACAGGAAGGCGGCGAGCGTCCCCGCCAGGACGTTCGCCCAGCCGAACCAGCCGAGGAAGACCCCCAGCAGGCCGGCCAGCTTGACGTCCCCCAGACCGAGGCCGGAGGGGTTGATCCACGCGAGCGCGAAGTACCCCGCGCCGAGGACCGCCATCGCCGCAGCCGAGCGCCCGAGGTCGCCCCAATCGCCCGAGACAGCGGCGGCGACCGCCAGTCCACCGAGCAGGATCGGGTACATCGGCAAGACGATGACGTCCGGAAGTCGGTGCTCGGCCAGGTCGATCGTCACGAGCAGAGCACACGCCAGCGCCAGAACCCCGAAGGCCACGGTCTCGACCCACGACGAGGCGAGCAGGGCCGCGCCGGCGCCGCCCAGCGTCGCGAAGAGTGCGTGGAGTCCCGATGTCAGCCAGTCCGAAGGTTGGTCCGCGACACGTCGCATCCAGCGCGCCAGGGCAACCGACGCGCTGCCGCACGCGACAGCGGTCAGGGCGACTACCTCTGGGGGCACCGCGGAAGTCTTGCAGGTGATCCCGGATCCGGCGTGTACGAAGGAAAACTGGGGCCGATTTCTCGGCGGCTCGGTGCGCACAATCGAGAGGAGCCCCTCGATCTCAGTCCCGTGCGGAACGGGTGGTCGTGAATCACACTTGGCGCATGACACCGGCCCGCACAATGCGCCACGCCAGCGCAATCGGCGTGGTCGTCGCTCTTTGTGGCGCGTGTTCCGTCGGCGACGTCAGCCTTCCCACGAGCGGCCCGGCGTCGCCCACCGCGCCGGCGTCAGCCGACGTCAGCAGCGAGATAGCGACGCCCTCGTCCCCACGCATGCGGCGCTGCCAGGAGGAACCACTGCCGGCGATCCCTCGCGAAGCCGGCGACCCGGTCTCTCTCCGCCTCACCTGGGACGGCCAGGTCGAACGCTTCCACGAGGACCCCGCACCACTGCCGGACGATCTGGTGGCTGCGGCCGACGGCGCGGTGGTCCAGATCCAGGATGCGTACGGCGAGGCCCGGGGCAGCGGCTTCATCGTCGAGGCGGCCGGGCGCCCGGTGGTCGTGACCGCCGCACACGTCACCCGCGATCTTCCCTTCGCCGACCTGCGGATCGCCGACCTCGCCGGGCGCCGGGTCGGCGTCCTCGACGGCTGTTTCGCCTACCAGATGGACGGCACCCTGGTTCCGCCGGATTACTCGGACGGTGTGGTCTCCCTCGACGTCGCCGTGCTCGTTCCGGCGGGGCAGGTGGGCACCACCGCGCTGCCGATCGCCGCGGAAGCGGCGGCCCCCGGCGACTGGGTGTTCCTCGACAACTTCCAGGGGGAGTTCCGCGCGTCCTACGGCCGCGACCTCTACACCGCCGTCATGGTCACCGGCTACCTGTGGGGTGCCGCCACCGCTCTCACGGGCATCGGCACCCTTCACCAACCCGACGACCGGCACCCTCCATCCGGCCCGGGAGCAACGGACCTCCGCCCCGAGAACGCCATGATCGGCGGAGCCAGCGGCGGCGCCGTCATCGATCTCGGCGGACGAATCGTCGGGATGAGCATCGGCGCGAGCGGCACGGAGTTCCTCGAACCGGGCACGCTGAGCGGCATGGGTGTCCAGATCTCCGGGATCGACGTCGGCTATGCCACCGGGGTCGAGCCCGTCGCGGCGATCTTGATCCCGCCCGACCACATCATTGCCGTGCTCGAGGTCGCGATCGGTGCGTTGTCGTCGCTGCAGGCCGCGGGCTAGCCGGGCGCAGGCTCCGGGGTTCAGCGCTCACCCAGCACGGCGAGCGTGTGCGCCCCACCCGCCGAGACGGCCCGCACCGGCGGGAGGCCCGGCGGAACGCTGGACTGCCCCGCCGCGTTGGCCCCCCAGGCGACCACGCTGCCGTTGCCCAGGAGCGCGACGCTGTGATCCGCCCCGGCATCGATCGCGACGACGCCGCCCAGGCCCTCGGGGACGTCCGTGGCCCCGGCCACGTTCGCGCCCCAGGCGAGAACGGTGCCGTCCCGTCGCAGGGCCAGGCTGTGGGCGTCGCCCGCCGAGATCGCGACGACGTCGGTCAGGCCGGCAGGGACGTCGCACTGCCCCGACCGGTTCGAACCCCAGGCCACCACCGTCCCATCGCGGCGAAGAGCGAGGCTGTGCTCCCCCCCGGCGGCGACGGCGACGACGTCGGCCAGGCCGTCCGGGACGTCCACCTGGCCCCGGTAGTCGTTCCCCCACGCCACCACCGTGCCGTCCTCGGTGACGGCCAGCGCGTGGCTCGATCCGGCGTCGACCGCGCTCACCCGGAGGTCGCCGGGTGGGCCGATGGCGGCCTCGTTGGTTCCCCAGGCGACCACCTCGCCGTCGCCCGTCAACGCCAGGCTGTAGTCGGATCCTGCGCTCACCTGGGTGACGTCGGACAAGCCCCGCGGCAGGGCCGCGCCGCTGCCTTCGCCGCCCCAGACCGTCACGCTGCCGTCGCCCGACACCGCGACGCTATGGAGGCTCCCCGCCGCGGCGTCGACCACATCGGTGAGGTCCTCCGGAATCGACGCCTGCCCCTCGAGGTCCCGGCCCCACCCGACCACCGTCCCGTCGTCCCGCAGCGCGAGGCTGTGATACGCGCCGGCCTCGATAGCGACCACGTGATCCAGCCCCGGGGGCACGCTCGACTGGCCGTACCCGTCGTCGCCCCACGCCACGACCGTTCCGTCCGATCGCAGCGCCAGGCTGTGCGAGTAGCCCGCGGACACGGCGACGACGTCGCGCAGCCCGGCCGGCACGCTGGCCCGCCCGCGTCGGTCGTTCCCCCAGGCCACCACTGTCCCGTCGGAACGCAAGGCGAGGTTGTGGTACCGCCCCGCGGACACGGCGATCACGTCGGTGAGGTCCGCCGGCGGCGTCGCGCGACCGGAGCCGTTGAAGCCCCAGCCCACCACCGTGCCGTCAGCACGCAGCGCGAGGTTGTGGAAGTGCCCGGCGTCGATGGCGACGACGTCGCGCACGTCGCTGGGGACCGTCACCTGCCCGTAGCGGTTGTCTCCCCAGGCCTCGACCCTGCCATCCCGGTCCAGCGCGAGCACGTGCTCGCCGCCGGCGGAGACGGCGACGACGTCGCGCACCTCCTGATCCGCGGGGTCACGCCCCAGGCCGTATCCCCAGGTCACCACCTCGCCGTCCGCCGTCAAGGCGATGCTCACGTGACCGCCGGCGGAGACCTGGCTGACGCGTTCGAGGCCGAACGGGACACTCACCTGCCCCCAGGCGTTCCAGCCCCAGCCCGCCACCGTTCCGTCCTCGCGCAGGGCCACGCTGTGATAGGCGCCGGCGGAGATCGCCGTAGCGGGTTCGGCGGCGCGCGGCACCACCGTGGCGCCGGTGCTCCCGTCGCCCCAGGCGACCACGGAGCCCGTGGCCACATCCGCCACCTGGCTCGGTGACGCCGATGCCGACGGCGTGGCAGGCGCCGTCGGCGTTGCGCCCGACGTCGCTTCGAACGCGGCCAGGCTCGACCAGTCCACCAGGGCAAGGCGGCCCTCGATCAGGCCGACGCTCGGGGTGAATCCCATCTCGTCGTTCACCGGACTGCTCGGCAGCGTGTGCGGCAGGCTCCACAAGGGCGCGCCGTCCTCGAGCGCACGGGCGGAGATGGTCACGCTCGATCCCGCGTCCGACGCCAGGTAGAACGCCTCGGCGTCGAAGGCCGGAACAGCACCAGCGGCTTCCACCGCGACCTCGACGAGCACCTCACCGGGCCGGGCGAGGGCGTGGACGTACAGGGCCCGGGCGTTTCGGGACCCCGACCACACGAACAGGTCGTCGCCGGCGAGCGCCTCGACCATCTCCTGACGGTCGGCCAGGACCACGCCCGTGGGGCTCGGCTTCTCGGACCGCCCGTCGAGGACCACCAACTCGCCCGTCGGACCGCGCAGGAACACCGGACCCACAGGAGGAAGGGCCGCGCTGTACACCTCTTCGTAGCCCGGGTAGGCCGCCCGGAGAGTGCCGTCGGCCCGGATGAGGCGGGGGTCCGGAGCGGCCTCCTCGCCCCCTCCTCCGTAGGGGACGAGGACGACCCCGCCCCCCTCGGTGAAGCGTGCCGTGACGCCGTGCTCCTCCAGCACCACGGCGCCTGTGGTCCGGTCGAGGAGGAACATCCGCTCGGTCAGGGTCAGTGCGACGGCGGAACCCGCGGTGAGGGAGGCGAAGTAGAGGGCGCCGACCTCCTCGGGCGTGAGGGCCAGGTCCACGGACCACACCTCCCTTCCTGAGGCGCTCAGCGAGGTCACCGTCGCCGTGCTCCCGGAGGCGGAGAGGACCAGGAGGCGCTCGCCGTCGACCGCCAACTCGTATGCACGGCCCGCAGCCTCGACGCGCCGGGTCTCCTCACCGGTCGAGGGGTCCAGGAGGCTCACCACCGACGTCTGCGCCGTGCCGGGGTCCGCGACCGGATTGACCAGCATGCAGGCCAGCGCGCCGTCGACAACCCGGGACGCGCAGCGCGAGATCACCAGATCACCGTCCGGGCGATAGGTCCAGGCCACCTCACCGGTGGCCGGCTCGATGCCCAGGAGCGCCAGCGGGGCGGCCAGGTCTGCCCGGTCCTGCACCGCCGTGATCCAGACGTCACCTGCGCCTCGGATCTCCGGCTTCGCGAGCCCCTCGCCCGACGTCGGGACGCCCGGGTCCACGAGTGTGGGCTGCTCGAAGCCGAAGCCCTGCGCCAGGTCCTCGGCGGTGACCTGCCACGCGAGCGACGGCGCAGTGGGGAAAGTGGGGCCCGAATGCCCCGGGGCGCACGCGGCGAGGGTCGCGGCGATTGCCGTGGTGATCAGGAATGCGAGGAGACGACGCATCGAGCGTCTCCCATTCAGCGCGCCGGGAAATCGTGTCAGCCCGACGCTAGCGGCAATTCCTCGGGTCCACTCCAGACTTCCTCGGCATCCGCCCGCGAGGCGCGTCCGCTTGGTTCCGGAGACGAAGAGACCCGGCGGGATGAAACCCACCGGGTCCTCGTCCACGCATCGGAGCCGCCTAAGGGAATCGAACCCTTGACCTGTTCATTACGAGTGAACCGCTCTGCCGACTGAGCTAAGGCGGCGCTGCCGAGCCGGTTCGCACGAGCGACCGCCGGACGGCCCGCCAACTGTACCGGGCGCCGTCGTCGTCCTCCAAAGCGGGTGCGGCGCGGCGGGGTGAGACGGAGCGCGGAGCCCTGTGTCCGTCCCTTCGGCGAGGCCCGGCGGCACGCACGAGGACCCTCGACCTCGGTGAGAATCTGTACACATTGTCGTACAGAAGTTACGGTGGTGGCATGGGCGCATCGGAGGTGGACACGATCTCGGAGGCTCGCGCAGCCCTCACGCAGACACTCGCGCGAATGCGCCGTGACCCGGCTTCGTACTCGCCGCGACCGTTCGGGACGCACCGGCGGCCCGAGGCGGTCGTGCTCCCGTACGCCATCTACACGGCCCTCCGCACCCCGGCCGCGAACCCAGGCAGCCGACTCCTCGACCAGATGCTCGAGCGCCGTGGACTCCTCAGACGGTTGGCCCAGGTCAACCACATCCGCGCGGTGAGCGTGTTCGGCTCGGTCGCCCGGCGCGCCGAGCACCGGGACAGCGACGTCGACCTCCTCGTCGAGCCCGACGATGAGGCCACTCTCTTCGACCTCGCCCAGTTCGCCTCTGACGTGGAACTGCTCCTCGGACGGCACGTCGACGTGGTCAGCCGGGCCGCCCTGGATCCCGCACGGCCCGGCGACCGCCGTGTGCTGGACGAGGCAGTCGCGCTGTGACGGAGGACCCCGACGACCGGGTCGCCGATTGGCTCGCCGACCTGGTCGCGACGCTCGACGTGGCGCACGAACTCACCAAGCGTGGGCGCGACGTCTTCGACGCCGACGTGGCCGTTCCTCTCGCCCTCGAAGCGATCGCGAATCGAGTGGGCGATCTGTGCAAGAAGTTGATCGCCGCCGACCCGGGTCGTTTCGCGGAACCCATCTGGAATCAGGCCGCGCGCAACCGGGACTTCGTGGTGCACCACGACCACCGGATCGATCCCGATGTCCTGTGGCGGACAGCGGTGATCAGCTTCTCCGCGCTCGCGCATCGTGCGCGGCATGAGGCCCGGCCCGGGCGCCCCGCTGATCGCTGAGGTCGAGGGTTCTCGCTCGTGAGGTCG
>JARKOU010000002.1 GCA_029975645.1 Actinomycetales bacterium
GCCCCGAGTGATCGGGAGTCACACCGATGGGTTCGACACGCCGTGCGTTCACGGATGAGTACAAGGCCCAGGCCGTAGGTTTCGTCCTCGAGGGCGGCCGGTCGGTCGCCGAGGTCGCACGCAATATCGGCGTGCACGAGATGACCTTGGGGAAATGGGTGAAGAAGGCACGCGATGAGGCGGAGTCCGGGAAAGACCCGGACGCCCCGCTGGGCGAGTCCGAACGGGCCGAGCTGGCCCGCCTGCGGGAGGAATCGAAACAGGACAAGGCCACGATCGCCGAGCTGCAGATGCAGGTCGAGTTCGCAAAAAAAGTAGCGACCTGGTTCGCGAAGGGGAAGCAGTGAAATTCGCTGCGATCGCGAACTGGGCTGCCTCGACGACCTACACCGTTACGTTCATGTGCACCCAGCTCGGGGTGTCCCGCTCCGGGTACTACGCCTGGCGGGCCCGGGCCGCCTCGGCGCGCGCCCGCGAGGACGCCACCCTGACCACCCTGATCCGGGCGGCGCACGACGCGGGGCGGGGCAACCCCGGGGTGCGCCGGATCCGTGCCGACCTCGCCGCCTCCGGCCGCCGGGTCTCCCACAAGCGGGTCTTCCGCCTGATGCGGGCCGCCGGCCTGGCCGGACGCCATCCCCGGGCCTGGAAGAAGACCACCGTCCACGGCGAACGACCGGTCTCCGCGCCGGACCTGATCGGGCGGGACTTCACCGCCGCACAGGCCGGCACCCGCTGGTGCGGCGACATCACCTACGTCCGGACGTGGACCGGGTGGGCCTACCTGGCCACCGTCATCGACCTGCACTCCCGGGCCGTGGTCGGCTGGGCCGTGGCCGAGCACATGCGCACCAGCCTGGTCACCGACGCCCTCGCGATGGCCATCACCCACCGCCGACCACCGCCTGGCGTCGTCTTCCACAGCGACCGCGGCTGCCAATACACATCCAAAGAATTCGCCGATTTCTGCGCCGCCCGTGGCGTGGTCCGCTCCCTCGGGCGCACCGGAATCTGCTACGATAACGCCGTGTCCGAGTCGTTCTTCGCGACCTACAAGAAGGAACTCGTCCACACCCGCCCGTGGCCCGACGTCGAATACCTCCGCAAGGCAACGTTCGACTGGATCGAAACGTACTACAACACGCGTCGCCGGCACTCCACCCTCGGATACCTCACCCCGGCGGAATACGAGCAAGGCATCAGGTCAATCAACCAATTGGCAGCCTAAATCCGCGTCAACAAAAGCGGGAACACTCCACGTCGCCGCGCTGCTCGCCGACCTGAACATCACCGCCTCCCGCTCCCGGCCCAAGGTCTCCAACGACAACCCCTATTCCGAAGCCGCGTTCAAAACCCTGAAATACTGCCCCGCATTCCCCGAGGCGTTCACCGACCTGACCGACGCCCGCGACTTCATGAGCGTCTTCTTCAGTTACTACAACAACGACCACCGCCATTCCGGGATCGGCCTGCACACCCCGGCCAGCGTCCACGACGGCACCTGGCAGAGCGTCCGAGCGCACCGCCAGGACGTCCTCGACGCCGCCTACACCGCTCACCCCGAACGGTTCCCCCGCGGCCGGCCCCACGCCCCCGCCCTACCCACCCGGGCCTGGATCAACCAGCCCCCCACCACCATCGAAACCGCGTAGCACCCCCACACAACCCCAACGACGAGCTGTCTCAACCAGGTTGACAAGTTCCGACGGGCCCACGACGCGATCGCCGACATCCACCGGCTGGGCACCCAGGGCTATCACTGGGTCCTCGACGCCGACATCGAGGCGTGCTTCGACACCATCGACCACACCGCCTTGATGGACCGGGTCCGGGCGAGGGTGACGGACAAACGCGTCCTGGCGTTGGTGAAGGCATTCCTGAAGGCCGGGATCATGACCGAGACCGGCCACCTGCAGGACTCCGACACCGGCACCCCGCAAGGCGGGATCCTGTCCCCACTCCTGGCCAACATCGCCCTGAGCGCGCTCGACGAGCACGTGATGGCGCCTTGGCGGCCAGACCGGGAGATGGGAACCACCTACCGGCGCCACGCACGCCGTTCCAAAGGCCTGCCGACCTGGCGGATCGTTCGCTACGCGGACGACTTCGTCATCCTCGTGCACGGCCAACGCAGCGACGTCGAAGCCCTGCGCGAAGACATCGCGCGCGTGCTCCTGCCGTTGGGTCTGCGCCTGTCACAGGCCAAGACGACGATCGTGCACCTGCGCGAGGGGTTCGACTTCCTCGGGTTCCGCATCCAGTGGAAACGCAAGAGAGGCTCGAGCAAGTGGTACGTCTACACGTTCATCGCCGACCGGCCGTTGCGGTCGGTGAAAGCGAAGATCCGCGGGCTGACCCACCGGGTCTCGCAGGCCGACATGGGCGCGGTGATCGGACGGATCAACCAGATCCTGCGCGGCTGGACGGCCTACTTCCGGCACGCCGTCTGCAAGCACACCCTGAACAACCTGAAGCACTTCGTCGAGTGGCGAGTGATCCGATGGTTGCGCAAACGGCACCGCTGGACGTGGGGCGCGTTCCGTCGCCGCTTCACCACCCCCAACGGGCGGTGGCTACCGATCGGCGCGGACGGGGTCACCCCGTTCAACCCGGCATCGGTGACGGTCACCCGCTACCGCTACCGCGGCGAGCAGATCCCGAACCCGTACCTGCGAACAAACACCACCTGAGAACCGGCCGTGGAGAGCCGGGTGCGTCGAGAGGCGCACGCCCGGTTCGGCGAGCGGCCTGGGGAAACGGACCGACAGCAATGCCGGAACCGCGCCCCAGGCCGACTCAACCCATCGGATCACCCATCGTGCCCTACCGCGCCCGGTGGGGTCGAGGGAGCGGGTGACGAGGTAGAGGCACTTCAGGGCGGCGCCCTCGTTGGGGAAGTGCCCGCGGGCTCGCACGGCCCGCCGGTAGCGGGCGTTCAACGATTCGATCGCGTTGGTCGTGCAGATGACCTTGCGGATCTCCACGTCGTAGAGCCTGTTGCAGATTCGCGCGTCCCGGACGGCCGCGGTCGGCTCGGCGGTGAGGATGGCTCATGGCCAAGGGTTACCGTCCGGTGCTGCGGGATCAGCCGATGCTGCTGCCGGTGGATATGCGCGAGTGGCTGCCGTCGGATCATCTGGTGTGGTTCGTGCTGGAGGTCGTGGAGCAGCTCGACATCACGGACCTGGAGCGGCAGCGGCGCCTGGGCGGTGCCGGCGCCGCGGGGTATGACCCGCGGATGCTGCTCGGGCTGCTGGTGTACGCGTACTGCCGGGGGGTGCGGTCCTCGCGGCGGATCGAGGCGTTGTGCCACACCGATGTCGCGTTCCGGGTGCTGTGCGCTCAGGACGTCCCGGACCACGTCACGATCGCGAGGTTCCGGGCGCAGTCGGTGGAGGTGTTCGCCGGGTTGTTCGCCCAGGTCCTGACGATCGCGGCGCGGGCGGGTCTGGCCCGGTTCGGGACGGTGGCGATCGATGGCACGAAGATCGCGGCGAACGCCTCGATCGATGCCAACCGTGCCCAGGAGTGGCTGCAGCAGCAGGTCGCGGGCATGATCGAGGACGCCCGGCGCACCGACGCCGCGGAGGACGCGGCTGGCACCCTGGACGGGGAGCGGGTCCCGGCCGGCCTGCGGGACGCGACGAGCCGGTCCGCGCGGATCCGGGCCGCCGCGGCCGAGGTGGCGGAGCGGGGACGCCGTCAGGACGCCCGCGAGCAGGATCGTCTGGCCTCGGCGCGGGCCCGTCAGGAGCGGGCCGAGGCCGGGCAGGCGGTGGTCGGGCGGATCCCGAACGGCCCGCACCGCCTGGCAGAGGCCCGGGCGCACCTGGCCCTGCAGGTCGCCGGTCAGCAGGCCAAGCTGGATCGTCGCGCCGCGATCATCGCCTCGGGCCGCACCCCCGCGGGGCGGGTGCCGCGACCGGTCGAGGAGCACTCCTCGGTGATCCGCGCCCGGCGCGCGGTCCAGGCGGCCGAGCAGGCCGAGCAGGAGGCCGAACGAGCCGGGCCCGCCGGGCCCGGTCCCGCCGCGGGGCGGGTCGCGAACATCACCGACCCGGCCTCGCGGGTGATGCCGACCCGTCGCGGGTTCGTGCAGGGCTACAACGTCCAGGTCGCGGTCACCAGTGACCAGGTCATCGTCGCCCTGGACGTCGTGCAGGACACCAACGACCAGCACCACCTCGTGCCGATGATGGCCGCCGCCGGCGCCGCTGCCCGCCACCTGCACGCGGTCACCGGCCAGGACGAGCACCGCATCGGCGTCGTCCTGGCCGATGCCGGCTACGCCAGCGACGCCAACCTCACCGCTCCCGGACCCGACCGCCTGATCGCCCTGGCCAAGTCCCGCGACCACGCCCACGCCGTCAGGCGAGACCCGGCCAACGGCCCACCACCGCCGGGGTCCACACCCCGTCAGGCGATGGCCCACCGGCTACGGACCCCCGACGGGCACACCCTCTACAAACGCCGAGGCGCGACCGTCGAACCAGCGATCGGCAACCTCAAGAAGATCATCGACCGATTCGCCCGACGAGGCCTCGAACCCGTCCGATCCGAGATCCACCTCGCAGCCACCGCCTTCAACATCACCAAGCTCCACCGCGCAGCAGCAGCCTGACCCGGGGCCACCCGGCGCCCCACCAGCCAGCGACCACCCCGGGCGACCGACCACGGGGCCTCCGGCCCGAGCCAATGCGCAACAGGCTCCGTAGTCGAGGAAGGGGATGAACTCCTCCCAGGCGGTGCGCCAGAGCTTGACGGCGGCCGGGTACTTGGAGCCCCAGCGTTCGGCGAACTCCTCGAACCGTTCGGCCGCGACGGTGTCCTTGACCGCGGTGTAGATCGGGCGCAGGTCCCGAGCGATGGCGTCCCAGTCCTGACGGGCGGCGTAGCGGAAGGTGTTGCGGATCAGGTGGACCACGCACGTCTGGACCTGGGTCTCCTTCCAGACCGTCGTGATCGCCTCGGGCAGGCCCTTGAGGCCGTCGCAGACCGCGATGCACACGTCGGCGACGCCGCGGTTCTTGATCTCGGTCAGGACGTTCAGCCAGTACTTCGCGCCCTCGCCGCCGTCGCCGGCCCAGATCCCCAGGATGTCCCGCTCACCGGCGGTCGTGACGCCGATGACGACGTAGAACGGCCGGTTAGTGACCTGACCGTCGCGGACCTTGACCATCAGAGCGTCGATGAAGATCACCGGGTACACGCCGTCCAACGGGCGGTGCTGCCACTCGCTCATCTCGGCCGTCACCTTCTCGGTGATCCGGCTGATCGTGTCCTTGCTCACCGAGGCGCTGTAGACCTCCATGAGGTGGGCGCAGATCTCCCCGGTGGTCAGACCCCGCGCGGTCAACGACAAGACGAGCTGGTCGACGCCGTCCAGGCGGCGCTGCCGCTTCTTGACGATCGCCGGCTCGAACGTCCCCTCACGATCCCGCGGCACCGCGACCTCGACCGGGCCGATCTCGGTCAGGACCGTCTTGACCCGCGAGCCGTTGCGCTCATTCGTGCCCGCCTTGGCGTCCCGGTCACCGTGGTCGTACCTGAGGTGGTCGCTGAGCTCCTCCTCCAACGCGGTCTCCAGGACCTGCTTCGTCAAGCTCGTCAACAACCCTCCCGGGCCGACGAGGTCGACCCCCTGCTCCCGCGCCTGGTCCACCAACCGGTGCGCCAGCGCATGCCTCGCATCCTCCTCGAGCGTCATGGACTCGATCGTCTCGGTCATCTCGCCTGCTTCCCCGCCAGGCACCCACCCGGCGTGTCAGGCCAGACCCCCTACCCACCGTTTGTCTGACAGTCCCGGGTCGGCGGCCCGACTGCCAACAGCGCGCGGTCATGCCGATGAGGGCGAACCCGACGGGCTGGGTCTGAACGAACAGGGCTCTCGTTGGAGCGACCGCGCGCCGAGGCCCGCCTCCGAAGTGTCGCCGATCTTCAGACGTATTTGGGCAAGCGGTCGTATCGCTGATAATGATCGCGGTCGTAGTGGTCGCTCAAGCTCGCGTTGTAGTGCTCAATGTCGAAGTAGTGCGGTTGCCCGTCTTCCCTAGTGATGCCGTTCTTGAGTAGTCCGAGTACGTGATCAGGATTCGGTAGCGCTGCACCGTGCGGCGAGATGCAGTCCACATACCACGTGTAGCCGTGTCCATGCGTATCGTTGTGCCAAACGGCGCGGAGCCGCATATCGAAACCCAGCGCGGTCGCCGCGGCCTCGATCTCATTGATTCGTTGTTCGAGAGACTCGAGGTCGTGTCGCATGCCGCCGGCAGTCCGGGAGCTGAGATGGAAGTAGTACCCGCGGTGTACCGCGACCCACCGGTTGGGGCTGCTCGTGGCGAAGATCCTCCACGCATCGGTGCTGGCAGGCATGAACCGCTGGGCGATCGCCCAACCGCGCGGCGTCGACAGCATTCGTTCGAGCACCACGCCATCCCAGTAGTGGACGACAAGGTCCCCCCCGCGCCCGCGTTCAAGCCCCTCAAGCCGCTCAACGAGGGCGGATGTCGGGTGGGTCGTGCACACCAGTAGGAACCCCTGTGCACCGTGATGGTTCACCTGCTCGAGGACTCCGTTCGCCTCGTCCACCCCGACAGCCCGGCCTGACGCTGAGAAGTCCTTGCAGGACACCAACCACTTCCGCGGCTTCGATCCGAGCAAGTCGCTGCCTCGCTCGACGAACGTCAGGTCTCGATCGCCGTCGGGCCCCTCGCCGCTCCATTGTGGATCGAATCCGAGTTGCAGCAGGAGTTCACGCACCAACGGCTCAAGCCTTCGGCCTGAGCCGCCGAGTTCCGTGAAGTCAAGCACCATCGAAGTATGCTCGACGCACAGCCCCCGCGGCATATCGAGTGCGAGGAGCGAGACCTTCACGACGTCCGAGCGCACCGGGCGCCCGAGACCGCAGCAGCGGCGACACCCGGGAATGCCTGTGCTGCCGCACCTCGTGCCGAGCGTCTCGCGTGGAGGCGGCGACCGACTGCATCACGGTCGGTCCTGCAGCACTGGACCCTAGGGGTGTGCAAGACCATCCTCCCTTCGTCGTGCAACGCTGCTGAAGGAGATCCGACCGTGCCGACCATTGACAGCGTCCCGTGGCTGCACCTGACCCAGCCGAAGTTCGACGAGATCGTCGAGGCCCTGCTGATCCACTACCACCAAGACCTGGCCGATGGCTCGCGCGCCGAGGCGCTCGACGGACGCGGCGGGGACGGCGGCCGGGACGTGGACGTGCACGTCGGGGAGAACTTCGACGTTCTCGATACCGTCTATCAGCTGAAGTACTTCCCCGAGGGGTTTTCAGGCGGTCATGCGAAATCTCGCAAGCCACAGATCAGACGTTCGTTCGAGGCCGCGATGAAGGACTCCCCTCGAGTCTGGGTGCTCGTGGTTCCACGCAACGTCGCCAAGTCCGAGCGCTCGTGGATTCGAGCCCTCGCCGGGAAGCGAAAGGTGAGGATCGAGATCTGGGGGCAGAGCAGGCTCAACACCGAACTGGCCAAACGCCCGACGCTGCTGGCCTGGGCAACGCGGGACGCGCTTGTAGACACTCTCAAGTCGATTGGGCAGGCGCGAGCGGCCTTGATCGGACCGACCGACCTGTCGGACCGGGTGCGCGATCTCCACGCGCTCGCAAACGCTCGAAGCCCGTTTTGGGGTACCGCCTTCACGGTGAACGCACGCGGCGGCGTCACGGAAGCGCTTTACGCAAAGGTGCCGGACGCGCACCTCAAGGAGCCGATCAGCTTCTCGTTTGCCATCACCCCCGACGTACTCGATGACGATGCGCGGACCGCCGCCGAGTTGTTCCGCGACTATGGAATCGGCACGGTACGCCTGCCGGGAGAGGCGCTTAGCGACTTCACAACGACAGGTCCAGAGTGGCTAGATATTGTCCCCGGTCCAGGCGACGTTATCCAGTTGGGGCCCGTACCGAGAAAGAGCGAGCCTGTCACGCTGTGCACTCTTGACGAGGACGGCATCACCAAGCGGGCCGTGCGTGGGCACGTCACCGCTTACGGACGTGGCCGAGTCGGGCGCGGGCTGTCGCTGGCGTGCACCGGTGGGCTCGAGGTGACGTTCCTCCTCAACGACGACGGCGCCGGCGTCAAGACAACCGTCGTTCAGCAGCTTGCGGGCGAGAACGCAACGGACGTGGTGGCATCCATCGAACTCGTGGAATCCTTGCCGCAAGCGGCTGCCGTGAAGGTGATGCGCGGCCCGACACCGTTACTAGGTCTCCGGCCACGGCCCGGGATGGACGTGTTGGAGACCCCGATTCCCGCGTACGAGCGGCAACTCGTTGACGACCTTGCTGTCATCGCCGCATTCACTCGAATTCCGTTCGACGTGCCGGAGGAGTTGACGGCCCACGAGCGCCAGGAGATCCGCCGGCTGCGGTTGATTCTCGACGGACACGCGGTCCTCGAGCCCGCGTTTGGCCGACTGACCGCGGCACTGCGCCCGGACGTTCCGGAAGCCGAACTTGAAAGGTTCGCTGGCGTGTTTGCCGTGGCGGTCACGACTGCCGTTGCCTACGAGGTACTCGGACACGTCGTGCCGCTTAAGAACTCCGTCATCTACCATCCACGAGCCTCCCTCAAGGCTCCCGGGTCGTGGAACGAGGTGGAGACAGCTAGAGAAGCCCGCAAGCCCGTCGACGTAGTTATCACCGGCGGTGACCACGGTCCCTTCTGGGTATACGTTCCCGAGCGTTCTGCGCCGGGCGAGCGGGCGGCCCTCACGCGGCTACAGATCCCCGGCTTTGATGAACCGCCATTGCCTAACTTCCCGTCCGCGAGCGACCCCGCAGCATGAGGCTGCCGACTCACGAGCTTTCGCCCGGTGGACGCAGGCCTTGTGCAAGGAGGCAGCCCGTTCCTACGTTCCTCAGCCTGGTCTGATCAACTCGGCGCAGACCTCGAACTGTCGTCCTTGAAAGCCCGAGCACAGGCGTCCATCCGTACATCGGCGGAGCCGATCCTGCGTACGGAAACGGGACGATCCCCACTGCCGCCCGGTCATGCAGCCGCTGTCCGGTGCGGCATGGCGTTACGCGCTCACTGGGCCACCCTTCTCCCAGGCTTCGACAGTTCCTAGGGACACGGGTGCCTGGTTCTGGGCGTTGAGCAGCGCAAACGCTCGGTTGCGTGGCGGGGTCGTGTTACTAGGCGGTGCGGCGCGGGGCTGTGACCTGGGGCGATAGGTCGTGGTCCGAGCAGGATCGCGGGTTCGGGGATGTTCAGGGCGCGCAGGATGATGCGTTGCTCGGGGGTGGTCTCGGTGCGTTGGGTGACGCGCCCGGCAGGGCCGGTGAACTGTCCGGCGTGCATCCGGTCCATCGTGCGGGCGATCACCGGCCAGGGCAGGCTCGTGGCGTTCTCGGCGACCCGGATCAGCATCAGGGCGAGGTAGCACAAGGTGATGTGGGCGCGGATCCGCTGCTCGAGGCGGTGGTAGACGGGGCGGAGCTCGAGGACGCCCTTGAGGTCGCGGAACGAGCGTTCGGCCTCGAGGAGGCTCTTGTAGAGCTGGCGGCGTCGGCGGCGCCGATGTTTCGTCGGTGCAGGACAGCAGGTACTTCCCGTCGAGCTTCTCCTCCGCCTTGACGGCCTTGGTGTCGGTGGTCAGCGTGCCGTGGCGTCGGGTCAGGTAGCGGCGCAGCACCAGGTGCGCGAGCAGGACACCTTCAGCGGCCAGGCGGGCGTCACCCGTCTTGCCGGTCAGGGCAGCGAGCTCGTGCTTGAGCCGCTCGAGGTGGCGGGTGCGGGTGGCGAGGTCGCGGGCGGCTTCGGAGAGGTTGCGGGCGATGATGAACCGCCGCCGGGACGGGCCGTCGCCGACCCAGACCTCCTTGACGTGCAGGCTGTCGGACACGACCCGGTAGCGGCCGGCCCGGGCCAGGGCGATCTGGTTGTCGGTGACGCCGCGCAGCTTCTCGGGGAACAGCACGTGCCCCCCGGCGCGCTGCGGGTGCACCCGGTTCTGTTCGGAGGCGAAGCCGCGGTCCCCGACCCACAGGACCCGGTGCAGCGAGGCCTCCCGCAGCTCGTCGTGGACCTGGCGGATGACGGTGGTGTCGGCGGCGTTGCCGGGCCACGACCAGACCCGCACCGGGATCCCCTCCCGTGTCACGGCGAGCCCGATCACGGTCTGCGGCCGGTCGGGGCGGTGGTCCTTGGACGCCCCGTAGCGGCGGAACTCGTCGTCGTCCTCGGTCTCGAAGTACGTGCTCGTGGTGTCGAACAGCAGCACGTCCACGTGCAGTTTGGCAGGTTCGCGACGGCGAAGAACACGCTCTCCTGGATCTTCGTGTCGGCATGCAGGAGGAAGTCCATCGCCCGGTAGAACACCTGCGGGTCCTCACCCAGGTCCGTCGCGCCGGGCAGGTGGACGTCCTGGCGGGCCCACTCCAGAGCGGCGAGCTTCGAGGTGGGGGCCAGGGCCCGGTTCGCGACCAGGGTGAACAGCACCCGCTGCGCCGAGCCGTCGAACGACAGCGACCTGTTCGGGTCGACGGCACGGCGCTGCTCGACGCCCTGGACCCGCTGGCGCCGTACGCCGCCCGGGTCGCCTCGCACCGGCCGTTGATCGAGTCCGTGCAGTTCGAGATCGACCTGTTCGCGGGCCTCGTCCGCGGACGACTGGCCCGTGACCCGGGTACGTCGAAGTGCAGACCATCCCCGGGATCGGCGCGGTCCTGGGCGCCGCCGTCATGGTCGCCGAGATGGGCGACGTCACCCGGGGCAGAGACTGCTGCTGGCGATGGCTCGGTTCCCGCTGAACGGTGCGTTCCGGTGAGCCAGAACGATTGTGAGTCAACTCGCAGCAGGTCGCGATTTAATCCGACAAATCTGGTACGCAACGGCGGAGCGGCGCGCACCGTCTAGATTGCGGCGATGCCCAACTCGCGTCGAACCGCGGCGTAGTAGCGCTCCCGTGCACCCTGTGCCTCGGCGTAGGCAGCCTCGACCTCCGATGCTGTCGTCGAAACGGAGCCAGACGCCCAATGATGGAATTGCCAGGCGATACGATGCCACTCACGCGCTGCTGCGATCGTGTCGTCCGTCGCTAGAAGCATGACCGCCTCTAGCTTGGCCGTCCTACTGTTCTCGTCGGCGGCCAGAAGCGGTAAGCCTTGTTCAGGAGGAAGTGGTGTGAGTGTCGGGCTGAGGCCACGGTGCCCGAGAATGCTCCGGCTACGAATTATCGCCAACTTGACCGCAGTCGCGTAGTCGGTGTACGCCTCGAGCCGGCGCGCATCCCAGCGCGCCTGTTGGTCCCGGCGCCACTTCGTGCGGTCAACGAGCTGGGTAGTTGCGAGGGAGAGCTTGTCAAGTTTTCTGTGTGTGTCGGTCCGGGTTAGTTGATGTGGGTGGTGAGTCGGTCGGGGAAGGCGATGAGCAGGGCGCCGAGGGCGCCGCGCCAGCCTTGGGTGACGGCGCCTTCGACGAGGCGTCCGGGGGCGGTGCGTTGGTTGGCGGATTTGCCGGCTTCTTTGGCGCGTTCGCGGGCTCTCTTGTCCTCGATATCGCGGATCGCGAGCCAGAGCAGTTTCACGACGGCCTCGTCCGAGGGGAAATGGCCCCGGTTCTTGATGATCTTCCGCAGCTGGTAGTTCAGTGATTCGATCGCGTTCGTGGTGTAGATGATCCTCCTGACCTCGGGCGGGAATTCCAGGAACGGGATGAACCGTTCCCAGGCGTTCTCCCACGTCGCCACGGCGGCGGGGTACTTGCGGCCGAGGTCGCCGGCGGCGAAGTCCAGCAGCGCGGTCTCGGCGGCCTCCACGCTCGGGGCGGTGTAGATCGGCTTGAGCGCGGCGGCGACCTTCTTGCGGTCGGCGTAGGAGACGAACCGCATCGCAGCCCGGATCAGGTGCACCGTGCACGTTTGGACGATCGCCGCGGGCCAGGTCGCCTCGATCGCCTCGGGGAAGCCGCTGAGCCCGTCGCAGCACACGATCAGGGCGTCCTGGACGCCGCGGTTGCGCAGCTCGGCCAGGACGGTGGCCCAGAACTTCGCCCCCTCGCTGGTTTGCACCCAGATGCCCAGGACGTGCTTGATCCCGTCCAGGTCGATGCCCACCGCGATGTGCGCGGCCTTGTTGCGCACCGCGGCGCCGTCCTTGACCTTGACCACGATCGCGTCGAGGTAGATCACCGGGTAGATCGGATCCAGCGGGCGGGACTGCCAGGCCTTGACCTCCTCCAGCACCGCGTCGGTGATCTTGGAGATCGTGTCCGGGGACAGGTCCGTGCCGATCGTGCGGGCCAGGTGGTGACGGATGTCCCGCACGGTCATCCCACCCGCGTACAGGCTGATGATCATCTCGTCGAGGCCGCCGATCCGCCGACCACCCTTGGGCACCAGTCGCGGCTCGAACGTCCCGTCCCGGTCCCGGGGCACGTCCAGGCCGATGCTGCCGACCTCCGAATGCACCGTCTTCGGCGTGCTCCCGGTCCGCGAATTCGGCAGGTACCGCCCGATCGGGTCACCCTTGTCATACCCCAGGTGCGCGGACAGCTCCGCCGCCAGGCCACGCTCGAGAACCGCTTTGATCATTTCCGGGATGAAACCGCCGTCCCCGGTCAATTGCAGCGTCCCGTCATCGATCCGGGCCATCACCTCATCCAGCAAACCCGCACCGATCGCGTCCTGGATCGCCTCCCGCGCACTCGGCACCGGCGTCGGGCGACCGAACGCCGGATGCTCCGCAGCGAACGTCTCAACAGCAGTCATGGTCATCACTCCGTCAGAGTCGGGGACCCCCACCCACACAGACCATCAGACACGCCCGCGAGGGAGCCGGCGGCGCCGAGCGTCACAGCCAGGAGCGCAAACAGACCCTGCGCGAGGCTCTCCGACATCGTATTCCCCTTTACCCCTGTGCGTTCGCCGTCCACCCAAATCAATGTTGCTTCGAACCGGGCAACGTGGCCACGGAGGTGGCGACCTCGTCAGGCACCTGGTGTCGACCGGGCACAACACCTAGCACGACGGCCTACGAAACCGCGACCAAGGCCACCCTAACCGGGCTTCGATCGCACCGCTGCACCGCCGCGGATTCGAGTCCGTGCGCTGTCAGGTCGCTAATGGCACGGCCCGATCTGCTAGGTGATTCTTGGCTTGGTCGATCCGTCGTACGCCACCGTCGAGGACCACGGCACCATCCGCCCGCGTTGGCTCGCCGGCCAACTCGGCGACACCATCATCAACCGGGGCCACCAGGCTTACCGCCGAACCGACGGCATCGCCGTCCGCCCCGTCGGCCCGGTCCTGCCCGCCCAGGCGCGCGAACCACAGCACACCCCACCCCTTGCCCTGCACCCCCATGTCCTGAATGCACGTATGCTACCTTCGATAGTTGCAGGTACACGACAGCGGGGAGGCGGCGTGCACGGCGGGGTGATCCTGTTCCGGGGGACGGGTGCCGCCGCGCGCCGGTACCTGGAGTCGGATCGCTCGCGGGCGGACGAGTACTACCTGGACGCCGGGGCCTCGCCGGCAGAGCTGTCCGTCGTCGACCATGCCGGGACGGTGGCCGAGGAGGCGTCGCTGTCGCCGGTGGAGTACGCGGGCTGGGTGGACTGGGTGAACCCGGTCACCGGGGAGTCGATGGGCAGGGCCCGGCAGGGCGGGGACGGGCGGCGGGGCTCGCCGCGGTTCGCGGAGATGGTGGTGAACACCCCGAAGTCGTTGTCGATCGCCGCCGCGCTGCACCCGGAGGTGTCCGAGGCGCTGGATGTCGCGCAGCGGGACGCCGTGGCTGAGATCCGGTCGTGGCTCGGGGCGCACTCGGTGACCCGGGTCGGTCCGCGCGGGCGGCAGGAGGTCGTGCCGGTGGAGCGGCTCGCGACGGTCGCGATCGTGCACCGGACCTCGCGGGCGGGTGACCCGCACCGGCACATCCACCTGCAGGTCGGCACCCGGGTGTGGGCCGCGGGGGCGTGGCGCGGGCTGGACACGGCGGCGCTGTTCCGTCAGCAGGGCGCGATCCGGGCGCTCGGCACCGCGGTGCTGGCGGCCCACCCCCGCCTCGCCGCGGTGCTGGACGCCCACGGGCTGACGCTCGACCCGGTCACCGGGGAGGTGGCCGAGCTGGTGCCGTTCAACGCGGTGCTGAGCAAGCGCGCCGAGCAGGTCGCGCGCAACCTCGCCGCGCTGGAGGCGCGGTGGGAGGCCGCCCACCCCGGCGTCGAGCCCGGCCGGACCGTCCGAGCCCGCTGGCAGGCCCAGGCGTGGGATCACGAGCGTCCGCACAAGAAGCCCTCCCACCTGGGCAGCGAGTCCGGCTGGTTGCGCGAGCTGGACGCGGCCGGGTACACCCCCGGCCTGCCCCGCGCCCCTCGTCCCTCCCCCGTGGCGCTGGAGGATCTGCGGGTGCAGGAGGTCGCGAACCGGGCGTTGGACCGGTGCAGCTCGGCGGCGTCGACGTGGACCGTGCACGACATCCAGGAGCACGTCACCCGCCTGCTCACCGAGGTAGGGGTCCGCGCCGAACGCCACGAGCTGCGCGAGGTCATCGCGATGACGACCCGACTCGCCGCGCAGGACTGCTTCTCGGTGCTGCCACCCGGGACGGCCCGCCCGGAGCACGTCGCGCACCTGACCACCCTGCGCGTCATCGACGTCGACACCCAGCTGCGGGACCTGCTGACCGCCCGCGCCGCCCAGCCAGCCGCGGGCGCGCCCGACGTCGACGCCTTGGCGCGTGACCGCGGTCTGGATGACGAGCAGGCGCAGGCCGCGGCGGCGGTCGCATCGGCCGACCCGCTGGTCGTCATCGAGGGTGCCGCCGGTGCCGGCAAGACCACGATGCTCGGCGCGGCGATCCACGCCGCCGCGCTCCAGGGCCGCGCGACCAGGATCGTGACGCCGACGAAGAAGGCCGCCGACGTCGCCGCCCGCGAGCTCGGCGTCCCGGCCGACTCGGTGGCCAAGCTCGTGCACGAGCACGGGTGGCGGTGGAACACCGACGGCGTCTGGACCCGCCTGGGCGTCGGGGAGGCCGACCCCGACACCGGCCGCCCCTACACCGGCCCAGGCGCGGCCGCGCGCCTGCGCCGCGGGGAGCGGATCGTCGTGGACGAGGCCGGGATGCTCGACCAGGACACCGCCCTGGCCCTGCTGCGCCTGGCCGACGAGGCCGGCGCGAGCCTGGCCCTGATCGGAGACCGCGCCCAGCTGCCCTCCGTCGGTCGGGGCGGCGTCCTCGAGATCGCCGCCCAGGTCTGCCCGCGCACGTTCGACATGGCCACGGTCCACCGGTTCACCGACCCCGAGTACGCCGACCTGAGCGTGCGGATGCGCCGCGGCGAGGACCCAACGGCGCTGTTCGACCGACTGCACGCCCTCGGCCTCGTCGTGCTGCACCCGAGCACCGAGGACGCGCACGCGGCCATCGCGCGCAGCGCAGGGGTGGGTGATGCGGTCACCGTCGCCACGAACGACGACGCCCGGGCCCTGAACACGACCATCCGCCGCCGGCGCGTCCAGCGGGGTGACGTCGACGACGCCCGCACCGCCCGCGGCAGCGACGCCCTGCCGATCGGCGCCGGCGACGTGATCCAGACCCGCCGCAACGCCGCCGACCTGCGCGTGGCGAACCGCCAGACCTGGACCGTCCAGCACGTCACCGACACCGGCGAGGTCTGGGCCCGCCAGGCGGGCCCCGGGCGAGCGGACCGGGCCAGCGTGCGCCTGCCGGCCGCCTACGTCGCCGAGCACACCCACCTCGCCTACGCCGCGACCGCGTACGGCGTGCAGGGGGCGACCACGCCCGCCGCGCACACCCTCCTGAGCGACGCCCTGGACGCCTCCGGGCTGTACGTCGCCATGACCCGCGGACGGCACACCAACACCCTGCACGTCATCGCCGCGGACCTGGCCGACGCCCGCGAGCAGTTCACCACCGCCCTGCAGCGCGACCGCGCCGACCGCGGCCTGAGCGCCGCGACCCGCACCGCCACCCACGCCGTCGCCGGCCTGGTCGAGGACGGGCCCGTCGCGCTCGTCAACGCCGAACGCGCCCGACTCCTGCACCGGATCCAGACCGCCGAGCAGGAGGCCACCCGGTGCGAGGACGCCCTCGGCGCGCTCGCCCGGCAGAACGAGCAGCACCGCACCGCCCGCGAGGAGCAGACCCAGACCGTCGCGGTCGCCGACGCCCACCTCGCCCGCGCGCGGGCCGTCGCCGCCGCCCCCCTGCTCGAGCGGGACAGCGCCGACGGCGCCGACTACCTCGCCATGCAGCAGCGGATGTGGCAGGCGAACCGCGCCCAGACCGCCGTAGGTCGGTTCGGGCGGCGGGCCGCGGCTCGCACCGCGCGCGACGCCATCGGGGCCTACCGCACCACCGAGGAGACCGTGCGACGGCGCTGGGGCGACGTCCCGCTCACCACGGACCACCTCCCCCACTGGGCGCAGGCCGTCGCCGACCACCACGCCGACGCCGACCCGCGCGTCATCGCCGCGTCGCGGGCCGCCGACCACGCCCACCAGCAGCTGCGCGACCTCACCGCCCAGCACGCCGACGCCCGCGCCGCGCTGTGGCACAGCATCGGCGCCGGTCAACGACCCAGCGACCTCCAGGTCAACGCCACCCAGTCCCGCGCCCGCGCCGACCACGCCCGCCGCGCCCTCGCCCAGATCGACGCCCTCCCCGTGACCGACGCCGCCCAGCTCATCCGCGACCGACAGGCACAGGCCCCCACCGAGCGCATCGCCGTCGAGGCCGCGAACCGGGCAAGAGCGGCCGAACCCGCCCGCTGGCGCTCACCCGCCCCCGGTCACCAGCCCGACCCCGACCGCGGCATCGGTCCGAGCCTGTAGACCGGCCGCCGTCGGGGACGAAGAGGGTTGCCTTGGGGCGCCGGAGGCGGCGAAGCCCGTCGCGGTGGCCGGACGGGACCCGGGCCCGCCGTGACTCCTCGCCTGGCGGCTCGCCGACCTGCTCGTCGCCCAGTCGGTGACCAATGCCGGGAGCGCTCCGTCAGGACCTCGGCGTCTCGCCGCCGGCCGCTTCGAGCATCCGGGTCGGCGGGGGCCCCACCACCCAGGCTGCGGAGCGTCCCTTTCCCCGCAAAAAGAGAGACCGAATCGAGCCACTCTTGTATCGCGTATCGCTACGCGATACGGTTTGTCGCGTGATCGTCGGCTTTCGGCACAAGGGTCTGGAGCAGCTGTACCGCGACGGGTCGAAGCGGGGCGTCCAGGCCGCCCACGTGCCGAAGCTGCTGCGCATCCTGTCCGCGCTCGACGTAGCGCAGGCGCCGGAAGACCTGGCGATCCCGTCGTTTCGGACGCACCCGCTGAAGGGCGACCTCACGGGGCTCTGGTCGATCTGGGTGAACGGCAACTGGCGAGTGACGTTCAGGTTCGTCGAGAACGACGTCGAGCTCGTCGACTATCAGGACTACCACTGAGTGCGAGGTGAGGATCGTGGCGATGAAGAACCCGGTGCACCCGGGCGAGATCCTGCGGGAAGACGTGCTGGCCGACCTCGGTCTGGGCGTCGGTGAGACCGCGTCGCGGCTTGGGATCTCGCGCGTGGCCCTGAGCAGGGTCTTGCACGGTCACGCCCGGATCAGCCCGAACCTCGCGGTGCGGCTCGAGGCAGCCGGCGTGGGTACCGCCCGCGCGTGGCTGGCGATGCAGGCGGCCTACGATCTGGCCACGGAGCGGGCATCCGGCGCACCCACGGTTCGCCGCCTCAGCGACGTCGCCTGAGGACCGGGAGTCGCGCTGGTCCTCGGGGCGACGGGCCCTGACGACTCGGCACCCATTTCACGGCGCGACGCGACCAGCGGAACGCTCCACTCGGGCCCGTACGGGGACGAAGAGGTCGTGGGTTCAACTCCCCCTCGCGCACCAAGAAAGTGGCTTTGGCCAGCGGGGCAAGTACCGGCTCACGACAGTGGCGGGGAGCGCTCGTTCAGATCTCAGGGGCGGCGCTCGGGCCGTCTCGACCGTCGACGATGAAGTCGACGCTGAGGGCGTAGCGGTCGGGGACGTAGCAGCTGGAGGTGTGCTCGATCGCACCGCGGTGGGAGTCGCGTACCGTTCTGGTCTCGACCAGGAGTGCCGTGTCCGGTGTCACGCCGAGGTCTACGGCGTGTTCGCCAGCCGCGCGGGCGCCGAGCACGGAGTGTCCAGACGTGGGGTCGAAACCCCACCGGCGGATGGCGGCGTGCACGGAGTCGTGCTCGAGGTCGATGTCCAGGAGCCCACGCAGGGCGGGCACGAACGCCGCTTCTTCAAGGGCGATGGGTACGTCGTCGAAGCAGCGCACACGCGTGATTGCGACGACCTCGTGCGCGTCGAGCGTGTTCAGTTCCTCGCCGGTCGGTTCGCGTATCAATGCGCTGAGTACCCGGGAGCGAGCCTGCTTGCCCAGGGACGTTGCCTCGTCGTGGAAGCTCATCAACCGGGCGACACGACGCGTAGTGGTGGAGCGGCGCACGAAGGTCCCCTTGCCGGGGATGCGCTCCAGCAGGCCGTCGCGCTCAAGGATGCCCACGGCTTGACGCGCGGTCATCCGCGAGACGCCGAACTCCTCCGCGAGTTGAGTCTCTGAGGCAATCCGCGAACCCTCCTCAAGGCTCCCGATGCGTCGTCGCAGGTCGCGCTCGATGCGCTCGTAGATCGGCTGGTGGCCCATGACCCCTCCGAGGTGCGCTTGTCTGACTGTCGCTCGTCAGCATAGACTGTCTATACAGCCTAGACAGCGTGAGAGGTGGGAGACGTGGGACAAATCGAGGCGGCGTTGTTCGACTGCGACGGACTGCTGGTGGCTACCGAGGCGCTGTTCACGGTGGCCGAGGCAGAGATCTTCGCCTCGCGGGGCAGGACGTTCGGGCCCGAGCACAAGCAGCAGGTCCTGGGCCACCCCGTGCGTGAGGTCGGCCGGCGACTTGCCGAGATGCTCGGCGAACCGGGGGTCGGTGACCGCCTCGCCGCGGAGCTGCTGGCGCGGGTCGAGGAGCTCGTCGCCGAGCCGCTGGAGCCTCTCCCCGGCGTGCTCGATGTCCTGGAGGCCTGCCGTGGCCGGGTGGCGACGGTCGTGGTGAGCAACAGTCCGCGCGTCCTGGTCGAGACCACGTTGCGCTCGGCGGGCCTGGACGGGCGGTTCGACGCAGTGGTCACCCTGGAGGATGCCGAGCACCCCAAACCGGCCCCCGACCTCTACCTCCATGGCGCCCGACGTGCCGGCGCCACCCCCGGGGCCTGCATCGCGTTCGAGGACTCACCCACCGGTGTTCGGGCAGCACGCGCCGCCAACATCCGCGTCATCGGTGTGCCTGCCCATGCCGGCCATGACATCGGCGCTACCTGGCAGCTGCCCTCGCTCGCGTCCCCATCTGCACGGCAACTTCTCGCCGACCTGCTCGGCCTCGAGCTCGCAGCATCGGCAGCCGAGCTCACCGCGTAGGGGAAGCTGCGGCTCCCGGTGCTCGAGTCGCCGATGATCAACGACTCCTCCATCTCGGCCCTGCCCTCGACGATCCGGCCGTCAGCAAGGACGACGACCCGCTCCCGACACCGGCCCCGCAACCGAACCCGAACGGGCCACGATCACCACGCCGCGGCGGTGCCCCCGCTCATCGAGCCTGCCCAGGAGACCTCCATGAATCCGCGCCCGATCCCACCAGCCATCGCCGGCGACGAACTCGTCGCCTTGGCAGAACGGGACCCGCACCGCCCCCGCTACCACGTGGTAGCACCCGCCGGCTGGCTCAACGACCCGAACGGGGTCGGCAGGTGGAACGGGCGGTACCACCTCTTCTACCAGTACAACCCCCACGCGGCCGTCCACCACAAGATCAGCTGGGGCCACCTCGTCTCCGACGACCTCGTGCGGTGGACCGACCTGCCCGTCGCTCTCGTTCCCGACGACGACGGACCCGACCGCGACGGCTGCTACTCCGGAGTCCTCGTCGACGACGACGGCACGCCGACACTTCTCTACTCCGGCCATTGCGACGACGACCCGCTGGAGACCTGCTGCCTGGCCGTCGGCACACCCGACCTCACCCACTGGACCAAGGAGCCCGGCAACCCGGTGCTCGCCACCCCGGACGGCCTGGACCTCGTCGCCCTACGCGACCACTGCGTCTGGCGCGAAGGTGGGCGGTGGCGCCAGCTCATCGGCGCCGGACTTCGCGGCGTCGGCGGCACCGCGCTGCTCTTCGAGTCCGACAACCTTCGAGCGTGGCGTTACCTCGGCCCCCTCGTCGTCGGTGACCCGAGCGGCGCGACGCTGGGCGGCGCCCCGGGTGAGCCGGACTGGTCAGCGGACATGTGGGAGTGCGTGGACTTCTTCCGGCTCGCCCCGGAGGGGACTTCGGCGCCGCCCGGTGCACCACTGCCGCACGGCGGGTGTGACGTGCTCATGTTCTCGGCGTGGAGCGACGACATCACGCTCCATTCGCTGTGCCTCACCGGCAGATACGCCGGGGACCGGTTCGAGCCCGCCGCCCTGCACCGCGTCGACCTCGGCGAGAACGCCTACTACGCCCCGCAATCCTTCGCTGACAGGGACGGGCGCCGAGTCGTCCACGGCTGGCTCCAGGAGGAGCGCGACCAGCAGGCAGCAGCGGACGCCGGCTGGTCAGGGGCGATGGCGATCCCCCGAACGCTGAGTCTCGACGCCCACGGCGCACCCCGCTGGGAACCCATCCTCGAGCTTCTGACTCTGCGGCGAGAGCAGCTCCTCGCCATCGCCCACGCCGCACCGCTCCGCCCCGGTGCGAGCGTGGGATGTGGGGGCGGCCTCCAACTCGACGCCGAGATCGACCTGGTTCTGGCCCGCGGCACTCGGGCGCAACTGATCCTCCGCGCGTCCGACGACGACACCGAACGCACCGTCCTTGAGGTAGGACGCTCCGACGATCCAGACCGGGGCTGGATGCACCTGGACCGGTCCACGAGCAGCCTCGATCCGACGGCGCACACGACACCACGTGGCGGCACGATCCCGATCGGAGACGACGGCCACATCAGTCTGCGCGTGCTCGTCGACCACTCGGTACTTGAGATCTTCGCCAACGGTCACCCCCTCAGCGCTCGGGTCTACCCGACGCTCTCCACCGCAGTGCGCATGGAGGTCGCAGCACCCGCGGACCAGCCCGACGCCCCGGATGGCGCCGTCGTTCTCGCGCGCTTCGACGTGTGGCGGATGGCCGACGCTTGGGACGGACCGCGACCTCTGTGGCCCCGATCGCACCCGAACGCACCGACCGGGGAGTCCGATGGACGTCTAGCCACCCCGGAGACGTAACCCGCGGCCGTGAACCGACGTGTCGACCAACCCGAGGTCGGCGATGGCACGCCTCGAGCTCAACTTCGACGCGGCGCAGCGCCAACCGGGAGCCCGGTCGGGCTGAGGTGTGCTCGGTGAGGCGTGCGGTCCGGCGTCGCGTCCTCCCGAGGCGCCGCAGGGAAGCTGACGGTGGACGAGGGCGGTGCAGCTTCGGAGCGAGCCGCGCCCGGCACGGCGAGGCCCCGCCCGCCATGCACAACTGGACGCGCATCTGGGTGCTTCTCGACGTCTGTCGATGCAGGTCGACGGCGCGAACGGCCTGATCAGGAACTGTTTCGGATACCACGTACACCCGCGCGCAGGTCCTCGTGCCGGAGTTTCGAGCCCCCTCAGAGGTCGCCGAGGCCAAGAGCGCGCGCCTCGTTGGCCGCCCGCTCGGCCGCCCTCGCACGGGTGTAGCGCATGAGCATGTCGGGCTGAGACCAGCCGGCGATCGCCATGAGGCCACCCTCCGAGCCTCCGGCGGCGAGCCACCGGTGCGCGGCCGTGTGCCGAAGCAGGTGCGGGTGAAACCCCACGATCCCGGCGCGCAGGGCGCGCTCCCGCAGGGTCTTGTGCAGGGCGTCGTAGGAGAACTCCTTGCCCCGGTCCCCCAGCCACAAGGCCGCGGAAGCAGCGAGGCGGTGCGACGCGCGAGCCCGCTTGTACCTGTCGATCGCGCGGGCGGTGTGCGGTCCGAACGGGACGACCCGCCCCTTGCCGCCCTTGCCGCGGCGCACGATCGCGGTCCCGGCGCCGAGGTCGACGTCCGCGAGCCCCAGCGCGACGACCTCCCCCGCGCGTGCGCCGGTCTCCACCATGAACCGCACGAGCGCCTCATCGCGGCGCTCGCGCATGTCGTTCCCGGCGCAGGCCTTGAGCAGCGCCCGGATCTGGTCGTCGCTCAGCGGTTCGATCACCTTGGCGTCGAGCTTCGGCGCCTTCACTCCGAGGAGCGGGTCGGCCGCGATCTCACCCTCCTCCGCGAGCCACGCGGAGAACCGGCGGACACCGAGCTGGCGTGAGCGCACCGTCGAAGCCTCGCGCCCGGCCTCGAGCAGGCCGGCCGTGAAGCCGTTGAGCGTCGGCTTGTCGATGACGGCCGGCACGCCCTCGACTCGGCACCACTCGATGAACGCACGCACCCCGTCGCCGTAGGACTTCACCGTCGCCGGCGACTTCCGCTCAGCACGCAGGGCGAGCTCCCACGAGGGCAGCAGCGCGCCGAGATCGAGCGGCGCCTTGGGTCGGCGAGGCACGCAGCCCACCCTAGCCGATATCTGGACTAGGAACGGTGTGCGCCGCTCGTTCCGGCGCGCCTAGGACCAGATGCGGCCTTTGAACTGCGCGAATACCAGTGGCTGCGGCCTTCGCTCAGTCCAGGTAGTCGCGCAGGACCTGAGACCGGCTGGGGTGGCGCAACTTGGACATGGTCTTGGACTCGATCTGCCGGATCCGCTCGCGCGTGACCCCGTAGACCTTGCCGATCTCGTCCAGCGTCTTGGGCTGGCCGTCCGTGAGGCCGAAGCGCATGGAGACCACGCCGGCCTCGCGCTCCGAGAGGGTGTCGAGCACCGCGTGCAGCTGCTCCTGGAGGAGCGTGAAACTCACGGCGTCCGCCGGGACCACGGCCTCGGAGTCCTCGATGAGGTCACCGAACTCGGAGTCGCCGTCCTCGCCCAGCGGCGTGTGCAGGGAGATCGGCTCGCGGCCGTACTTCTGGACCTCGACCACCTTCTCGGGGGTCATGTCCAGCTCCTTCGCCAACTCCTCGGGGGTGGGCTCGCGCCCAAGGTCCTGGAGCATCTGCCGCTGCACACGGGCCAACTTGTTGATGACCTCGACCATGTGGACCGGGATGCGGATGGTCCGCGCCTGGTCCGCCATCGCGCGCGTGATCGCCTGGCGGATCCACCACGTGGCGTACGTCGAGAACTTGTAGCCCTTGGTGTAGTCGAACTTCTCGACGGCGCGGATGAGGCCGAGGTTCCCCTCCTGGATCAGATCGAGGAACAGCATCCCGCGGCCGGTGTAGCGCTTGGCCAGCGAGACGACGAGACGAAGGTTCGCCTCGAGCAGGTGGTTCTTCGCCCGGCGCCCGTCCGAGGCGATCCACTCCAGTTCGCGGCGGAGCTTCGGCTCGAGGACGACGCCCGCGTTCAACTTCTCCTCGGCGAACAGACCCGCCTCGATCCGCTTGGCGAGTTCCACCTCTTGCTCGGCGTTGAGGAGTGCGACCTTGCCGATCTGCTTGAGGTAGTCCTTGACGGGGTCCGCGGTGGCCCCGGCGGTCACCACCTGCTGCGCGGGTGCGTCGTCGTCATCCGTCTCGGAGTAGACGAAGCCCTTGTCGTCGCCGGACTCCTCGCTGCTCGCCTCGGCGGCAGGGGCCGGGGTCTCGCTCTCCTCGGCGTCCTCCTCCTCGACGTCTTCCGCCACACCCTCGCCCACGGCCACCGCCGCGTCATCGGAGAGCTCGGCGTCCACGGCGTCGACCGTGACCACCTCGGCGTCCTCGAGAAGGTCGTCGGCAGCGGACTCGAGGACGTCTGCGACGTCGTCCAGCGTCTCGTCCTCGTCCGGCGAGACCGCCGTGCCCGGTGCAGCCTGTGCCGGCGCCTTCGCCGCCGTCGCGGCCGACTTCACCGCCGCAGCCTTCACCGGCGTCGCCTTCGCCCGGGTTGGCCGAGCCGGCCTCGCCGGTGGCGTGACCGGCTCCGCCACGGCGGCCGTTGCCACGGCGCTCGGGCCCGCCTCGCTCGCGGCGGCGGACTTCGCCGGGGCCCGACGTGCACGGGAGGGCCTCGCCGGAGACTTGGTTGCCGGCGGAGGGGCGACGTCGGTCCGCACGGAGATCTCGATCTCCTGCAGGGCTCGCACCACGACCTTCAGACGGTCGTCAGCCACCTCGGCCGCCTCGCACGCCGAGCGCAGCTGCTCCGCGGTGACCTCGCCGTGGATCCGACCGACACGAACGAGGTCCTGAAGAGCGGCGTGCTCGAACTCGCTGGGCAGGGCAGGGGGGTTTGAGACTGCTGACGACACAGAGGACCTTTCGGCGAGGATCGGGGCCGGCGCTGTGGAAGTCGCAGCGCGCTCAATTATACCGTCGGGCACCACGGGACCTGGGCCCGTGCCGACGGCCCGGAGGATGTCAACGCTCGAGGCGTCCGGCCTGTTCCGAGCTGTCCGGGGCGGCTCGGCGGACGCGGCGCCCCCGCCCTACGGCGAGGCCCCCGGCGCACCGCTCCCCTCGGCGAAGGACTCGACCGGCGGGCACGCGCACACCAGGTGCCGGTCACCGTAGGCGGCGTCGATCCGGCCTACCGGCGGCCAGTACTTCGCCGCCGCGACCGCCGCCGACGGGAAGGCGGCCAGGTCCCGGGGATACGCCCGGCCCCAAGGCCCGACCACCGCCCGCGCGGTGTGCGGGGCCCGCACCAGGGGGTTGTCGTCGCGCGGCCAGTCGCCCCGCCCCACGGCGAGGGCCTCGGCGTGGATCGAGCGCATCGCGTCGCAGAATCGGTCGATCTCGGCGAGGTCCTCGCTCTCGGTCGGCTCCACCATCAGGGTGCCCGCCACCGGGAAACTCATGGTCGGGGCGTGGAAGCCGTAGTCCATGAGGCGCTTGGCGACGTCGTCCACCGTGATGCCGGTGCTCGCCGTGAGCGCACGCACGTCCAGGATGCACTCGTGGGCCACGAGCCCCCGCGGCCCCTTGTAGAGGACCGGGAAGACGTCGTCCAGGCGCGCCGCCACGTAGTTCGCCGCAAGCACCGCCGAGGCGGTCGCCGCCTGGAGGCCCGCCGCCCCCATGAGGTGGACGTAGGCCCAGCTGATGGGCAGGATCGACGCCGAACCGTAGGGGGCCGCCGAGACCGGGCCCGCCCGACGGTCCGCCTCGGCGGACCCACCCTCCCTCGGAGGACGGGCGTGTCCCGGGGTTCGGGGGTGCCCCGGGAGAAACGGCACCAGGTGGGCGGCGACTGCAACCGGACCAACGCCCGGCCCGCCACCGCCGTGCGGGATGCAGAACGTCTTGTGGAGGTTGAGGTGGCTCACGTCGCCGCCGAAGCGACCGGGGCGCGCGGCTCCGACGAGCGCGTTGAGGTTGGCGCCGTCGATGTAGACCTGGCCGCCCGCCCGGTGGACCTCGGAGCAGATCTCCCGGATCGCCTCCTCGTACACGCCGTGCGTCGACGGGTAGGTCACCATGATCGCCGCGAGGTCGGCGCCGTGCCGGGCGAGGAGCCGCCGCAGGTCCGCGACGTCCACGTTGCCCTCGTCGTCGCAGGCCACGACCACCACGCGCATCCCGGCGAGCACGGCCGACGCCGCGTTCGTGCCGTGAGCGCTCGCGGGCACCAGGCAGACCGTCCGGCCATGCTCACCCCGGGAGTCGAGGTAGCCCCGGATCGCGAGGAGGCCGGCGAGTTCACCCTGCGACCCGGCGTTCGGCTGGACGCTGACGGCGGCATAGCCGGTCACCGCGGCGAGCCATCCCTGGAGGTCGTCGATGAGCTCGAGGTACCCGGCGACGTCGGCGGCGGGCGCGAACGGGTGGATGCGCGCGAACTCGGGCCAGGTGATCGCCGCCATCTCCACCGCGGCGTTGAGCTTCATGGTGCACGAGCCCAGGGGAATCATCCCGCGGTCCAGGGCGTAGTCCTTGTCCGCGAGCCGGCGCAGGTAGCGCATCATCGCCGTCTCCGTGCGGTGCTCGGTGAAGACGGGGTGCGTCAGGTAGGGCGACGTGCGGTGCAACGCCGGCGGGATCGCGGCGCCGATCAGATGCTCGTCCGCGGTCACCGGCGCTGCACCCGGACCGCCGGCGCCCGCGACGACGGCGTCGACCACCTCCGCGACGATCTCGGCGGTCGTCACCTCGTCACAGGCGATCGCAACGGTGTGGTCGTCCTCGGCCCACACCAGCACGTCGCGCCGGAGCGCCTCCGCCAGCACCTGCTGCGCCTGTCCCGGCACACGCACGAGCACGGTGTCGAAGAAGTGGGGGTGGACCACCTCCACCCCTCGGGCGCCGAGTGCGGCGGCCAGCGAGACGGCGTGCTGGTGGACGGATCGTGCGATCGCGCGAAGGCCCTCGGGCCCGTGGTAGACGGCGTACATCGCCGCCATGACGGCAAGCAGCACCTGCGCCGTGCAGATGTTGGAGGTCGCCTTCTCGCGCCTGATGTGCTGCTCGCGGGTCTGCAGCGCCAGCCGCAACGCGGGCTCGCCGTGGGCGTCGCGCGAGACGCCAACGAGGCGCCCGGGCAGCTGACGCCGCAGGTCGTCCCGGACGGCCAGGTACGCGGCGTGCGGACCACCGAACCCCATGGGGACGCCGAAGCGCTGCGTGGTCCCGGCGGCGACGTCCGCGCCGAGCTCGCCTGGTGGGGTGAGCAGGGCCAGGGCGAGGATGTCGGTCGCCATGACCACGAGCGCCCCCGCGGCGTGCGCCGCCGCGATGACGTCGCGTGGGTCCAGGATCCGCCCGCTCGCCCCCGGGTATTGGAGGACGACGCCGAAGGCGCCCTCGAGCTGCTCCCTCGTCAGTCCCTCGGCGGGGTCGAACGTCACCACCTCGAGGCCCAGGGGCGCGGCTCGCGTCTCGAGGACGGCCCGCGTCTGCGCGAGCACGTCGCCGTCCACGAGCACGCGGCGCCCCCGGCCCACCGCCCGTCGGGCGAGGAGGACGCCCTCGACCACGGCCGTGGCCTCGTCCAGGAGAGAGGCGCCGGCGACTGGGAGCCCGGTGAGGTCCGAGACCATCGTCTGGAACGTGAGCAGGGCCTCGAGGCGTCCCTGCGAGATCTCCGGTTGGTAGGGCGTATAGGCCGTGTACCAGGCGGGGTTCTCGAGCACGTTCCGGCCGATCACGGCCGGGGTCACCGTGTCGTGGTAGCCCTGGCCGATCATCGAGATGCGCACGGTGTTGCGGCGTGCCATCGCCCGCAAGCGGGCCAGGACGTCCGACTCGGAGGCGGCGGCAGGGAGCCCCTCCGGAAGGTCGTCGCGGATGCCCGCGGGCAACGCCGCGGTCAGCAGCTCCTCGCGCGAGTCCCAGCCGAGCAGGGCGAGCATGGCCGCCTGCTCCGCCGGACCGGTGCCGATGTGCCGCGACGCGAACGTCATCGATCGCCTGCGCCGCGGACGAGGCGGTCGTACTCGGCGGCGACGAGCAGGTCAGGGACGGCCTCGACCCGAATGGTGAACAACCAGCCGGCACCGAACGGGTCGGTGTTGACCACCTCCGGGGTGTCGGACAGCGTCTCGTTCACCTCGAGGACCTCGCCGTCCGCGGGGGCGAAGATCTCGCTCACCGACTTGGTCGACTCGATCTCCCCGCACGCACTCCCCCCGACCACTCGGCTCCCCACGCGCGGGACCTCGACGTAGACGACGTCACCCAGGGCGTCCGCCGCGTAGTCGGTGATCCCGACGCGGGCTACGTCGCCCTCGCGGGCGAACCACTCGTGCTCCGCGGTGTACAGGCGGTCCTCGGGTACGGACATCTCGTGCTTCCTCTCGGTGGTTCGAGTGCGATGGCAGCCCGTGCGGCTAACGCGGACGTCGGTAGAACGGCAGCGGGACCACACGCATGGCCTGCCCGGTCCCGCGGACGTCGACCGTGACCTCGGTTCCGACTCCCGCGCAGGCCCGGTCGACGAGGGCGAGCGCGATCGGATAGCCGAGCGTGGGCGAGAGCGCGCCGGACGTCACGGCACCGGCCGTCGCGCCGTCGCGCGTCACGCCGCATCCGGCCCGGGCCGCCCGCCGGCCGTCACCGCGGAGGCCAACCAGGGTCACGCCGACCGACTCGCTCGAGCGGCGTGCCAGCGCTGCCCGTCCGACGAATTCGTGGTCGAGGTCTACGAGCCGGGCGAGCCCGGCCTCGTAGGGCGTGATCGACGTGGTGAGCTCGTGCCCGTACAGCGGCATCCCGGCCTCGAGCCGAAGGGTGTCCCGGGAGGCGAGGCCGCACGGGACCACCCCGAGGGGCGCGCCGGCCTCCGCGATCGCACGCCACACCGTGCGGGCGGCCCAGGCCGGCACGCCGATCTCGAAGCCGTCCTCACCCGTGTACCCGGTCCGAGCCACGATGGCCGGCACACCTGCCACGTCGCCGCCCAGGACGCCGTAGTAGCGCAAGCTCGAGAGATCGGCGCTGGTGAGACCGGACAGAACGGCCTCCGACCGCGGGCCCTGGAGGGCGATCAGAGCACGGTGAACGGTTCGGTCCACGACGGCCGTGCGCGGGCGGGCGCGCTGCGTCAGCCCGTCCAGGACCGCCAGGCGGTTGCCGGCGTTGGCGATGACGAGGAAGTCGTCCGGAGCGAGCCGGTAGACGATCACGTCGTCCACCACGCCCCCGTCCTCATCGGTCATCACGGTGTAGCGCGCGCGGCCCGGTGCGAGCCGAGAGACCAGGCTGACGAAGGCGACGTCGAGGCTCTCCGCGGCGCCCGGGCCGGTCACCTCGAGCTGCGCCATGTGTGAGAGGTCGAAGATGCCGCCGGTCGTCCGGACGGCCCGGTGCTCGGCAAGGTCGCTCCCGAAGCGCAACGGCATGCGCCACCCCGCAAACCACGTGAGGACGGCGCCCCGCTCGAGGTGCTCGCCCAGGAGGGGCGACTCTGGGTTCTCGTCCCGGGGCTCCGGGGCCGACGTCGAGGTCATGCCGCTCCGTCTGAGGTCGAATGCCGTACGGACGTCTCCCACCCGCGGCGACCCGGTCGGTGCCTCGGACGAGGCCGCACGCTACCACCGCGCCTGTCTCGGACCAGGTCCCACCTCACGACGACCCCGCCTCCCGCCGAGGCCCGTCGCGGGACCCCCGCGGTCTGACTCCACCCAGCCGGGCGGAACCCCGAACCGGACCAGGTCGTCAACCAGGCGTCCCAGACCGTGCGTCGAGTCCTCGGCGAGGCACTGACCGGCCAGCACGCCCGCCCGGGCACCCTCGCCGCTCCACCACGCCAGCCACGCGAGCACGGCCAGCGGCGCCGCGCGCGCTCCTTCGGGGGCCAGACGGACCACCGCCTCGAGCACCTCACGGGCGCGCTCGACCACCGTGCGAGTTGGGCGGTACCGGTCCGGCCGGCCCGAGCCGCCCGGCCCGAAGACCCGCTCGCCCGACCCGGCGGTCAGCGACGCGATCACCTCGTCGCGAACCAGAACGTCCTCGAGCGCCACAAGGAACCGCCCCGACGAGGCGGGGTCCCCGCCGGACCCGTCCCACAAGCCGCGCCAGGTCTCGATCATCTCGTCCGCCCACGAGGCGAGGTCGTCCGGCGCTCGCCCGGCGGCCGCCCGACGCACCCGCTCCGCGGCGTAGGCCATGTGGGTGCTGCGCCGATCCGCCTCGGGCGCCCGCCCGACGACCCCGAGCGAGTCCCGGTCGGGCTGAACGGCCGAACCTGCCAGCACCATGTGCGCTCCGACCTGGGTGGACTCCAGGTCGGTCAGCGGGCGGCCTCCGGGCGGGAAATGCTGCTCGTCCTCGCAGGCGAACGGCGCGTAGGCATCCGGGGTCACCACCCACTCGTCGGACCGCCACGCGTGCGGCAGGGCCGAGCGCATGCGGTCGAGCGCCTGCCGTCCTGCGCCGCGACCGGCCCGGGCCTCCCGCAGGTCGTCCGAGGTATACAGGACCAGCACCACCCGCCTGGCCCCATCGGCTCGGAGATGCTCGACGAGGTTTCCGGCGATCCCGGGTCCGTGCTCGGGATGGACCAGGTCGGCGACGTCGACCCGAGCGACGAGACCCAGGCGACGGCCCCGCAGAGAGACCGCGACAACGGACTCCCGGGGCCGAAAGCCGAGACAGTGCGGGATGAAGGCGAGGATCTCCCGGGGTTCGCTGACCCGGAGCACCGTGGGGTTCATGGACCCCAGCCCAGCAGCGGCGCCCCCGTCCCTGCTCGCAGCACCATCGCCGCGGTGGACAGCCCTGCGCCGGCGCCGTCTGGGGAGAAGGCTCGGAACCCGAACCCGTAGGCTGAGACGCGTGCAGCAGCTCCTCAGCTCCCTCGAGAGCACGCGACGCCTCGTCAGCGAGCGCCTGCGCTCGGCGGTGAGCGAGGCCGAGCGGCGCCTCGCCCATGTCGGTCCCGAGGCACAGGATCTCACCCGGGAGAGCGAGGACCTCCTGCGGGGAGGCAAGCGACTTCGGGCAGCCTTCGCGCTGGCCGGCTGGTCCGCATGCGGAGGGCCCGAGCCCTCGTCCTCCGAGTCTCCGGCGATAGCCGCGGGCGCAAGCCTCGAGCTCTTCCAGGCGGCGGCGCTGGTCCACGACGACGTGATGGACGGCTCGCTCACGCGGCGCGGCTGGCCGTCCGCGCACCGGCATCACGCCGCCCTCCACAGCGACCGGGGCTGGCTCGGATCGGCGGACCGCTTCGGTGAAGCCTCCGCGATCCTCCTCGGCGACCTCTTGCTCGTCATGAGCTTCCGCGAGATGTCCTGGGCAACCGCCCGCGTCGAGGACGTCGCAGCACAGCGCGCGCAGGACGTGTACGACCTCATGACCGCCGAGGTCACGCTCGGCCAGTACCTCGACATGGTCGCCCAGGCGGTCCCCTGGGCAGACGACCCGGCTCAGGACCGCGACCGCGCGGAACGGGTGGTGCGCAGCAAGTCCGCCCGCTACAGCGTGGAGCATCCGATCGTCCTGGGTGCCGCGCTTGCCGGCGCAGACGACGACACGCTCGCCGCCCTCTCCAGGTTCGGGCTCCCGATCGGTGAGGCCTTCCAGTTGCGCGACGACCTCCTGGGCACGTTCGGCGAGCCGTCCGTGACCGGGAAGCCGGCCGGCGACGACCTGCGCGAGGGCAAGCGCACGCTCCTCGTCGCCCATGCCCTCGACCACGCGACGCCACAGGACCGCGCCGTGCTGACGGCCGACCTGGGCCGAACGGACCTGGACGACGCCGGCATCGACCGGCTGCGCGGAATCCTCGTCTCCACCGGGGCGGTCGAACACGTCGAAGCCCTGATCGAGGAGCGCACGGCAACCGGATTCGCCGCCCTCGCCGAGGCCGGGCTCTCCGAGCGCGCGACCTTCGAGCTGCGCACCCTGGCGCGGCTCGCCGTCGAACGCACCGCCTGAGCTCTCCCCGATTCGACCGACCCGGTGGATCACCGGTCGGACAACCGAAACGTTGGCGCGACGCTCCTCCGAACCCCTATCGTCGGGTTCGTCCCATTTGTCACATCGCTCCCATTCGTCACTTACGCCACCATCGCGGCAGTCGGCGGCGGGAGGACCCGAGGACGCCCGTGCACACGACCGGAGGTTCCCGATGACGAGGCCCGCACCACGCCGAGCCCGTGCCGCCCGTGCCGTGCCCTCCGCCGGCATCGGCCTGGCGGTCATGGCCGTGTCGAGCGTGGTCGCCCCCGCGAGTGCCACCGCGGCTCCCGCGCCGGCCTCGCGAGCGATCCCGGCGACGACCTCCACCTCGGGTGCCCTGGCCACGCTCGCTGCCCCGCGGCTCGCACCGACCGTCAAGGCGCCCGCGCTCGTCCCGGCCACGACCCCGGAGATGACCTACGTGGTGGTCGCAGGCGACACGGTCAGCGCCATCGCCCGGCGCACGGGGACCACGGTCGAAGCGATCATCGCGGCGAACGGTCTCGGTCCTCGCGCGCTCATCCGGATCGGCCAGGTGTTGCGTATCCCGTCACCGGCGGGCGAATCCGCCCCGGTGAGCGTGGCACCGTCGCCGTCGGGCGTCCAGTACGTCGTTGCCGCCGGGGACACCGTCTGGAGTCTGGCCGCCCGCTACGGAACCACGGTCCCGGCGATCGTCGCCGCCAACGGCCTGGACTCCCGCGCCCTCATCCGCGTGGGCCAAACGCTCACCATCCCCGGCACGGCGAGCGCGCCCACCCCCGCCGCAGCCCCATCGCCTACCCCCGCCGTAGCGCCCACCCCCGCCGCTCCGGCCTCCGGCACCAGCTACGTCGTGGTCGCCGGCGACACCGTGTCCGGCATCGCCGCCCGCTACGGCACCACGGTCGCCGCCATCATCGCCGCCAACGGCCTGGACTCCCGCGCCCTCATCCGCGTGGGCCAAACCCTCACCATCCCCGGCGCCTCGGCCTCGGCCTCGGCACCAGCGCAGCAAGTTGTCCCCGACACCTTCGCGGGGCGCACCTACCCCGAGGCGACCGTCGCCTCGGCGAACCAGAACAAGGCGACCCTGCTGGCTCGCTCGGTCCCGAGCCGCGCGGAGATGCAGCAGATCGTCCGCTCCACCGCGCTCGCCATGGGCGTGGATCCCGCGCTCGCGCAGGCGATCGCCTACCAGGAGTCCGGCTTCGACCAGCGAGCCGTGTCCCCTGCGAACGCGATCGGGACCATGCAGGTGATTCCGAGCTCCGGTGTCTGGGCCTCCCAGCTGGTCGGCCGGCCCCTGGACCTCCTGGACCCGCACGACAACGCCACGGCCGGCGTCGCGATCCTGCGCGCCCTCGTCCGTACCGCGCCGGACCTCCCGACGGCGATCGCGGGCTACTACCAAGGGCTCGGCTCGGTCACCCGCAACGGGATGTACGCGGACACGCGCCGCTACGTCGCGAACGTGCAGACCCTCATGACACGGTTCTCCTGACCCGAGGGGCATCCCAGGGCGACCGTAGACTCCCCACGTGGGAGCGACCGTCACCGATCCTCTCGTCGGTCACGTTGTCGACGAGCGGTACGAGATCACCGCGCGCATCGCGCGCGGTGGCATGGCCACGGTGTACCGCGCCGTGGACCGACGCCTCGAACGCGAGGTCGCGCTCAAGATCATGCACCCTCACCTCGCGGAAGGGGCCGACGTCGTCGCGCGCTTCCAACGCGAGGCGCGGGCGTCCGCCCGGCTCTCCCACCCCGGCATCGTCGGCGTGTACGACCAGGGCAGCGACGGCGACACCGCCTACCTCGCGCTCGAGCACGTAGCCGGGCCGGACCTGCGCGCCGTGCTCCGCGAGCGCGGAACGCTCCCCCTCGGCGAGGCGCTCGATGTGGTCGAGGCCGTGCTCGACGCCCTCGCTGCGGCCCACGCGGCGGGTCTGGTGCACCGCGACGTCAAGCCGGAGAACGTGCTCATCGCCGCCGACGGCCGCGTGAAGGTCGCCGACTTCGGGCTCGCCCGGGCCGTGACCGAGGCGACGGCGGCTACGACCGGGACGGTCCTCGGGACGGTCGCCTACCTCCCCCCGGAGGTGGTCACGTCCGGCGCCGCGGACGCCCGCGCGGATGTGTACGCCTGCGGCGTCATGCTCTACGAGCTCCTCACGGGGCGCCAGCCCCTCGCCGGCGAGACCGCCATCCGCACGGCGTACCGCCACGTGCACGAGGACGTCCCCGCGCCGTCGCTGCTCATGCCCTGGCTGCCGGTCGAGATCGACGACGCCGTCGCCGCCTTCTGCGCACGGGACCCCCAGGAGCGACCGCTCGACGCCGGGGCCGCGCTCGTCCTCCTGCGCCGGGCCCACCTGGCCATCGACGAGGCGACGCTCAGCCGGCAGGCCGCTCCCCCGGCCACGCCCGCACCCGCCGACGACGAATCGGCTCTCGCACCCTCCCCCGACCACGAACCGACCCAGTCGATCGGACTCGCCTCGAGCACGGGGACGGCGGCCCTCCCGCTGGGTGCGCTCGCGGCCCCCTCGCTCGACGAGGCGCCGGACGCCGGAGCCCCCGGTGGACCGGCCCGGCGGCGGCGGACGGTCCGCGTGCTCCTGGTCGCGGGAATCCTGGCGCTTCTGGGCGCCGGCTCCTGGTGGTGGTTCGCACTCGGGCCGGGCGCCTACACCCGGGTCCCTGACGTGACCGGGCTGGCGGCCGACGCGGCGCTCACCGAGATCGAGGACGCGGGCCTGCGAGCCGACGTGACCCAGGCGCACGACGACGTCGTACCCGAGGGCCTCGTGGTGAATACGTCACCGGGCCCCGGCGAGCCGGTCCTGAAGGACGGCGCGGTGGGTGTGGTGGTCTCGCTCGGGATCCTCATGCTCGAGGTCCCGGAGATCGCGGGGGTGGCCGAGTCCGACGCGCTCACGACGCTGACGGACGCCGGCCTCGTCGTGGGCACGGTGAGCCGGCCCTACGACATGACGGTCCCGCTCGGAGTCGTGATCTCGACGAACCCGGGCGCCGGTGAGGTCATCCCGCACAACCGTCCCGTGGACGTGGTGGTCTCGAACGGACGCGAGCCGGTGACGATCCCGTCGGTGGCCGGTGCGCAGCAGGCCGACGCCGAGCAGGCGCTCACCGATGCCGGCCTGGTTCCGCAGGTGCTCACGGACTACTCCGACGACGTCCCGACGGGCCAGGTCATCGGCCAGGACCCCGCGCCGGGCCCGGCCCTGCGCGGTGACACGGTCCGCCTCACCGTCTCCCTGGGGCCGCGCCTCGTCGCCGTCCCGGCCGTGGTCGGCAAGCAGGTGGACGACGCGACGCGCATCCTCGAGGACGCCGGGTTCGTCGTGCGCGTCGAGCGGGTGCTCGGCGGGTTCTTCGGGACCGTTCGTGCGTCCGACCCCACCGCGGGAACCGCGATCCCCCGCGGCTCGACCGTCACGTTGACGATCGTCTGACGCGCTACTCCTGGTAGGCGTACCGCTCCTCGCGCCACGCGTCGCCGTGCATGTGGTAGCCGCGTTCCTCCCAGAACCCCCGGACCGGCGTGGTCAGGTAGTTCCAGCCGCGCACCCACTTGGGGCCCTTCCAGCTGTAGAGGTGCGGGATGACCAGGCGCAGCGGCGCACCCCGCTCGGGGGTCAGGGCCTCACCGCCGAGGTGCGTCGCGAGGATCGCCCGCCCGGAGTCCAGGTCCTCGAGGCGGACCGTCGCGGCGTACCCGTACTCCGCGAAGACGAGCACGTGCTCCACGTCCGGCGCGGGCGGGGCAAGGGCGATGACGTCGCGCGCCGGGACGCCCGACCACCGCAGGTCCAGCACGCTCCAATGCGTCGCACAGTGCAGGTCGGCCACGACGTCGAGCCGCGGCAGCCCGAGGATGGTCTCGAGGTCGAAGGCGCGTTCCGCGCCGTCGGCGGTGGCCCCGCCGATCGTGAAGCGCCAGCGCTCCGGCCGTGGCTTAGGCACCGGTCCGTAGTGCATGATCGGCAGCCGACCGACCAGGCGCTGGCCCGGCGGGAGGCTCCGGTCCGGGGGGACGTCGAGGATGCCGCCGGGAATCGGCATGGCGAGATGATCAGCCCGACCCCCTGCGTCGGTCACGATCAGCGCTCCCGCAGCATCTCCGCGACCTGGAAGGCCATCTCCAGGGACTGCTGGTGGTTCAGTCGAGGGTCCACGAGCGTCTCGTACCGACGGCTGAGGCCGATGTCGTCGATCTCCTCGCTGCCACCCATCACCTCGGTGACGTCGTCGCCCGTCAACTCGACGTGCAGGCCACCCGGCACCGTCCCGAGCGCGGAGTGGACCTCGAAGAAGCCCTTCACCTCGTCGAGCACCACGCCGAAGTCCCGGGTCTTGTACCCGCTCGGGGCGGCGAACGTGTTCCCGTGCATCGGGTCGCACACCCACGTGACCGGGTTGCCGCCCGCCTCGACCTTCTCGACGAGCGAGGGCAGGACGTCGCGGATCCGTCCGGCGCCCATCCGGGTGATGAAGGTCAGCCGGCCGGGCACGCCGTCGGGGTTGAGCTTGTCCTGCAGCGCGAGCGCGGTCTCCGCGGACGTGGACGGCCCCAACTTCACCCCGATCGGGTTCGTGACCCGGGAGAGGAAGTCCACGTGGGCGCCGTCGATCTCGCGGGTGCGCTCGCCGATCCATAGGAAGTGGGCCGAGCAGTCGTACGGGTGCCCGGTCCGGGAGTCGAATCGGGTCAGAGCCCGTTCGTAGTCCAGGAGGAGCGCCTCGTGACTCGAGAAGAACTCCACCGTGCGCAGCCCGTCGAAGTCGGCGCCGGCCGCAGCCATGAAGCGGATCGCCCGGTCGATCTCCGCGGCCAGGGCCTCGTAGCGCGCGTAAGCGGGGTTCGCCATGAACCCGCGGTTCCACTCGTGCACACGGCGCATGTCGGCGAAACCGCCCGCGGTGAACGCCCGGATGAGGTTCAGCGTCGCGGCCGAGGTGTGGTAGGCCCGCACCATCCGCTGCGGGTCCGGGCGACGCGACTCGGGAGTGAAGTCGTGTGCGTTGACGGCGTCCCCCCGGTACGCGGGGAGGACGACGCCGTCGCGCGCCTCGTCGTCGCTGGAACGCGGCTTGGCGTACTGGCCCGCCATCCTGCCCATCTTGATGACGGGCAGGCTCGCGCCGTAGGTGAGGACGATCGCCATCTGGAGGATCGTCTTGATCTTGTTGCGGATCCGGTCGGCGGTGGCCTCGGCGAAGGTCTCGGCGCAGTCCCCGCCCTGGAGCAGGAACGCCTCTCCTCGGCCCGCCCTGCCGAGGAGGTCGCGGAGTCGGTCGGCCTCGCCCGCGAAGACGAGCGGCGGGGACGCGGCGAGCTCGGCCGTCGCGACGGCGAGTGCGTCCGGATCGGGCCAGGTCGGTTGCTGTCCGGCGTGCAGGGTGCGCCAGTGGTCGAGCCCGGCGACGACGTCAGGATCGGGGAGGACGGTCACGGCGATCAGGATAGAGGTCGCGAGGCAGGGCCCTTGCGCAGCGTGCGCTGAGCCCCGCCCGACGACCGGTGTGTCGCGCCGGCTCAGACGTGACCGACGACGTCCGCCGGCTTCAGCGTCTGCCCGATCTCCGCCAGCAACTCGACGAACCAGCGTTCGTTGACATCGAACGCCTTGCCGCCGGCGATCCGGTGGAAGGGGATGGCCTTCAGCGTGTCGTCGTCCTGCTCGTCGTGCCCGATCACGCCGGACTCCCCACGCAGGGCGCAGTCCACCGCGAGGTCGGTCATCGTCCGGATCAGCGCGAGGTCACGGGCGTTGGCCGCCGCGGACCGCGAGAAGTACCCGCTCTTCTGGACCATGACCTTCTCGGCACCGATGCGCTCGGAGAACTGCCGGGCGAACCACTGACCGGGGTTGATCAGGTCCAGCTTGACGTGCCCGAAGGGGTCGCGCTGGACCTCCTCGCCGTTCGCCTCCATCTCCGCGATGATCTCGGGCACCCCGGCACCCTCCGAGAGGAAGATGTTGACGTTCCCCACCTCGTCCATCACGGCGCCCAACCGCTCGGCCTCGCCGTCGAGGTCGATGGCGAGTTCGGGGAGGAACACGGCGTGGACGTCCCACCGCTCGCGCCGCAGTCCGATCGTCGGGTTCCACTCGCGCGAGTCCAGCCACGTGCGGTACTCCTTCGCCGTGGCTGCCGCGAGCCACCCGCAGTGGCGGCCCATGATCTCGTGGACGATGAGCATCCGTGGGTTCGACGCGTGCTCGCCGATGATCCGCTGGGCGAACTGGCTGCCCTGATCGGCCGCGGTCCAGGCGCCGAGCGACTGCCGGATCGGGATGATGTCGTTGTCGATGGTCTTCGGCAGCCCGACCACGGTGAGGTCGTACTGGTTCTCCAGGAGGTAGCGGGCGAGGTCCGCCGCCGTCGTGTTGGTGTCGTCGCCGCCGATCGTGTGGAGGATGTCGACGCCGTCCTTGCGGAGCTGCTCGGCGGCGACGGCGAGCGGGTCCTCACCCGGCTTGATCAGTCCCCGGTGGAGGAGGTTCTTGATGTTGGTCAACTTCACCCGGCTGTTCCCGATCGGGCTGCCGCCGAACTGGTGGAGGAGGTGCGCCTGGGCACGGGCGTCGTCGTCGATGAGCACGCTGTGCCCCGAGAGCAGACCGTGGTAGCCGTAGGTGTAGGCCAGGATCTCGACCTCCGGGGCCACCTCGGTGTAGCGCTCGATCAAGCCACCGACCGCTGAGGAGAGGCACGGGGCGAAGCCACCGGCGGTGAGCAGGGCGACACGGCGAACCGACATGTTCGTACAGACCTTCCGTTGCGGGATGCGACCGCGAAACCCTGGGCGATCATCTCCATGCTAGCGAAGGGGATGGGCGCCGGATCGGGCCGATGGCCCGCCGATTCGCGGGATCAGCGACGTACGGACGCGGGCGGCGTGGTGCCCGACTCACCCTCTGCCGGCCCGGGGACCCCGGTCTCGGGGGCGCGGCGCCCGCCCGGGGCTGCCGCCCGTCCGGCAGCCGAGGCGGCGTCGCCGCCCGCGAGCCGGGCCTTCATGGTCGCCGCATACATGTCGACGTACTCCTGGCCCGAGAGGGTCATGATCGCGTACATGATCTCGTCGGTGACCGAGCGCAGGACGAACCGGTCGTTCTCCATGCCCCGGTAGCGGCTGAAGTCCATCGGTTCGCCGATCACGATGCCGATGCGGTGGAACTTGGGGATCCGCTTCCCGATCGGCTGCGCGATGTTGGTCTCGATCATCGCGACCGGGATCACCGGGGCACCGGACTCGAGCGCGAGCCGGGCGACGCCGGTCTTGCCTCGGTAGAGCCTGCCGTCCGGGCTCCGCGTCCCCTCGGGGTAGATGCCGAACAACTGGTTCTCGCGCAGAACCTTCAGGCCGGTGTTCAGCGCCGCCTCGCTGGCCTTCCCGCCCGAGCGGTCCACCGGGATCGTGCCGACCCCCCGCATGAATCCGGCGACGAACCGCCCACGGAAGCCCGTGCCCGTGAAGTAGTCCTGCTTGCCGAGGAACACCAAGCGGCGAGACATCATCAACGGCAGGAAGAACGAGTCGATGACCGCGAGGTGGTTGCTCGCGAGGATCGCCGGCCCCTCGTCCGGGATGTGCTCCGCGCCCCGGATCCAGGGTTGGTAGAAAACGCGCAGGATGGTTCCCAGCGTCGCCTTCATGAGCCGGTAGAACAAGGAGCACCTCCGCGCTGCCGCTGAAGTCGTCGCCTGCGGCTGCGTCCGCCCGCACCACCGCACTCTAGAGTGCCGACCATGGCTGGCCGCACACCCGAGCCCGATGACGATCGCGAGCCGACGCCGGACGCAGATGACGTCGACCTCAAGTTCGCGGAGATCACCGCAGCCCTGGGCGACCTCACGTTACCGCCCGACGAGCCCGACGAGGGGCGCGTTGAGGACGAGCCGGAGGAGGCGCGACCTCCGGTGGCCCCACACCCCGGTCCGCGCGACTTCGCCTTGGGCCCAGATGTCGACGTCGAGGACGACGACGAGCCCGGCTACCAGCCGCCGGAACCGCCGTCGATCACCGGCGCCGACCCCCTGTTGACACTCGGCTGGGTGGGCGTCGTCGCCCCGGTCGTCCTCGTGTTCCTCTACCTCATGCTGTGGCGAGACATGCCCGTCGGGCTTCTGGTGCTCGGCGGATTCGCCTTCGTCCTCTCGGTGGGACTGCTGGTCTGGCGCATGCCCTCGCGCCGCGAACCGGACGACCACGACGACGGCGCCGTCGTCTAGCCTCCGGGCGCGGGCCCTCGGGTAGGGGCCCTGGCGTGCGCCGTCACCCCGTCCCGGTGAGGACCGTCAGGTGCGTGCGAGGTCCGCGGCGCCCACGATCCCGGCGTCGTTCTGCATCTCGGCCAGCAGGATCCGCGGCTCGGGACGGTGACCCCGCGCGGAGAGGGCGTTCCCGAACGCCTCGCGGATGGGGTCGAGGAGCAGGTCGCCCGCCGCGCACACACCGCCACCGACCACGATCGCCGCTGGGTCGAGCACCGCGGTCAGGGAGGCCGCGCCCACCCCGATCCACTCACCCAGCTCGGCGAGCAACTCGATTCCCAGCTCGTCTCCGGCCTGCGCCACCTCGGTCACATAGGGTCCCTTGATCTTCTTGGGCTCCCCACCTGCGAGGGCAAGCAGGGCGGCCGCGCGTTCGGGGTTGGCGACCGCGGCGGCGCGCGCCTGGCGGGTCAGCGCCCTACCGGAGGCGTACTGCTCCCAGCACCCCTCGTGCCCGCACCCGCACATGTGACCGTCCGGCACCATCCGCACGTGACCGATCTCGGCCGCCACGCCGTGCGCGCCGCGCAGGAGCTGCCCACCCACCACGATCGCCCCGCCCAAGCCGGTGCCGATCGTGAGCATCACCATGTCCTGCACGCCCCGGCCGGCGCCGTACCGGAACTCGGCCCAGCCGGCCGCGTTCGCATCGTTCTCCACCACGACCGGCACGTCGATGAAGGGGGCGACCCGCTCGCGCAGGGGGTAGTCCCGCCACGCGATGTTCGGGGCGAACATCACGGTCGCCCGGTCGCTCGAGACGAAGCCCGCGGCCGCCACGCCCACGGCCGCCACCTCGAAGTCCCGCCGCAACTCGCCGACGAGTTCCACCACCGCGCGCTCGATCTGACCCGGCTCGTCCGGATCGGTGTCCCGACGGAGCTTCGCGAGGATCGCGCCGTCGTCGTCCACCACGCCGGCAGCAATCTTCGTCCCGCCGATGTCCACACCGATCGCGTGCATGTTCCCGTCCTTGGGGTCCGCTGGAAGTCCCCGTCCGGGGGTGCGCCGGTCCACCGCAGTGCCCCACCGGGCCTCGATACAGTGGGGCGCCACGTCCCCTGACGACGGAGCCAGTATGGACGAGTTCCACACGCCTCGGCTGGTTTCCACCGACCCGGCCACGAGCATCAGCGACCTCCTCGTCGAGCACGCGCATGCGCGCCCGGACGCGGTCCTCCTGCGGCGCCGCATCGGTGACGCGTGGGTCGACCGAACTGCCCGGCAGATGCTCGCCGAGGTCACCTCGGTCGCCAAGGGGCTCGTCGCGGCCGGGCTGCGCCCCGGTGACCGCCTCGGGATCATGTCCCGGACGCGCTATGAGTGGACGATCCTGGATTTCGCGGCCTGGCACGCCGGCCTCGTGCCGGTGCCGGTCTACGAGACGTCCTCGCCCAGCCAGGTGGAATGGATCCTTGCGGACTCCGGTGCCCGGGCCCTCGTGGTCGAGTCCGCGGTACTCGCCGAGGTGGTCGCCTCCGTGCGGGAGGCACTGCCCGCGTTGGAGCACGTCTGGGTCATCGACGACGGCGCCCTGGAGACGCTCACCTCGCTCGGAGCGACGGTTGACGACGCCGAGGTGGACGCTCGCCGTCGGGCCTGCGGCCTCGACACCCTCGCGACGATCATCTACACGTCGGGAACCACGGGTCGTCCCAAGGGCGCGGAACTGACCCACGGCAACTTCGTGGACCTCAGTCTCAATGCGATCGAGCGCCTCCACGTGATCCTCGAGGACCCGGGGGCGTCCACTCTGCTCTTCCTCCCCCTCGCGCACGTGTTCGCCCGGTTCATCGAGGTCCTGGTGATCGCCGCGGGAGCGACCCTGGGCCACGCGCCTGACGCCCGCCAGATCGTCGCCGACTTCGGCACGTTCCGGCCCACCTTCCTCCTCGCGGTCCCGCGGGTGTTCGAGAAGGTCTACAACTCCGCCGAGCAGAAGGCGACGGCCGCCGGGCGGGTGAAGGTGTTCCACTTCGCCGCGCGCGTCGCGATCGCCTACTCCCGGGCGTTGGACTCCGGGCGGCCCGGACTGCGCCTCCGGCTCCAGCACCGCCTCGCCGACCTCCTGGTGCTCCGCAAGCTCCGAGCGGCCCTCGGCGGTCGCGTGAACTGGGCCATCTCGGGCGGGGCGCCGCTGGGCGAACGACTGGGTCACTTCTACCGAGGGCTCGGCCTGACGGTCCTCGAAGGCTACGGACTCACCGAGACGACGGCGCCGGCCACCGTCAACGTGCCGGACAGGGTGAAGATCGGTTCGGTAGGCCCACCGTTGCCGGGAACCGGTGTCCGCATCGCCGACGACGGCGAGGTCCTCGTCACCGGCGTCCCGGTGTTCCGCGGGTACTGGAGCAACCCGGAGGCCACGGTCGAGGCGTTCACCGGAGAGTGGTTCCACACCGGTGACCTGGGCAGCCTCGATGCGGACGGGTTCCTGCGCATCACCGGCCGCAAGAAGGAGATCATCGTCACGGCGGCGGGCAAGAACGTGGTCCCCGCCGTGCTCGAGGACCGCGTGCGGTCCCACCCGCTGGTGAGCCAGTGCGTCGTCGTCGGCGACGCACGGCCCTTCGTCGGGGCCCTCATCACCCTGGACCCCGAGATGCTGCCGCTCTGGCTGAGCGGCCACGGGAAGCCGGCGATGTCCGTCAGTCAGGCGGCGACAGATCCTTTCGTCCGAGAGCACCTGGACCGCGCCGTCGAGCGCGCGAACGAGGCGGTCTCGCGTGCCGAGTCCATCCGCACCTACATGGTGCTGGACGGCGACTTCACGGTCGACAACGGCTACCTCACACCGTCGCTCAAGGTGAAGCGCCACCTGGTGCTCGCCGACTTCGCGGCCGACGTCGACCGCATCTACGGCACCGCGGCCGAGGCAGCGCCGCCGTCCTGACGCGCCGCCATCGGTCGCTCCGGCGCAGCGGTCGACCAGGCCGGCGGGTCGCGGCGTTCGCGGGCGGCGGCTCGACCCGAGGGCGCCGCTCACCCCGAGCGCGCTGCTCAACCCGTTCGCGCCGACTCACTGCGCAACCGAAGCGGTGGAACGAGCCCGGAGTGCGCGAGCACCGCGATCGCACGGCTCTCGGCCTCGCTCAGGTCGGGTGTACCCGGTCCCGCCGGGCGTACCCGGTCCCCGCTTCGCACGCAGATCGTGAGGAAGGAGACGACGCAGTCGGTGCAGGCGACGTCGCGCATCGTGCAGGTGTCGCAGTCGATGACCATGCCTCGGACGGTAACCAGGACCACTGACATCGACCGCCCGGCGCCGCCGCCCAGCGCCCGCCGCCCGGCGTACCGCGTCCGCCATGACCAGCACCGCCAGCGGTCGCCCGTGGACGCACCAGCTCGACGCACGCCCTCGCGGGGCGTCATCGCGACGATGTCGGTGGGTCCTCCTAGCGTGTCGGGCGTGCCCGAGAACGCGCTCCTACCCACCCGCCCCGGCCGTCGCCTGGACCTCCTGGACCGCACGCGGTCGGAGCACGGCACACCTCGCCAACTGGGACTCGACGAGGTCGGCCTGCCCTTGGCGGAGACCACGTTCGTGGTGGTGGACCTCGAGACCACCGGTGGATCGCCGGCAAGTTGCGCGATCACCGAGATCGGTGCCGTGAAGGTGCGCGGGGGCGAGGTGCTCGGCGAGTTCCAGACGCTCGTGGACCCCGGGACGTCCGTCCCCCCGATGATCACCGTCCTCACGGGGATCACGGACGCCATGCTCGTGGGTGCACCTCGGATCGCCGAGGTCCTCCCGTCCTTCCTCGAGTTCGCCCGCGGTGCTGTTCTCGTGGCGCACAACGCGGCGTTCGACGTCGGGTTCCTGCGCGCCGCCGCGACGCGTCTGGACATGCCGTGGCCGCGGCCGGTCGTCGTCGACACGGTCGCGCTCGCGCGGCGCGTGGTGACGCGCGACGAGGCCCCCAACAACAAGTTGTCGTCGCTGGCCGCTCTGTTCCGGGCGACCACCACCCCGAACCACCGAGCCCTGGACGACGCCCGCGCCACCGTCGACGTCCTCCACGGCCTCCTCGGCCGGATGGCGCCGCTCGGCGTCACCCACCTCGAGGACCTCGTCACAGCGTCCGACCCGGTCCCGCACGCGCGCCGGCGCAAGGCCGGCCTCGCCGACGGCCTGCCATCAGGCCCCGGCGTCTACATGTTCGTCGGCGCCGCGGAGGAGGTGCTGTACGTCGGGACCGCCGTCGACATCCGCCGGCGCGTCCGCAGCTACTTCACGGCAGCCGAGAAGCGGTCGCGCATGGGAGAGATGCTGCGACTGGCGGATCACGTGCGGCCGGTGCCGTGCGAGACAGTTCTTGAGGCACGGGTCCGCGAACTGCGCCTCATCGCCGAGCACAAGCCCTCCTACAACAGGCGCTCGCGGCTGCCGGAACGCGAGCCGTGGCTCGTGCTGACGGACGAACCGTTCCCTCGGCTCTCGGTGGTGCGCTCGATCCCGTTCAGCGCCGCCCCGATCGGCATCGGGCCGTTTCCCTCCCGGTCCGCCGCGGAGGCGGCCGCGGCGGCCGTCACCGCCGCCTTCCCGCTGCGCCGGTGCACACCACGACTCCCCCGGAACCCGCGCCCCGATGCGCACGCCTGTGCCCTCGCGGAGATGGGTCGGTGCGGGGCGCCCTGCACGGGGGCGCAGGGTCACGGTGACTACCGGGCACTCGTCGAGCAGGTGGCCCGGGCATTGACCGAGGACGTGACGGAGGTCGTCCGCGCGATCGGTGGCCGGATCGAACGGCTGGCCTCGGAAGAGCGCTACGAGGAGGCAGCCGAGACCCGGGACAACCTGAGGGCCTTCCTGCGCGCCGGTGCACGGACGCAGCGCCTGCTCCCGCTGGTCACCTGCCCACGAGTCGTCGCCGCCCGCCGCGCCGAGGCGGGACGCTGGGAGGTCGTCCTCGCTCGGTACGGCCGGTTGGCCGGGACCGCAACCGTGCCCCGCGGCGTCGATCCGTGGTCCACGATCCGGGCCCTGGAGGAGTCCGCGGAGGCCGTTCCTCGACCGGATCGGCTCTGCGGCGCCGCGACGGCCGAGGAGAGCGACCTGATCGCGGCGTGGCTCGAGGAACCAGGCACACGGATCGTGGAGGCCGACCACCCCTGGACGTGGGCGTGGCCGGTGGCGGGGGCAGCCGCATCTCTCGCCGCGCTCCCGGGCGCCCACTCCAGGGCCGTTGGCGCGGCATGATGCGGACAACGGACGGCAGGCCCGGCAGCACCGGAGCCGACCGCCCCTCGACCAGGACTACCCGCCGGAGGACACCATGCTCACCGCGATCGTGCTCATCGACGCCGACGTCGCCCGTATCCCCGAGGTCGCAGCCGCCGTCGCCGACCTCGACGGGATCAGCGAGGTGTACTCGGTGACCGGGGACGTCGACCTCATCGCGATCGCCCGCGTCCGCCACCACGAGGAACTCGCCTCCGTGGTCGCCGACCGCCTGGGGAAGGTCGACGGCGTCCGGGGCACCCGCACGTACATCGCGTTCCAGGCGTACTCGCACCACGACCTCGAGGCCGCGTTCGCCATCGGGCTCGACGACTGACCGCAGGCAGCGAGAAGCGGGCGGCCCTCCATCCTCAGCGGTCGACGGCGACCCAGGAGTCGAGCACCCGCCCCGCCGCCCCGGAGTCCACCGAGTGCGCCGCAGCCACGAGGCCGGCCCGCAGGCGGTCCTCGAGCGATCCCGAGGCGGTCCCCGGCGTCGAGCCGTCCGCGACGAGCGCCGCCGCAGCGTTGAGCAGCACGGCGTCGCGCACCGGACCACGCTCGCCACTGAGCATCGCGCGGACCACACGGGCGTTGTGCGCGGCGTCCGCACCGCGCAGGTCCTCCAGGCTCGCGGGCGCCATGCCGAACGCCTCGCGCGCGTCCAGCACGTGGTGCGTCACCTCGCCGCCGGAGACCTCCCACACGTCCGCGGGCGCCGTCGTCGCCAGTTCGTCGAGACCGTCATGGCTGCGGAAGACGAGCGCGGAGGTGCCGCGTACGGCAAGTACCCCGGCCATGAGCGGAGCCATCCGGCGGTCCGCGACGCCGATCGCCGCGGCCCGTGGCCGGGCCGGGTTGGTCAGGGGCCCGAGGAAGTTGAAGGTCGTCGGAATGCCCAGGTCACGGCGCGTGGGTCCGGCGAAGCGGAAGGACGGGTGGAACACCTGGGCGAAGCAGAACGTGATGCCCACCGACGTCGCGGTCTGCGCGACCCTCTCGGCCGGCATGTCGAGCCGCACCCCGAGCGCCTCGAGCACGTCGGCGGACCCGCTCGCCGAGGTCGCCGCCCGATTGCCGTGCTTGACCACCGTGGGACCGGCGCCTGCGACAACGAGAGCGGCCATGGTCGAGACGTTGACGCTCCGGTGCCGGTCTCCGCCCGTCCCGACGACGTCCACGGCATTGCCGGGCACGTCGATCGGCACGGCGTGCGCGAGCATCGAGTCGGCGAGCCCCGCGAGCTCGTCGACCGTCTCGCCTTTCGCCCGCAGCGCGACGAGGAAGCCGGCCAGGACCACCGGGCTCGTCTCGCCCGACATCACCTGGTCCATGGCCCATGACGTCCGCGCGGCGGGCAGGTCCTCACCCGCGATGAGGCTCGTCAGCAGTGCGGGCCAGGTGGGCGCTCCGACGTCGCTCATGCAGCGGCCTCCCGCAGCTGACCGGCGATCACGTCACGCACCTCGAGCGGGTTCAAGGGTGCGCTGATCACGGCGTCGGCCTCGGACCAGGCGGCGAGCCAGGCATCCTGCGGGCGCGCGATCAGGACCACGATCCGCGGGCACTCGTAGATCTCCGCCTTGAGCTGCCGGCAGATGCCGAGGCCACCGGCCTTGGCCGCTTCACCGTCGAGGACCAGGAGCGTGAAGCGGCCGGACTCCGCATGCTCGACGACGGCGGCATGGGTGGCCGTCTCGGTCCACGCGATCTGCGGGAGGTCGGCGCCGGCGCGACGGCCGACCGCCTGGCGCACCTCGGCCCGCGTGGACGAGTCGTCGCTGTAGATCAGCACCTCGACCTGGCCAGTGGCGGCATCGTGGCGGCAGGGAACGGCCTGCGTGCTGGTCATCGCGTCCTCCGGATCGGCTGAGACTGACGAGCATGGTAGTGCGGCGTCCGCTCTCCGCCGCGCCTGCTGGGGAGAGGGCTGGGAGAAGTCGGCACCACAGCCCGGGGCCGCGCTCAGGTCACGATTCGGTCACGGCCTCCGGTGGCGGTGGCAACTTGGGACTTTCGTCCGACGCATTCGCCACGTGAGTAGCCTCGAAGCGCCCTGATCAGGCAATAATGACGCTGTGTCTGCATCGGCCGCACTGCGCACCCCTCATCTGAGCGTCAACCGCCCGAACACGGTCTCGGTCGGCACCATCGTGTGGCTCTCGAGCGAGCTCATGTTCTTCGCAGGCCTCTTCGCGATGTACTTCACGCACCGCGCCGTGGATCCCGAGCTCTTCGCGACGGAGTCCTCGCTGCTCAACGTGAGGTTCTCGCTGGTCAACACGATCGTGCTGGTCGCGAGCTCGGTCACCTGCCAGATGGGCGTGTTCGCAGCCGAGCGGTTCCAGGCACGGCGCACCGGATCCCTGCTGGACCTGCGCCGGTGGGGCATGCAGGAGTGGTTCGTCCTCACGTACCTCATGGGCGCCTACTTCATCGCCGGTCAGATCACGGAGTACTCCGAACTGGTCCACGAGGGCCTCACCCTCTCCTCCAGCGCCTACGGCTCCGTGTTCTACCTCGCCACCGGGTTCCACGGGCTCCACGTGATCGGTGGCCTCATCGCCTTCCTCTTCGTGATCGGCCGGTCCTTCGCAGCACGGCGCTTCGGCCACCACGAAGCCACCAGCGCGATCGTCGTCTCGTACTACTGGCACTTCGTCGACGTGGTCTGGATCGCCTTGTTCTCCGTGATCTACCTCTTGCGCTGACCCATCCCTGGCGCCGGGCCGTCTCTGCGCCAGGCACCGCTTCTCGCCCCCGCCCCGACTCCAGACGAGGAACGCCGACGTGAAGGCACTCGCCGCCCGCAGACGCCATCGGTTCGCGCCGGTGGTGCTCGTCTCGCTGGCCCTGCTCGTGATCGGCGGCGCCTACGCGGCGCTGGCTCCTCAACCGGCGGCGGCGGCTCCGGCGTCGGCTGACCAGATCGCCCTGGGGAAGGAGATCTTCCAGGCGAACTGCGCCACGTGCCACGGCGTCAATGCCGAGGGCACCCAGAACGGTCCCTCCCTGATAGGCGTCGGCGCCGCAGCCGTGGACTTCCAGGTGAGCACGGGCCGCATGCCCATGGCGGCCAACGCCCCGCAGGCCGAGGTCAAGCCGCCCCAGCTCGACGCCGAGCAGATCGCCGCACTGGCTGCCTACGTCGCGAGCCTCGGAGCCGGGCCGTCCATCCCGAGCGATGAGATGGTCGACCCGGCGCTGGGCAACGCCGCCCGCGGCATGGAGCTCTTCCGCACGAACTGCGCTCAGTGCCACAACGCGGTCGGCGCCGGCGGGGCGCTCTCGCAGGGCAAGTACGCTCCCCCGCTCGACGAGGTTGAGCCCAGGAACATCTACCAGGCCATGCTGACGGGCCCGCAGTCGATGCCGGTCTTCAACGACGCCAACCTCACGCCCGACGAGAAGCGCGACATCATCGCCTACCTCGTCGCGCAGCGGGATGGCAACACCAGTGCCCTCGACCTCGGCTCGCTCGGCCCGGTGAGCGAGGGTCTCTGGGCCTGGGTGGTCGGCATCGGCCTCCTCATCGCGACGACCGTGTGGTTTGGAGTCAAGTCCTCATGAGCACCCAGCAGTCGCCGCACGGCCACGGCACCGTGGCTCCGCGCGGGCACGCGACCGGCGAGGTCGCCGAGCGGTTCGAGAACCCCGGACTTCCCCCGCACCGGCACCGCCGCGCCGACTCCGACCCGGACGCCGCCAAGCGCGCGGAACGCCAGGTCGCGGTCCTCTTCGGGATCTCCATCCTCGGCACCATCGCCGCGCTCTGGGCCTACTTCGCCCTCCCTCTCGAAGGCACCATCGCCTCGGTGCGCACCTCCAACCTGGTCCTCGGCGTCGGTCTCGCCCTCGGGATGACCGGCATCGGCCTCGCGGCGATCCACTGGGCGAAGACGCTCATGAGCGACGTCGAACGCGTCGACGAGAGGCACCCGATCCGAAGCGACGACGACGTTCGCGAGACCGCCGTGCAGATGCTCAAGGACGGCGCCGCGGACTCGGGAATCGGGCGGAGGCCTCTCCTGAAGGGGGCCCTCGTCGGCGCCGTCGCCTTGGCTCCTCTGCCCTTCGTGGTGCCGCTCGTCGGCAACCTCGGCGGAAGCTGGGACGTGGGCGCCCTCAAGCAGACGGCGTGGCGCGCCGGTCGCCGGCTCGCCATCGACCCCACCGACGTCCCCATCAAGGCATCCGACGTCACGATCGGTTCCATCTTCAGCGTCATGCCCGAGGGCCTGCCGGACGAGCCGCACTACCTGGAGGAGAAGGCGAAGGCGGTGGTCATCCTCCTGCGCCTCGATCCCCGCGACCTCACGGAGGCGGAGGACCGCAAGGGCTGGTCGTACGAGGGAATCATCGCCTACTCGAAGATCTGCACGCACGTCGGTTGCCCCGTCGCGCTCTACGAGCAGCAAACGCACCACCTGCTGTGCCCCTGCCACCAGTCGACCTTCGACGTGGCCGACGGCGCCAAGGTCCTCTTCGGCCCCGCGAAGCGCCCGCTGCCGCAGTTGCCGATCACCGTGGACGACGAGGGTTACCTGATCGCCCAGAGCGACTTCACCGAACCCGTCGGACCTAGTTTCTGGGAGCGTCTGAAGTGAGCACCTCGACGGTAGGCCGCGCCGCAGGGGCGACCGGCGACTTCCTCGACACCCGTGTCGGCGCCGCCAAGGCGGTGAAGGAGTTCGCCCGCAAGGTCTTCCCGGACCACTGGTCGTTCGAACTCGGGCAGATGGCTCTCTGGAGCTTCGTCGTCCTCCTGCTCTCGGGCACGTTCCTCACGATGTTCTTCGTCCCATCGATGACGTTGGTGACCTACCCCGACGACGCCCTCCCCGTGGCGATGCAGGGTGTCACGATGTCCGAGGCCTTCGCCTCGACGCTGCACCTCTCGTTCGAGGTGCGTGGCGGCCTCCTCATGCGCCAGATCCACCACTGGGCAGCCCTGGTCTTCATGGCAGCGATCGTGGTTCACATGATGCGCGTCTTCTTCACCGGCGCCTTCCGGAAACCTCGAGAGCTCAACTGGCTCATCGGCTTCACCCTCATGGTGCTCGGCCTCGTCGCCGGCTTCTCCGGCTACTCGCTCCCGGACGACGTGCTCTCGGGGAACGGCCTGCGCATCACCGACGGCATCACCAAAGCCGTGCCCGTCATCGGCAGCTACGCCTCGTTCCTCATCTTCGGCGGGGAATTCCCGGGCGAGGTCCTGATCCCGCGGCTCTTCACGGCACACGTGCTCCTCATCCCCGGCCTGATCCTCGCCCTCGTCGCCGCCCACCTCATGCTCGTCGTGGTGCACAAGCACACCCAGTACCCCGGTCCTGGCCGGTCGAACACCAACGTGGTCGGCCTCCCGCTGTTCCCGATCTACATGGCCAAGGCCGGCGGGTTCTTCTTCGTGGTCTTCGGCGTCCTGGCCCTCATGGGCGCCACGATGTCCATCAACCCGATCTGGAACTACGGCCCCTACGACCCGTCCCCCGTCTCGGCCGGCGCACAGCCCGACTGGTACATGCTCTTCATGGACGGCGCGGTCCGGATCATGCCCGGGGCCGCCGAAGTGGTCATCGCCGGCTTCACGATCCCGTTCAACGTCATCGTCCCGGCCATGGTCCTCCCGGGCATCCTGCTCGGCGGCTTCGCGCTGTACCCCTTCATCGAGGCCTTCGCGACCGGGGACAAGAACGAGCACCACGTACTCGACCGTCCTCGTAACCGGCCCGTCCGCACAGGCATCGGTGTCGCGTTCCTGTCCGCCATGGTCGTGCTGGCCGTGGCCGGAGCGAACGACATCGTCGCGACCCACTTCAGACTCTCCATCAACCTCATCACCAACGTGATCCGGGTGCTGCTCTTCGTCCTGCCCGTCGTGGCGTTCTGGGCAACCAAGCGCATCTGCCTCGGACTCCAGCGCCGCGACCGCGAGATCGTCCTTCACGGACGCGAGACCGGAACGATTGTCCGGTTCGCCTCAGGCGAGTACATCGAGGTCCACAAGCCACTCGACGAGTACGAGCGCTGGGTCCTGGTCTCCTACGACTCGCCCACGATCCGCGAGATCGCACCCGCCACGGACGCCCGCGGGGTTCGGCGCAAGGGCTACCGGCTGGACCGCCTGCGACGCGCGGTGTCCCGCTTCTTCTACCAGGACCGCATCGCCCCGGTGACGCCGGCCGAACTCGCCGCCGCACAGTCCCACGGGGAGCACGACGCCATCACCGGAGCCGGCGAAGCACCGGCACTCACGACGTCCGGCACACCCGGCAACGGGTGACGCCGGCCCACCGGGTGCCCGAGCCATCAGGAGGGCTCAGACACCCGACCTGGGGTACCCGGTGACATCACCGCGCTACGCTCCGCGGTCGCCGCGTGCCTCGACCGGTGGCCCGCACCGGGCGGACCACCCTCCGAACGGAGGAAACCCACATGGCCGACTACACGCTCCCCGACCTGCCGTACGACTACGGGGCACTCGAGCCCCACATCTCCGGCAAGATCATGGAACTGCACCACGGCAAGCACCACGCCGCGTACGTGGCCGGCGCGAACGCCGCACTGGCGCGCCTCGCGGAGGCCCGGGAGAAGGGCGCTTTCGACGCCGTCAACATGCTCGAGAAGAACCTTGCGTTTAACTTGGGCGGCCACGTCAACCACTCCGTCTTCTGGCGGAACCTCTCACCCGAGGGCGGCGAGCGACCGGACGGCGAACTCGCCGCGGCTATCGATGAGCACTTCGGTTCCTTCGAGGGCTTCACCGCGCACTTCTCCGCCGTGGCCAACGGCGTTCAGGGATCCGGCTGGGCCATCCTCGCCTGGGAGTCCATCGGCCAGAAGCTCGTCGTGGTCCAGCTGTACGACCAGCAGGCCAACCTCGCGATCGGCCTGGTCCCGCTCCTGATGCTCGACATGTGGGAGCACGCGTTCTACCTGCAGTACCTCAACGTCAAGGCCAACTACGTGACCGCGTTCTGGAACGTGGTCAACTGGTCCGACGTCAGCGCTCGCTTCGAGGCCGCCCGCACCCGCACGACCGGCCTCATCGTGCCCGCCTAGGACGTATGCCGGGTCCGCCTGCCCGCACAATTCGATGGCCCTGGCAACCCGTTCACGGGTGCCAGGGCCATCGCCTTGTGATTCTTTCTGTGCTAGCTGTGCAGACCGACGTCGAGGGCGTCAGCACCCTTCGAGGGTGCAGCCGGCGGCCGTCGCCTAGTGAGCGTGCTGGCCGCGAGAGAACTCGAAGAGGAGACCGACCAGGCCGATCACGGCGAGCACGGCTCCCACTCCGCTGATCCAGAAGCCGAGCGCGAGTCCTAGGAAGACCAGGGCCACGGCGATGCCCAGGACCAACGGCCACCAGCTCCAGGGGCTGAACACCCCGACCTCTCCGGCGCCTTCCTCGATCTCCCCGAGAGGGTTGTCCTCCGGGCGCGGATCCACCCGGTTGCCGAGGACCCAGAGGTACGCCCCGACGAGACCACCCAGGCCACCGAGGAGAAGCAGCGCGACCATGCCGACCGGTTCGATCTGATCGCGGTAGGTCCAGGTCAGGTAGGCGTAGATCGCTCCCAGCACCAGGAAGATGCCCGCGCTGCCGGCGAAGAGGTAGGCCTCGGTACGCAGCGGCTTGCGCGCCGTCGTGGGTTCGGTGCTCATCGGGAACCTCCGGCGAACTGGTCGAGCAGCTGGCGATCGGGCTCAGCGTGGTCGAGCGCCGCGACCTCGGGATGGTGCAGGTCGAATGCGGGGCGCTCCGACCGGATACGAGGAAGCGAGACGAAGTTGTGGCGCGGCGGCGGGCAGGATGTGGCCCACTCCAGCGACATCCCGTACCCCCACGGGTCGTCGACCGTCACCTTGGGCGCGGAGCGCCAGGTGATGTAGACGTTCCACAGGAACGGCAGCGTGGAGGCGGCCAGGACGATCGAGCCGACCGTCGAGACCTGGTTGCCGAGGGTGAAGCCGTCCTCCGCCAGGTAGTCGGCGTACCGCCGGGGCATACCGATCACGCCGAGCCAGTGCTGCACGAGGAACGTCGTGTGGAAACCGATGAACAGCAGCCAGAAGTGGACCTTGCCGAGGCGGTCGTTGAGCATCTTTCCGGTGAACTTGGGCCACCAGAAGTAGAAGCCGGCGAACATCGCGAAAACCACCGTGCCGAACACCACGTAGTGGAAGTGCGCCACCACGAAGTAGCTGTCGGAGAGGTGGAAGTCGAGGGCGGGGCTCGAGAGGATCACCCCGGTCAGGCCACCGAAGAGGAACGTCACCAGGAAGCCGATGGACCAGAGCATCGGCGACTCGAAGGTCAGCTTCCCGCGCCACATGGTGCCGATCCAGTTGAAGAACTTCACTCCGGTCGGCACAGCGATGAGCATCGTCATGAGCGCGAAGAAGGAGAGCATCACCGCGCCCGTCGTGTACATGTGGTGCGCCCACACCGAGACGGAGAGCGCCCCGATGGCGATGGTCGCGAAGATCAGGCACTTGTAGCCGAAGATCGGCTTGCGGGAGAACACCGGGAGGATCTCGGAGACGATCCCGAAGAACGGCAGCGCGATGATGTAGACCTCGGGGTGGCCGAAGAACCAGAAGAGGTGCTGCCAGAGGATGGCACCGCCGGTAGCCGGGTCAAAGATGTGCGCCCCGAACATGCGGTCCGCCGCAAGTCCGAAGAAGGCCGCGGCCAGCACGGGGAACGCCATCAGCACGAGGATCGATGTGATGAGGATGTTCCAGGTGAAGATGGGCATCCGGAACATCGTCATGCCCGGTGCGCGCATCGTGATGATCGTGGTGATGAAGTTGACGGCACCGAAGATCGTGCCGAAGCCGGTCATCGCGAGGCCGACCACCCAGAGATCCCCCCCGACGCCCGGTGAGAAGGTGGTCGAGGACAGCGGCGCGTAGGCGAACCAGCCGAAGCTCGCGGCGCCCTTCGGCGTGAAGAAGCCCGCGCACGCGATGAGGCCGCCGAAGAGGTATAGCCAGTACGCGAACATGTTCATCCGCGGGAAGGCCACATCCGGCGCGCCGATCTGCAACGGGACGAGCACGTTCGCGAACCCGGCGAAGAGCGGGGTCGCGAAGAGCAGCAGCATGATCGTGCCGTGCATCGTGAAGAACTGGTTGTACTGCTCTTTGCTCTGCAGGACCTGCATCCCCGGCTCGAAGAGCTCGGCCCGGATGACCAGGGCCATCAGGCCACCGATGCAGAAGAACACGAACGACGAGATCAGGTACATGTACCCGATCGTCTTGTGGTCGGTGGAGGTGATCCACTTCACCACCGTGCGGCCGAAGTTCTGCCGCGACGGCTCCAGGCCCGGGATGGTGGGCGTCGTCGTCGTAGCCATCAGCCCTTCGCCTCCTCGGCGCTCATGCCCCGGTCGAGTTCCGCACCGAGTTCGCCGGTCTGCCCCAGTGCTCGGAGTTCGTCCATGTGCGCGTCGAACTCCTCACGCGAGACCACGGCGACGTTGAACAGCATGTCCGAGTGGTACTCGCCGCAGAGCTCTGCGCACTTGCCCTGGTAGAGCCCCTCGCGTTCCGGAACCACCTGGAACACGTTGGTCCTCCCCGGGATCACGCCCATCTTGAACAGGAACGCCGGAACCCAGAACGAGTGGATGACGTCTCGCGAGTTGAGGGTGAACTCGACACGCTCACCCACCGGCAGGTAGAGCGTCGGGAGGGTCTCCTCGACGCCCGGTTCGCCGTTGTTGGTCGCCTGGACGCCGGACTCCCAGACCCCCTCGTCCAGGTAGTTGAAGTCCCAGCTCCACATCTTCCCGTAGACGCCAACTTGCACGTCAGGCTCCGCGGACGTGTCCACGATCGCGCCCATGTCCCGCTGCGTGTAGAAGAAGAGCACGCCGATCATGAGGATCGGGACCACGGTGTACATCAGTTCCAGCGGAACGTGGTAGCGCAGCTGGACGGGAAGCGTCTCGTCACCCTTGCGCTTGCGGTACACCACCACGCACCAGACGGTGAGGCCCCACACGAGAACACCGACGGCGAGCGCCGCGATCCATGACCCGGTCCACAAGGTCACGATCCGGTCGGTCTGGTTAGTCACGCCGGGTTCGCCGGGCAGGAAGCCCCGCTCGACGTTCTCGACGGCGCAACCTGCGCTGAGGAGCGCCACGGCGAGCGCGAGGACTCCGGTGCGCGCGAACGTCCTTCGCCTCGTGCGATGGGGGGGCGTGGGCACGGATGCGGCCTTTCGACGACGTCGTGCGCGGCTCGGTGCCGGGTAGCGGCCACCGAACGCCTAGGACCTTTGTCCTGTAACCCCACACACTAGCGCTCAACAGGCGGTTCGTGCCTCACCGACGTCGTATCCACCGGGGCGTTCACCGAGTGCCGACCTGGCACTCTCGGCACCTGCCGCACTCTCATCGGGAACGGCGGCGGACCTAGGGTGTCAGCATGACGGACGGCGCACCGCCACTCACCTTCGCGGACAGACGGACCTACCTCGACGCGGGTGGACGGGCGCCGCTCCATCCTCGGGGACGCGCCGCGCTGGACGCCGCCCTCTCGGAGGGTTGGGCCGACCCACGACGGCTCCACTCCGAGGGACGTCGCGCACGACTTCTGCTCGACGGCGCTCGGGAGTCCCTCGCCGCCGCCGTCGGTGCCCGCACGGAGGAAGTCCACTTCGCGCCATCGCTCACCCAGGCGCTGCACCACGCCGTGCTCGGCGTGGCTGCCGGCCGCCGACGCGTGGGCGGGACGGTCGCCGTGAGCGCTGTCGAACGTGCCGCGGTGCTCCACGCGGCGACGCTCGCCACGAGGCGGCACGCCGAGGGGCGCGTCGACGTGGTCCCGGTGGACGCCACCGGGCGAGTGGACGTCCACGCCCTGAACCGCACCATCGCCGGGCCCGGCTGCGCGCTCGCCGCCCTGCAGCACGCAAACGGGGAGGTCGGCACCCGCCAGCCCGTGGCCGAGGTCCTCGCGGCGGCGCGGGCAGCCGGGGTGCCGCTCCTGGTCGACGCCGGGGCGAGCCTCGGACACGTGGCGGTCGGCCCGGACTGGGACGTGCTCGCGGCCGATCCGGCGGACTGGGGCGGACCCTCGGGGGTCGCGCTGCTTGCGGTCCGCCGCCGCGTGCGGTGGTCGCGGGCATGGCCGGAGGACGACGCCGAGGCCGGTTGGTTCCCCGGTGGCGTGAGCGTCCCGCTCGCGTTGGCGGCGGCCGCGGCCCTGGAGGCCGCACTCGCCGAGCGCGCGACCGAGGACGCCCGACGGCGGGCGCTGGTGGACGTGATGCGCGCGCGGATCGCGCAGGAGGTGCCCGACGTGGTCGTCGTCGGGGATCCCGAGGACCGGCTCCCCCACGTCGTGACCTTCTCCTGCCTGTTCGTGGACGGCGAGGCCCTGGTCACCGAGTTGGACCGCCTCGGTTTCGCGGTCGGCTCGGGCTCGGCGTGCACGTCGTCCACGCTCGAGCCCAGCCACGTCCTCACCGCCATGGGCGTGCTCACCCACGGGAACGTGCGGGTGGTCCTTCCTGCGGGGACCGAGGCGGCGTCGGTCCACCGGTTCTGCGACGTCCTGCCCGGTGCCGTGGCGCGGGTTCGCGCCCTCCTCGGCGTGGAGGGCCTGTGACGATCAGCACGCCCGACGGCGCGGGCGCCGTCCTCCTGGACGCCACCGGGCAGCGCTGCCCGCTCCCGGTCATCGCGCTGGCCAAGGTGGCCCGGGGGCTTGCCCCTGGGGCCCTCGTGGTGGTCATCGCGACAGATCCCGCGGCTCGGCACGACATCCCGGCGTGGGCCCGCCTACGCGGGCACGAGGTGCTGGAGATCACCGAATCCGAGCCCGGAACCTGGCGCCTGGCCGTGCGTATCGTCGCGCCGCGCACCGCCTGAACAGACGCGTCTCCCGCGCTTCGCGGTCAGCCGGCCGTGGTCGAGATCTGGGCCACGATGTCCAAGACGACGGCGATCGCCTGCGTCTCACCCTCGGCGGGGAGCTCGATGAGAACTCGGCTACCCACCGGAACTCCGACGAGTCTGTCCAAGACGCCACCGGTCCCGATCTCGGGCGCGGCCGGAGAGCCCATGACCCAGGTCGACTGCTGGTTCGTGTTGTCCCAGAACGTCAAGGCGTACTGGACCACGAGTTGTCCCGGCTGGGCGGGAGCGCCGGCCGCGGTGGCGAGCACCGTGGTCGAACTCTCGGTGGGCCCCGGGGCGCCCTCCGGAATCGAGATGGTCGCCGGCTGACCGAGGTTGCCCTCGATGACCGGGGTCACGCTCGCGGCCTCCGGCGTCGGCACGGCGTCGGGCGAGCCGGCCACGTCCGGGTGGTACGTGTCGATGATGTCGACCACGAAGGTGAGGGTGTCCGTGCCGGCAATCCCCGCCGCGGAGTTGCCTGCGGAGCCGTAGCCGTACTCGGGCGGGATCGTCATGACCACCCGGCTGCCCGTCTGCTGCCCCACGAGAACGGCGTCCCAGCCTTGGATGGCTCGACCGATGCCGATCTGGAACGGGGCGGGGTAGCCCCGGTCATAGGAGTTGTCGAACACGTCGCCATCCCAGACCTGACCGAGGTAGTTGACCACGATCAGGTCGCCGGGCCCGACTACGTCGCCGTCTCCAGGAACGAGCACCTCGGCCTGCAGCCCGCCCGAAGGCTCCGCGTCCGGGAACACCAGACTCGGCTTTTCCCCGAACGCTCCGCTCACCTCAGGAAACGGCCCCTCGTTGCCGACCTCCACCGTCTGGGTGGTGGGGGTTGCCGACGGGGTGTCCTCGACCTCGCCGCCTGTGGTGCCGCACCCGGTGAGCCCCAGGGCGGCAGCGAGGAGGAGAGGGAGAACTAGACGACGCACGCGTGGCTCCGGTTCACGAGAGGTAGGCACCGCCCCTGGCGGCGCCCTCAGCATGCCACGGGCACCTGTGCGCCACCCCGACGCCGCCGGGCCGGTGGCCCGGCGGGTCGATGTCCTCAGGGCGTCCGGGCGAACCGGCGCGGCTGTCAGTGGAACGAGTCGCCGCAGGCGCAGGAGCCCTGCGCGTTCGGGTTGTCGATCGTGAAGCCCTGCTTCTCGATGGTGTCGGCGAAGTCGATGGTGGCCCCAGCGAGGTACGGCACGCTCATCCGGTCCACAACCACCTCCACGCCGCCGAACTCGCGCAGGGCGTCGCCGTCCAGGAGGCGCTCGTCGAAGTAGAGCTGGTAGATCAGGCCGGAGCAGCCGCCGGGCTGGACCGCCACGCGCAGGCGCAGGTCGTCGCGACCCTCCTGCTCGAGGAGTCCCTTCACCTTCGCGGCGGCGACGTCGGTCAGGACCACGTCGTGGGTGGCGGCGTGGGTGCTCGTCTCGGTCATCGGTGGTCTCCAGGCTGCTGGCGCGGGCGTGTGCAGGACGGCGGGACGCTGCCCCGGTGCGGGATCGGGGGACGTCGAGGCAATGGTCTCGATCCCCTCAACCCGCGGGGACTCGGCGATGTTCCCCGGATCGTCGATGTTCTTCCCATCAGGGTACGACGTCGCGGCTCGCACTCCGCGCGGGGTCGCGCTCGCGGACGGGCCGGCCCCGGTGAGGCGTTGTACCCGTGTGGGACCATGGAGACGTGACCACGACCGCTGTCCCCGAAGCGTTCACCGAGCCGGCACCGAGTGCCCTGTTCCTCCTCGGCCGCGGCGTCGACCTTGCCTCCGAGCGCGGCGTGGAGTGCGTCGGCGCACTCCCGTCGCCGTCGGACCCCGATCTGGTCGAGCGCGCACGGACGGCCCGCGCCGCCCTCGGGGGGCGCGCCGTCGTCCTCGGGCACCACTACCAGCGCGACGAGATCATCCAGTTCGCGGACGTCACCGGGGACTCGTTCAAGCTCGCGCAGAACGCCGCAGCGCGACCCGAGGCGGAGTTCATCGTCTTCTGCGGCGTGCACTTCATGGCCGAGAGCGCGGACATCCTCACCTCCGACGCGCAGCAGGTGGTCCTGCCCGACCTCGCCGCGGGATGCTCGATGGCGGACATGGCGACCATCCACCAGGTCGACGAGGGCTGGGACGTCCTCACGGACGTCGGCGTGGCCGAGCGGACCGTGCCGGTGACGTACATGAACTCCAGCGCGGCCATCAAGGCCTTCACCGGACGCCACGGCGGCACGGTGTGCACCTCATCCAACGCCGAGGTCGCGCTGCGCTGGGCGTTCGACCAGGTGGGCGGCGTCGACGGCGACGGCAAGGTGTTCTTCCTCCCGGACCAGCACCTGGGGCGCAACACCGCCGTCGAGCGCCTGGGGCTGTCGCTCGAGGACTGCGTGGTCTTCGACCCCCACAAGCCCGCGGGCGGGCTCACCGAGGAGCAGCTCGAGCGCGCGCGCATGATCCTCTGGCGCGGCCACTGCTCCGTCCACGGTCGTTTCTCGGCGAAGAACGTCGCGGACGTCCGCGCCAGGGTTCCCGGCGTCACCGTGCTGGTCCACCCCGAGTGCAAGCATGAGGTGGTCGACGCCGCAGACATGGTGGGCTCCACCGAGTACATCATCCGGGCGCTCGACGCCGCCGAACCGGGCTCCGCCTGGGCGATCGGAACCGAGTTGAACCTCGTCCGCCGGCTCGCCGCGGCCCACCCGGACAAGACGATCCACTACCTCGACTCGACCGTCTGCTTCTGCTCGACCATGAACCGGATCGACCTGCCGCACCTCGTCTGGGCGATGGAGTCCCTGGTCGAGGGGCGGGTGGTCAACCGCATCGTGGTCGACGCCGACGACGCCCACTGGGCCCGCGTCGCCCTCGACCAGATGCTCGCCCTCCCCGGGCTCTGAGGCCGACGGGGGGCGCAGCGTGGGCACCGACGGGCCGATCCGGATCGGCATCGTCGTGTTCGACGACGTCGAAGAACTGGACGTGGTCGGGCCGTACGAGGTGCTCGCGTGGTGGGCCGCTGACTCCCCCCTGCGGCCCCGGGTGGTGACGTTCAGCCGCGACGGCGCCGGCGTGCGGTGCGCGAAGGGCCTGCGCATCCTGCCCGACCACGACGTCGACGGCGCCGGGAAGTTGCACGTCCTGGTCCACCCCGGGGGTGACGGGACGCGCCGCCTGGCCCGCGACCCGGAACACCTCGCCTGGGTGCGCCACGCCCGGGCGACCACTCCCCTGCTGACCAGCGTGTGCACGGGTGCGCTGGTGTACGCCGCGGCCGGGCTCCTCGCCGGCCGCGCGGTGACCACCTACCGGGACGCGATCGACGAACTCGTGGAACTCGAGCCGAGCGCCCTCGTGGACGCCGAGGCGCGGTTCGTGGACGACGGCGACCTCGTCACCTCCGCCGGCGTCTCCGCAGGCATCGACATGGCCCTCCACCTCGTGGCGCGGTTGGAGTCGGTCGACGCCGCCCGCGCGACCCGGCGGGGCATTCAGTACGACCCCGCGCCCCCGGTCTGACGCGTCGCCCGCGGCCGGGTGCGCCAGCGGGCCGGGCGGGTCAACTACCCTGAGTCCTCGTGGCGAAGCAGCAGAACGACCCCCAGCCCCCGGCAGACTCGGTCAACGGTCCGCAGGACTCCTCGGCCGGCGAGACCGGCAAGGGGCGGCCGACGCCCAAGCGCCGCGAGGCGGAGGCAGCGAACAAGCGGCCCCTCGTCCCCACCGACCGCAAGGCAGCCGCGGCGTCGGACAAGGCGAAGACCCGCGCGGAGCGCGCCCGCGCCCAGGCGGGTCTCGCGGCCGGCGACGAGCGCTACCTGCCCGCCCGGGACCGCGGCCCGGTCCGGCGGTTCGTCCGGGACTACATCGACGCCCGGTGGAACCTCGGAGAGTTCTTCCTCCCGGCGTCGTTCGTGGTGGTGCTCGGCGTCCTGTTCGCCGGGCGGAACGCGAACATTGCGCTCGCCTCGATCGTGCTGCTCTACGTGCTCGTCTTCGCCAGCCTAATCGACGCCTACATCGCCTCGCGCGGGCTCAAGAAGCGGGTCCTCGAGCGGTTCGGCGAGGTGCCCAAGGGGACCGTCTCCTACGGCCTGATGCGCGCCTTCCAGATCCGGCCGTCCCGGCTCCCGAAGCCCCAGGTCAAGCACGGCGGCCTTCCCTCCTGACGGGCGGGACGGGCTCCCTGCCGGCCCGGGGGGTCAGAAAGCGCGGGCGTCACCAGGCGAACGGCCGCAGGTCGACCGCAACTCCGACGGCGTCCCCGTCGCGCAGGAGCACCGCCTGCGCCACGCCCTCGCCCTCGAGTCGCCGCCAGTGCGCGCCGAGCCATGCCTCCGCATCGAACCGGCCCGAGGCGCCCGGCGTCGCCTCGGAGGCGAGCCGCCCCTCGCGGTCGAGCAGGCGCCACGTCCAGGCCTGGCGCACGGTGCTCATGCCGCCAGCGCCCGGTTCAGACGGCCCACCCACGCGGGGCCGTGGTAGATGAAGGCCGTGTAGGCCTGCAGGAGCGTGGCGCCGGCCGCCAGGTACGCCCGGGCGTCGTCAGCGGTCGTGATTCCCCCCACCCCGATGATCACGGGTTCGGGACCGACGCGCTCCCGCAGGCGCCGCACCACTTCGACCCCCCGCCGGCGCAGCGGCGGGCCCGAGAGCCCCCCGGCGCCGTACGGGTGCGCGATGGTCGTGTTCACGGCGACCACTCCGGCCAACGCCAGGTCGAGGGCCAGGTCCGCCACGGCGTCGACGTCCTCGTCGGAGAGGTCCGGAGCGATCTTGACCAGAAGCGGGACGTGGTGACCCGCGGCCCGGTCCGCGGCCTCCTGGACCGCAGCCAGGATGGGCCGCAGGTGCTCCACCGCCTGGAGGTCCCGCAATCCGGGGGTGTTCGGTGAGGAGACGTTCACCACGAGGTAGTCCGCCCACGGCGCCACCTCGCGAGCACTCGCCTCGTAGTCCGCAACGGCGTCCTCGGCCGGAACCACCTTGGTCTTGCCGATGTTCGCGCCGACCACGAGCCGCCGGCCCGAAGCGCTCTCCCGCAGGCGGCGCAGCCGCTCACCCGCTGCGCGCGCGCCCCTGTTGTTGAAGCCCATGCGGTTGACCAGCGCCTCGTCCTCGAGGACGCGCCGCAGCCGCGGTCGCTCGTTGCCCGGCTGGGCCTGCGCCGTGACGGTGCCGACCTCCACGTGGGAGAACCCGAGCATCGCAAGACCATGGACCGCGGTGGCGTCCTTGTCGAACCCGGCCGCGATGCCCACGTACCCGGGCACCTCGCGGCCGAAGACCTGCACGGTCGAGGGCGGCCTCCCACCGGCGAGGACGCGATGGACCACGGCGGACACGCCGGGCATGCGCCCCACCACGCGGATGGCGCCGATCCCCAGGTGGTGGGCCCGTTCGGGATCGACATGGCAGAACACGTGGCGGAAGACGAACCGGTACACGAGGCGTCAGGCTATCCGGGCGGAAGGACGGGAGCCGGGACGTGGGTCAGGGGTCCGCGTCACGTCGCCGCGCGCCCCGGCCTCGTCCGGCTCAGGTAGACCAACCCCAGAACGGGCAGGACCAGCGGCACGAAGCCGTACCCCACGCCGAACACCGACCACACGGTCTCGTCCGGGAAGTCCTGCGGCGCGCCGAGGCTCAGCGCCCCCACCGCCAGGACGCCGACGAGTTCGACCGAGACCGCCACCCAGGCGACCACCCGCGCGCGGGGCCCGTTGTGCGCCAACGCGAGCGTGGCCACCACGTACACGACCGCGGCGAACGCGGACAGGCCGTACGCGAGGGGCGCCTCGGCCGCCCGGGTCGCCAGCTGCACCACCGATCGCGCCGTCGCGGCCAGCGCCATGACCGCGTACACCGCGATGAGCACCCGGCCGGGCCCGAGCGAGCGCGGACGGTCGTCCAGCTCCGGTGTCCCGCGGCTCTCCGGGATCTCCGGAGGCACGGCGGCAGTCACGACGCACCCGTTTGCGACCAGACCTGCACCATCCGAACCTCCATGACTGCCAGGGTGACGCAGCCCACCACGAGGACCACCGAGCTCCAGCGGGTGCGCTCGACCAGGGCCCAGACGGCCGCACCGGGAAGGACGAGCAGCGCGAACACGAGGTAGCCCCAGAACGTGGCGGCCTCGGCGAGGTCGTGACCGCCGAGGACCGCCACCGCGGCCACGACCGCCTGGACCACCAGCGCGGCCTCGACCACGCCGGCAGCCACCAGTTGCCGCAGGATCACGGGCTGGTCTCGCAGGGCCCGCACGCCCGCCCAGGCACCCAGGGCGAGGGCGAGGACGGCGACGACGATGGCGGTGACGGGCACGCCGGGAGGGTACTCGTCCCACCGGGCGGGCGCCGCTCCTCCCCGGACGGGCTCCGGCGGCGGGTACCGTGAGGCGCGTGACCGACCTCGCTCTCTCCGCGGCAGACCCCGCCCGGCTCGACGTCGACGCGCTCGTGGTCGCCGTCGCCGATCGCGATGGCTCACCGGCGCTCCTGGACGACGGCGCGCTCCCCCCGGCGCTCGCATCGCGCCTCGTCGCGGTCCTCTCCCCCCTCGGCGTACGCGGTGCCATCGACGAGGTGGTGCGGATCCCAGCCGGCGACGACGTCGCCGCCGACCTCGTGGTCCTCACCGGCGTCGGGTCGACGGCGCACGGGGGCATGGGCGCCGAGACCCTGCGCCGGGCCGCGGGCGCGGCCATCCGTAGTCTCGACGGCGCTCACAGCGCAGCACTCCTGCTCCCCGCGGAGACGGTCGAAGAGGTCGCCGCCGTCGCCGAGGGCGCGCTCCTCGGTGCCTACCGGGTGGCCCGCTACCGCACGGACGGGCCACACCCGGTCACCGAGATCACGGTCGTGACCGACCTCGCGCGGGATCGTGGCGCCCGCGCGGCGGTCCGCCGGGCGGAGATCCTCGCGCGGGCGGTCCACGGCACGCGCGACCTCGTCAACGCCTCTCCCGCCGAGATCTTCCCGGCCTCCTTCGCCGACGCCGCTGTCGAGGCCGCGAAGGGGACCAAAGCCAAGGTCACGGTGCTGGACGAGGTGGCCCTGCGCGAGGGGGGCTTCGGCGGGCTGGTCGGCGTCGGGCAGGGATCGACCAGGCCCCCGCGGCTGGTGAAGGTCTCCTACGCCCCGGCTCGGGCCCACGCCCACGTAGCCCTCGTCGGAAAGGGGATCACGTTCGACTCCGGCGGCCTGTCCATCAAGCCCGCGAAGTCGATGGAGACCATGAAGTGCGACATGGCCGGAGCCGCGGCGGTGCTGCACGCCGTCCTGGCCGCGGCCGCCCTCGAGATCGGGGTGCGTGTCACCGGCTGGCTGGCCCTGGCGGAGAACATGCCCTCGGGGAGCGCGCAGCGCCCGTCGGACGTGATCACCATCCGTGGGGGGTCCACGGTCGAGGTGCTCAACACCGACGCCGAGGGTCGGCTCGTGCTCGCCGACGCGCTGGTCGCCGCGGTCGAGGAGGGTCCCGACGTCGTCGTCGACGTCGCGACGCTCACCGGCGCCCAGATGATCGCGCTCGGCAGCCGGGTGAGCGCCGTCATGGGAACGGAGTCCGTGCGCGAGGAGGTGGTCGACGCCGCACGCGAGGCCGGCGAGGCGTTCTGGCCCATGCCCCTCCCGGACGAACTCGAGGCGTCGCTGAAGTCCCCGGTCGCGGACATCGCCAACATGGGCGAGAAGCACGGCGGCATGCTCGTGGCCGGTGTGTTCCTGCGGCGGTTCGCGGGCTCCGTACCGTGGGCGCACCTGGACATCGCCGGCCCGGCGTTCAACGAGGGCCAGGCCTTCGGGTACACCCCCCGCGGCGGCACGGGCGTGTCCGTCCGGACCCTCGTGGAGTTCCTCGAACGACGGGCCGCCGGTCACCGCGCATGACGCCCGGAGGCAGGCTCCGACGTCAGCGGCGCTTGGCCGCCCGCTGCGCTGACGTCCACTCCCGCATGCGGGACGGGTAGCCGGTCAGCTGCACGTCGTAGACCGGCATGCCGAGTTCCCGAGCCAGGTCTCGGGCGGCGGCCGCGTCGGGCACCTTGCGCCGGGTCCACTCACCCGAGCGGGCGACGAGCACCATGGTGGTCTGGTCGAAGCGCGTCGCCGGTTCGATGTACGCCTCCACGCCAGGCCTCGTGGCCTGGAAGTCCCGGAAGTGGGCGAGCGTGGCGGCTCGTGCCTTGCTCGGGGATACGGAAGGCTCGGCGGCACCGGTCCCCGAGCGTCGTCCCCGCCGTCTGAACAGGCCCATGCGTCCAGGGTACGGTCCCCATCCGAGGACACCTCTGCGTGGCCCACGGACGCCAATTGGGCATACCGCATCCACGTGCCAGGATGTGGAATCTGGAAGACTCCCCCCGACATCCCTGCCCGGCTATCGGCCCAGAGGAGAGGTACGTGACACAGACGTCTGCGACCCCCGACCTGTTCGACATCGTGATCCTTGGGGGCGGGAGCGGAGGCTACGCCACGGCGCTGCGTGCCTCCGGCCTCGGCCTGACCGTCGCCCTCATCGAGGCCGAAAAGGTCGGCGGCACCTGCCTCCACAAGGGATGCATCCCGACCAAGGCACTCCTGCACGCCGCGGAGGTCGCCGACGTCACGCGGGAGTCGGAGGAGTTCGGCGTCCACGCCACCTTCAACGGCATCGACATGACCAAGGTCAACGCCTACAAGGACCAGGTCATCGGGAAGTTGTACAAGGGCCTGCAGGGCTTGGTGCACCACCACGGCATCACCTACGTGGAGGGCTGGGGCACGCTCGTCGCCCAGGACGCCGTCCAGGTCAACGGCCAGATCTACCGCGGCAGGAACGTGGTCCTCGCGTCCGGTTCCTACGCCCGCTCGCTGCCCGGGCTCGAGATCGGCGGCCGGGTCATGACCAGCGACCAGGCGCTGCAGATGGACTGGATCCCGTCGAGCGCCATCGTGCTCGGCGGCGGCGTCATCGGCGTCGAGTTCGCCAGCGTGTGGAAGTCGTTCGGCGTCGACGTGACCATCGTCGAAGGCCTGCCGCACCTGGTCCCGAACGAGGACGAGTCCCTCTGCAAGGCGCTCGAGCGGGCCTTCCGCAAGCGGAAGATCAACTTCAAGCTCGGCGCTCGCTTCTCGGGCGTCCAGCAGAACGACTCGGGCGTGGTCGTCTCCCTCGAGGACGGGTCCACGCTCTCCGCTGACGTCCTGCTCGTCGCCGTCGGGCGCGGTCCGGCGACCGCAAACCTCGGCTATGAGGCCCAGGGCATCCCGATGGAGCGCGGATTCGTCCTCGCGAACGAGCGGCTGCACACGGGCGTCGGCAACATCTACGCCGTCGGCGACATCGTGCCCGGCCTGCAACTGGCTCACCGGGGCTTCCAGCAGGGCATCTTCGTGGCCGAGGAGATCGCCGGCCTCAACCCGCCCGCCATCGTCGAGTCCGGGATCCCGCGCGTCACCTACTGCGAGCCCGAGGTGGCCTCGGTCGGCCTCACCGAGAAGCAGGCACGGGAAAAGTTCGGCACCGAGCACGTCACGGTCAGCGAGGTCAACCTCGCTGCGAACGGCAAGAGCGGGATCCTCAAGACGGCGGGCTTCATCAAGCTCGTCCGTCAGACGGACGGTCCCATCGTGGGTGTCCACATGATCGGCGCCCGGCTGGGCGAGCAGATCGGTGAGGCACAGCTCATGGTGAACTGGGAGGCGTACCCCGACGACGTCGCCTCCCTCGTGCACGCCCACCCCACCCAGAACGAGGCGATCGGTGAGGCGGCGCTCGCGCTGGCCGGCAAGCCGCTCCACGCCCACAACTGACACCTGGTCGAAGGAGACAACAAGGTCATGTCCGACTCCGTGAAGATGCCGGCCCTGGGCGAGAGCGTCACCGAAGGCACCGTCACCCGCTGGCTCAAGGCCGTGGGCGAGACCGTCGAGGTGGACGAACCCCTCCTCGAGGTCGCCACCGACAAGGTCGACACCGAGATCCCCTCGCCGTTCGCCGGCGTGCTCGAGCAGATCCTGGTGGGTGAGGACGAGACGGTCGCCGTCGGCACCGAACTCGCTGTCATCGGCTCCGGCGCCGCCGTTGCGGCCCCGGCGGCCCCGGCGGCCGCTCCCGCTCCGGCTCCTGCGCCCGCCCCGGCGGCCGCTCCCGCTCCGGCTCCTGCGCCCGCCCCGGCTCCCGCTCCGGCTCCGGCTCCAGCCCCGGCTCCGGCTCCAGCCCCGGCTCCTGCGCCCGCGGGGGGAGGCGGCGGCGAGCCCGTGAAGATGCCGGCCCTGGGCGAGAGTGTGACCGAGGGCACCGTCACCCGCTGGCTCAAGGCGGTGGGCGAGAGCGTCGAGGTGGACGAGCCCCTCCTCGAGGTCTCCACCGACAAGGTCGACACCGAGATCCCCTCCCCCATCGCCGGCGTGGTCACCGCGATCCTCGTGGCCGAGGACGAGACGGTCGCCGTCGGCACCGAACTCGCGCGCATCGGCTCGGCCGCCGACCTCGCCGCCCCAGCCCCCGAACCAGCGGCGCCCGCTGCCCCGG
>JARKOU010000008.1 GCA_029975645.1 Actinomycetales bacterium
CCCGAACGGCCCGCCGGCCGCGGGGTGGAAGCGGACGTGAGCGTCGGTGACGGCCAGCCCGAGGTCGCGGGCACCATCCGCGAGGCCCCGCGCCATCGCGTCGGCCTGCCAGAGGGCGGTGGGGTCGTCGGCCGGGCCCACGTGCAGGCAGTGCGCCGTCGCGATCGGCTTCGCCCCGCAGGCCGCCACGTTCCGCACGCTCTCCGACAAGGCCAGTTGGGCCCCCACGTAGGGGTCCAACCGGGCGAACCGGGCGGCGCTGTCGACGGCCACGGCGATGCCTCCGGCACCCACGCGCACGAGCCCGGCGTCCTCCGGCTGCGCGAGCACCGTGTCGCCCCCGAGGTAGCGGTCGAACTGGTGGGCCACCCGGCGCTTGTCGGCCTGGTTCGGTGCTGCGGCCAGCGTGTGCACCTGCCCGGCCAGCTCCTCATCGGACGCCGCCCGCGGCAGATCCTCGGCGCGACGGGAGGTGAGGGCGTCCAGCCAGTCAGGACGGGCCGCGGGCGCGTGAGGGACGCCCTCGGGTTCCGCCGCGTCCCCCCTCTTCTCAGCGTCCGTCACTCCAGCGACCATCTCCCCGGCGTCGCCACCCACGCCGACGCAGGCGAGGGTGACCAGCACGTCGCCACGGGTCGGGTCGCACACCCACTCACCCCCGACGACCGGGACTCCGAGCCGGCGTGCCTCCTCGCTGAGGCCCGCCACGGTGCCGGCGGCGCCGCGCGGACCGACGCCGAGGGCGTCCACCAACGCGATCGGACGCGCACCGCGGGCGACCACGCGCCCGACGGCGTCGCCGGGCCGGGCGGAGGGCTCGACCACGAGGGTGAGGGAGTCAACCACCTGCTCAACATATCGTTCGGGGCTCTCCCGGCAGGGCGGCGCCGGCGATAGGGTGGGGTCATCCGACGCTGTCGATGCCCTTGGGGGAGGACCCGTGGCCGCCTACCTTGCCTGTGACGTGGGCCAGAGTTCGACCCGGATGCGCTTCGTGAGCGACGCGGGGGTCACGGAG
>JARKOU010000024.1 GCA_029975645.1 Actinomycetales bacterium
CAGGGCGGCGCCGGCGATAGGGTGGGGTCATCCGACGCTGTCGATGCCCTTGGGGGAGGACCCGTGGCCGCCTACCTTGCCTGTGACGTGGGCCAGAGTTCGACCCGGATGCGCTTCGTGAGCGACGCGGGGGTCACGGAGGTCACGGGGGGTGGGGTCCGGACGGACGCCCCGTTGACCGAGCAGTGGGTGTCGATCCTCACGCCGGCGCTCACCGAACACGCCGAGCTGGGTGTCGACTCGATCGCCATGGGGTCGAGCGGGAACGAACGCGAAACCGCACACGGGCTGCTGGACGCCCTCGCCCACCTGGGCATCCACAAGGTGGTGCTCGCCCACGACTCGATCACCAGCTACCTCGGCGCCCTCGGACTGGGCGAGGGCTGTGTGATCGCGGCCGGCACCGGCACGATCTGCCTCGCGGTCGGGCCGCGCGAGTCGGCGCGGGTCGACGGCTGGGGGTATCTCATGGGCGACGCCGGTTCGGCGTTCTGGATCGGCCGCTACGGGCTCGAGGCCGCCTTGCGCGGGTACGACGGCCGGCGACAGATGACCGCCCTCACCCGAGCGATGGCCGAGGAGTACCCCGAACTCGAGACCGCCTACCTCGACCTCCAGGCCGATCCGGACCGGGTCGCACGGGTCGCCGCCTTCGCGGCGAAGGTCGACAACCTGGCGGCGAGCGACCGCGTGGCGGGCAACATCGTCGACAAGGCGGCCGCGCACCTGTCGGAAGCGGTGCAGGCAGCGATCCGGCGGGTGCACCTGAACGGTCCGCATCCGCCGCGGGTGGCGGCGATCGGCGGGGTGTTCTCCAGTTCGCGCATCGTGAACCGATTCACCGACTTCCTCTGCCTCCAGTGGCCGAGCTTCGCGCTGACCGAACCCGAAGGCGTCGGCATCGACGGTGCCGAGCGAATGCTCACCCTCCCGGCGGATCACCCCCTGTTCGCGAAACTCTCCGTCGCCGAGCGCTGAGCGCAGCAGGGCACCGCACCGCAGCGAGGGCGTCCGACTAGGATCGGCGCCATGACGTTCACGGTGAAGGCTCTGCAGAAGACCGGCCCCGACGCCCCCTTCGAGGTGCGCACCATCGAGCGGCGCGACCCACGCCCGGACGATGTCGTCATCGCGATCAAGGCGGCCGGCATCTGCCACTCGGACATCCACACGATCCGGCAGGAGTGGGGCCCGGTCACCTACCCGCTGGCCGTCGGCCATGAGATCGCGGGGGTCGTCGAAGCGGTGGGCTCCGGCGTCACGGCGTTCGCCGTCGGCGACCGGGTGGGCGTCGGCTGCCTGGTCAACTCGTGCGGGGAATGCGCCGAATGCCTCGACGACCAGGAGCAGTCGTGCCTCAACGGCAACGTGGGCACCTACGCGTCGACCGATGTCGACGGCACGATCACCCAAGGCGGCTACAGCGAGAAGGTCGTGGTCAACGAGCGGTTCGTGGTGCGCATCCCGGACGCCCTCCCCTTCGACGTCGCCGCTCCCCTGTTGTGCGCCGGCATCACGACCTATTCCCCGCTCGCGCGCTGGGACGTCGCCCCCGGCGACAAGGTCGCCGTCCTCGGCCTCGGCGGGCTCGGCCACATGGGCGTCCAGATCGCGAAGGCGCGCGGCGCCGACGTGACCGTCCTGTCCCGCAGTCTGAAGAAGGAGCAGGCGGCGCTGGAACTGGGCGCAGACCGCGTCCTGGCCACCTCCGAGGAGGGCTTCTTCGCCGCCCACAAGCGCGAGTTCGACCTGATCCTCAACACGGTCAGTGCCGAGGTGAACCTCGACGCCTACCTGCGCCTTCTCAAGCCGCGCGGCGTCATGGCGTGCGTCGGCGCGCCGCCGCAGGCGATGAGCCTGCGCATCGGATCGCTCATCGGCGGCCGCAAGGTGCTGACCGGCTCCGACATCGGCGGCATCGCCGAGACGCAGGAGATGCTCGACTTCTGCGCCCAGCACGGGCTGGCGGCGCGCATCGAGAAGATCGGCGTGGACGCCGTCGACGACGCCTACGAGCGGGTCATCGCCGGCGACGTGCAGTTCCGGTTCGTCATCGACACAGCCACCTTCGCCGATGCCGAGCCGGTGGCCTGAGCGCCGCCCTCAGGAGGACGCCGCTTTCAGGAAGTCCCGCACGGAGGTGAAGATCGCCCGGCCGTCGGTGGACGGCCCGGTGAGGGCTTCCACCGCGTACTCCGGGTGCGCCATGACGCCCACCACGGTGCCCCGCTCGTTCGTGACCCCGGCGATGGCGTCGCGCGAGCCCGACGGGTTCGTGCCGAGGAAGCGGAAGACCACCTGGTTGCCCGCCTCGAGCCCGGCCAGCGTTGCGTCATCGGTCGTGTAGGCGCCTTCGGCGTCCGCGAACACCAGGGTGATTTCCTGGCCGTCCGCGAAGTCGCACGTCCACACCGTGTCACGCGTCTCGACGCGGACCCGCTGATCCCGGCACAGGAACGTGCCCTCCTGGTTGGCGACCAGTGCTCCGGGCAGCAGCCCTGCCGCGCAGAGCACCTGGAACCCGCGCCCGATACCGAGGATCGGCAGGCCGTGCTCGTCCGCCGCCCGCACCAGCGCCTCGAGCACGGTCCCCTCCCGTTCCGCCCCGGGACCACCCGCCACCACGAGCGCATCCACACCGTCCAGCTGGGAGGTGTCGCTCACCTCGATCGCCTCCAGGCCGCAGTGCACCACCGCTCTGCGCGCCCCTTCGGCCGGCTGCTCGGTCACCGACGCGATCCCCACCACGCCTCGCGCGCTCCCGGACGCTGCCGGCTCGGCCGGCGTCGCCTCCGCCTGCGCGGACGCCGACCGCGCGCCCCCGACCAGCAGGTTCGCCGCGGGCGCGGACTGGAACGGACGCCCCGTGAGCCGCTCGAACGCCTCCACGTAACGCCCCCGGGTGGCCGCGACGACCTCGTCGGGCAGGGCGGGCGGAGGGGCGTCCGAGGCCTTGTCCCAACCGGAGTCCTGGGTGAGCCAGTCGCGGACGAACTGCTTGTCGAAGCTCGGCAGCGCCTCGCCGGGGACCCATCCGGCGGCGTCCCAGAAGCGGGACGAGTCGGGCGTGAGCACCTCGTCGGCGAGCACGAGCGTGCCGTCGGGGCGGCGTCCGAACTCGAACTTGGTGTCGGCGAGGATGATGCCGCGCTCGCGGGCGATCTGCTCGGCCCGGCGGTAGAGGTCGAGGGTGGTGTCGCGCAGGGCCGCGGCCAGTTCCTCCCCGTGCAGCTCGACGACCCGCTCGTAGGTGACGTTCTCGTCGTGCTCGCCCACGGGCGCCTTGACGGCCGGCGTGAACACGGGCTCGGGCAGCCGCGAGCCGTCGACGAGCCCCTCGGGCAGCGGGAGGCCGCACACCGTGCCGGAGGCTTGGTACTCGGCCCAGCCGGAACCCGTCAGGTAGCCGCGGGCCACGCACTCGACGGGCACCATGGCGAGCTTCTCGACGACCACGGCGCGCCCGGCGACGGCGTCCGGAACATCGGTGGAGACGACGTGATGCTCGGCGCCCAACTGGCCGAACCACCACAGGCTGAGCTGCGTCAACACCGCCCCCTTGTCGGGGATCGTCGTGGCGAGCACGTGGTCGTAGGCGCTGATGGCGTCGGTCGCGACCATGAGCAGCCGGTCCTCGGGCAGCGCGTACAGTCGCCGCACCTTCCCGGAATGGACGAGGGGCAGGTCGAGGCCGAAGTCGCTCACGCAGGCGATCGTAGTGCCGCTGCGCCGCGCGCGTGGGGGCGGTCCGGCGCGACCCGATCCGGACGCCCGGAGTGCCGCTGGGTAGGCTCGATGCATGCAGGTACGTCTCGCTCGGCCCGTGGCCGGCGCCCTCGCGGCAGCCCTGGCCGTGACTCTCGGCGCATGCGCCCCAGGGGCGCAGACGACCACCTCCCCCGCCCCTCCCACGACGCCGGGACCGGCCCCGGCGACCACCGGCGGCGGCGCGCCGGCGGCGTCCGGCACCACACCGGGGCCGCTCACGCTCGGCGAGGACGGGCGGCCCTTCACGGTGCGCGAAGTGGCGCGCTGGGCAGCTCCCTGGGCGATGACGTTCCTGCCGGACAGCACGGATGCCCTCGTCACGCAGCGTTCGGGCACGCTCCTGCTCGTCGACACGACGACCGGCGAAGCGCGCGAGGTGGGTGGCGTGCCCCGTGTGCACGTGGCTGGTCAGGGCGGGCTGGGCGACATCGTGCTCGGGCCCACGTTCGCCACCGACCACACCGTCTACCTCAGCTGGGTCGAGTCCGGTCAGGGCGGCAGCGGCGCGGTCGTGGGGCGGGCGCGGCTCGTCACGGACGACACGCCCCGGCTAGAGGATCTCGCCACGATCTGGACGCAAGAGCCCAAGGTCTCCGGCGACGGCCACTTCAGCCACCGCCTCGCGTTTTCGCCCGACGGAGCGCACCTCTTCGTCACCTCCGGCGAGCGGCAGAAGTTCACCCCCGCCCAGGACATGGGGGTCACCCTCGGCAAGATCATGCGCATGCGCCCCGACGGCTCGGACGCCGAGATCTGGACCTCCGGCCACCGCAACCCGCTCGGCCTCGCGTTCGCACCGGACGGCGCGCTGTGGTCCACCGAGATGGGGCCCGAGGGTGGCGACGAGCTGAACCTCATCGTGCAGGGGAAGAACTACGGGTGGCCCGCTGCGTCCAACGGGTCGAACTACGGCGGCGGAGACATTCCAGACCACACGCCCGGCGACGGGTTCGAGCCGCCCACGGTCTTCTGGACGCCGTCGATCTCACCGGGTTCGCTGATGATCTACCACGGCGACGCGTTCGCTCCCTGGCAGGGCGACGCGCTCATCGGAGCACTGTCCGGGCAAGCCCTGATCCGCGTCGACCTCGACGGCACCTCGGCCACCGAGGCCGACCATTGGGACATGGGTGAGCGCATCCGCGAGGTCGAGCAGGGCCCGGACGGCACCGTCTGGCTCCTCACCGACGGCGGCTCCGGGCGGTTGCTCCACCTGACCCCCGTCGGCTGACGCACCGGAGCCGACCCGGCGGCCGGCAACGCTCAGACGCTCACTCCGCGCCGCCGGTGGGCTCTGCACGCGCACGCAGCGCGTCGAGTGCGTCGAGGACCAAGACGAGACCGGGCTCGAACTCGCGCTCGAACGTGTAGCCGGGTTCCAGGACGATCTCGCGAGCGAACCACGCCATGTGGGGGAAGGCGGTCAGCGCCGGGCCGAACGGTTCCTCTGCGATCATCGCCGCCGCTTCGGGACCGCTGTCGAAGGGCAGGGTCGCCTCCTGGAGCACGAAGCCGAGCACGTAGGCGTCGATCACGGCGTAGGCGTGGGCCAAGAGCCGTGGGGGAAATCCGGCGGCGCGCAGGCACGCCACGTTAGCGTCGTGATAGGCGAGCGTCGCCGGGCCGGGGGCGCGGCGTGACTCCAGCAGCGGCAGCGCCCACGGGTGGCGGCGAAGCACGCTCCGCACCGACAATGATCGGGCTCGGAACCCCTCTCTCCAGTCCTGGCCGGCCTCCGGCAGCGCGATCTCGCCGTACACGCGGTCGACCATGGCGTCCAGCAGCGCCTCCTTGCCCGCGAAGTGATGGTAAAGCGACATCGCTTCGACACCCAGCTCGCGGGCGAGGCTGCGCATCGTGAGGGCGGTCAACCCGCGACGATCGGCGACCCCGATGGCGGCGGAGACGACGGCGTCCGGAGTGAGCTTGTGCAGCGGCACGGCGGTTCCCCTTTGACTGGCCATTGCTTTCCTTACGGCGTAACGCTACGTTACGAGCTAGCCTTACAATGTATGGATACGAGGAGGGGCCATGACCCAACACAGGGACGAGACCATCCGCCGGCCAAGCGACGCTCTCCCCGCGACGATGCGCGCCGCCACCCGGCTGCAGTACGGGCCACCCGCCGAGGTGAGCGTCGGCATGGCCCCTCGGCCCGAGCCGAAGTCCGATGAGGTGCTCGTCCGCGTCACGGCGGCGGGGCTCGACCGCGCCACCCTGCACCTCCTCGACGGGACGCCCCACCTCGCCCGCCTCGCCCTGGGCCTGCGGCGTCCGCGCCGGACGATCCTGGGCCAGCAGCTCGCCGGCGTCGTGGTGGCCGTCGGCCGCGACGTCGCGGGCCTCGTACCGGGCGACCGGGTCATGGGAACCGCCGGCGGCACCTTCGCCGAGTTCGTCACAGCCAAGCCGACCCTGCTCGCGCCGATCCCCGAGGGCATCACGGACGCCCTCGCCGCCACGACCGGCGTCTCCGGGGCAACGGCACATGAAGCAGTCGTGGACCAAGCGCGCGTGCGCGACGGGCAGGAGGTGCTCGTGCTCGGCGCGTCCGGAGCCGTCGGTTCGTACGCGGTCCTGCTCGCAAGCCACCTCGGCGCCCGGGTCACCGGGTTGTGCAGCGGCGGCAAGGAAGCGTTCGTGCGCGGCCTCGGGGCGGCCGAAGCCCACGACTACCGCACCACCCCCATCGACCGCTTGGACACCGCCTTCGACGTCGTCATCGACCTTGCGGGCAACCGTCGCCTGCGCGACCTACGCTCGGCCCTCGCTCCGGAGGGAACCCTGGTGATCGTGGGCGGCGAGGACGGCGGCCCCCTCCTCGGCGGCATCCAACGCAACCTCGCGGCCCGCATGATCGATCCCCTCACCGCTCAGCGGCTCACCTGGTTCTTCTCCCAGCCGGACACCTCGCGCCTCAACGCGTTGGCCGAGGCCGTCCTGTCCGGGAACCTGGCCGTCCCCGTCGATCGCCGGGTCGGACTCGATGGCCTCCGCGAAGGCATCGAGGACATGTACACCGGACGCCTGCGGGGACATGTCGTAGTGTGCCCGGGAGCATGAACGGTCCGCCCCCGGGCTGCTCGGTGTCACCGCACGGGCCGCCTGTGCCGGGCGGGCACTGCGCGCAGCCGAACGCCCTGGTACGCCCTTGCCGGGGGCGTTAGTTTACGGTACCGTAGCTTAAGTTCACTTGTCCGGCCACCGTCAGGACCCCCATGAACCACCCCCGCCCGTCCATCATCCAAGGAGGCATGGGCGTCGCTGTGTCGTCGTGGCGCCTCGCCAACGCCGTTTCCCGCACGGGCCAGCTGGGGGTGGTGTCGGGGACCGCGCTCGACGGCGTCCTGGCGCGCACCCTCCAAGACGGCGATCCGGGCGGTCACGCGCGGCGGGCGCTGGCGCATTTCCCGGCACGGGGGATCGCGCAGCGAGTGCTCGACACCTACTTCCTCGAGGGTGGGCGCCGCCCCGGCCAGCCCTACCGGCCGCACCGGACCTTGACCATTGCCCCCGGTCGGGCGGCGATCGAACTGTCGCTCGCCGGCAACTTCACGGAGGTGTGGCTCGCGAAGGAGGGTCACGGCGGCGTGGTGGGGATCAACTTCCTCGAGAAGATCCAGACCGCCACCCTGTCGGCGACGCTCGGCGCGATGCTGGCCGGCGTCGACTACGTTCTCATGGGCGCGGGCATCCCGAAGGAGATGCCGCGGGTGCTCACCGATTTCGCGGCCGGACGCCCCGGGCGGTTGACGATCGAGGTCGCCAACCAGACGCTTCCGCACGTCGCCGCGCTCGACCCGCGCACCTACCTGGGCGGCGACCTGCCGCAGCTGCGGCGTCCGGAGTTCATCGCCATCATCTCGCTGCACGTGCTGGGCGGCTTCCTGGCCCGGGATCCGGAGATCCGGCCGGACGGGTTCGTCGTCGAGGGGCCGGTGGCAGGCGGCCACAGCGCGCCACCCCGCGGCAAGTTCGGGCTCGACGAGCTGGGCCAGCCGATCTACTCGCCGAAGGACGAGGCGGACATCACCAAGATGGTCGACCTCGGGCTGCCCTTCTGGCTGGCGGGCGCGTGGGCGACCCCCGAGCGCGTCGCGGCGGCGCAGGCAGCCGGGGCGGAGGGCGTCCAGTGTGGGACGGTGTTCGCGTTGGCGGAGGAGTCCGGGCTGTCCCCGGACCTGCGCGGGCGACTGCTGGCCGAGCTCGCGGCCGGGACGCTGACGGTGCGCAACGACGCCTTGGCGTCGCCGACCGGGTTCCCGTTCAAGGTGGCGCAGTTGTTTGGCACGCTGTCGGAGCCGGACGTGTACGCCGCGCGCGAGCGCATCTGCGACCTCGGCTACCTGCGCGCCCCGGCGGAGCGCACGGACGGCTCGATCGTGTACCGCTGCGCGTCCGAGCCCGTGCACATGTACGAGCGGAAGGGTGGGGCGGCGTCCGACACCGTGGGGCGCAAGTGCCTCTGCAATGCCCTGTTCAGCAACATCGGGATGCCCCAGGTGCGCAAGTCGGGCTATGTGGAAGAACCGGCCATCACCCTCGGCCAGGATCTCGAAGGCGCCCGCGGACTGCTCGCCCGCTACCCGGAGGGTTGGTCGGCCGCCGAGGTGATCGACTGGCTCCTCTCGGACGCCGCCGCCCACGCCTGATCTCACCGGGGTCGATGTCACTGAAACGACACACTGACACGTGCCACCTGCATCGACCCCGCCAGAATCAGAAAGCCCGCCGGCTCGGCGGATCAGGCGACGCCCAACGTCGCCGCCACCAATGCCCGCCGGCCGGACCACGGCATGCGCGCAAACATGCCCCACATGGCACCGGCGAGGGCCGGCGCCGCGGAATCACGGGACAGAAACGCCCGCTGGCTGCCGCGGCCCAGCCGGCCGAACGCGTCGAAGAGGTCGAGGGTGCCCGCCGTGTCGAGGCGCAGCAGGGCCCTCAACCCGGCGGCGCGCAGCAGGTCGGCGGGGCCACGGGGGTCGACGGTCGGCGCCCGACCGTCGGCGAAGGCGTCCGCCCACGGACCGGCCACCCGCAGCGCGTGGGCGACCGAGTAGCCGGTGACCACGTGTCCGCCCCGCCCGGCCGTGCCGAGCGCCAGGGAGCCGCGGGGGGCGGCCGTCCCCCGACCCAGCATGGGGATGCGGACGATCTCCCGCCCGCGCGGCCGGTCGATCGCATCGGCAGGCACGCCGCGGCGCAGCAGCCGGCGACGCAAACGGGCCTTCAGCTCGTCGATCGGCAGGGGCGGTGCGGCAGCCAGGCAGGTCTCCTCCAACAGAACGCCCCCGGCGCCGGTGCCGAACGCGTACAGGAAGCTCGGCACGCCCACGGGCCGGGAGGGGTCGGGCGCCCAATCCGTCGACCAGTCCATGAGCAGCCCCTCCGCGCCGCCCAGCGCCGGGGCCGCCGCGGCGGCGTCCACCACGAGGCCGAAGGCCGTCTGCGCCGGGGCAGCCTCCTCCGCACCGCGCGCGTTCACCGGACGCGCCCCGCGCGCGTCCACGACGAACCGGTCCGAGCCCGCCAACCCGGCCACTTCGGCGTCCGACAACGCCGCCCGGCGCACGTCGACCCCGTCCAGCGGCAACGCCGCCTGCAGGGCGCCGTTGTCCAACAGCACGTAGGGCCGGCCAAGGCGATGGCGTCCATGGGCGCGGAGCTGCGGATCGGCCACCTCCGAGGCCACGACCGAGCGTGGCAGCGCCCCCAACTCGTCGCCCCACACGCCGTACGTGGGGCGCCAGACGGCGTCCGGGCGAGGGTCGAACGCGACCACCTGCAAACCGCGTGCAGCGCACGCCGACGCGAGCGCCCGGCCGGCCGGGCCGAGCCCCACGACGGCGACGTCCACGGGACTAGGTGTCGCGCCGGGCCGGCCAAAGCCCGCCCGCCAGGATCAGGCCCAACCCGAGCACGATGAAGTTCACGTTCGTGTCGGCCGACAGCAGGTTGAGCGCCAGCACGATGAGCCCGACGAGGATCGCCATCTCCCGCAGCGGTTGCGTTTTCACAGGACGCCCCCCGGCCGGTAGGCCACGGCCGCCGGATAAGTGGCGGCCAGCTCCTGCACGCGCTGCGCCACCACGTTCACCTGGGACGCCGCCGAGCCGGTCAGCGCCAGCGGATCCGCCACGGCGTCCGCCAGCACCTCCCGGGGAACCCCCAGCCGCGGGTCGGCGGCCAGCCGGTCGAGGAGGTCGTTTCGCTGCTGGCCCTGCCGCAT
>JARKOU010000036.1 GCA_029975645.1 Actinomycetales bacterium
GGGCCGACTAACCAGGTTTTCGACGACGAGGAGACGGCACGGAGCGACGTGACGGGCGCCACCCACGACCAGGCCACCCACGACCACGCCGCCCACGACCAGGCCACCCATGACCACGCCACCGCAGGTCAGATGGACCACCACCACGGCGACGCCGAGGTCACCCCCGACCGCGGCACCGACCTGAGGCGCCGGCTCCGCGTCGCCGTCGTCCTCGCGCCACCCGTGGTGCTCCTCTCGATGATCCCGGCGCTGCAGTTCCCGGGCTGGCAATGGCTCGTGGCCGCGCTCGCCCTGCCCGTGGTCACGTGGGCCGCCTGGCCGTTCCACCACGCGGCGTTCCGCGCGGCCCGACACGGCGCCTCGACCATGGACACGCTCGTCTCGCTCGGGGTGATCGCCGCGACGCTGTGGTCGCTGTGGGCCCTGCTGTTCGGCGGGGCCGGTGAGATCGGCATGACGATGACGCCGAGCCTCTTCCCCGCTGCCGATCCGATGGCGGCCGAGGGCATGACCGGCGATCCCGCAACGCCGGAGCTCTACTTCGAGGTCGCCGCCGTCGTCACCACGTTCCTGCTGGCCGGCCGCTACGCCGAGTTCCGGTCGCGCCGCCGGGCCGGCGACGCCCTGCGCACCCTCCTCGCCCTCGGCGCGAAGGACGTCGCGCGCCTGGACGACGACGGCGCCGGGCACCGCGTCGAGACGCGCGTGCCGATCGAGGCACTCGCCGTCGGCGACCTGTTCGCGGTCCGCCCGGGCGAGAAGGTCGCGACCGACGGCGTGGTGATCGAGGGGACGAGCGCCGTCGACACCTCGCTCCTCACCGGCGAGCCCGTGCCGGTGGAGGTGGGCCCCGGCGACGCCCTCACGGGCGCCACCGTCAACGCCTCCGGATACCTGGTGGTCCGCGCCACGCGCGTGGGCGAGGAGACCACGCTCGCCCAGATCGGCCGACTGGTCACGCAGGCACAGACAGGAAAGGCGCCGGTGCAGCGGCTCGCGGACCGGATCTCGGCGGTGTTCGTGCCGGTGGTGCTTGTGCTGGCGCTCGGCACGCTCGCTACGTGGTTGCTGCTCGGCGGCTCGACCCAGGCCGCCTTCACCGCTGCCGTCGCCGTGTTGATCATCGCGTGCCCCTGCGCGCTGGGCCTGGCGACGCCGACGGCGTTGCTGGTCGGGACGGGTCGCGGCGCCCAACTCGGGATCCTGATCAAGGGCCCGGAGATCCTCGAGTCCACCCGGCGCGTGGACACGATGGTGCTGGACAAGACCGGCACCGTCACCCAGGGCCGGATGACCCTGGTGGACGTCGTGGTCCCGAACGGCCTCCCCGCCGCCCTCGCGATCCCCGCCGAACACGTGGTTAGTCGCCCCATTCGGCGCGATAGCACGACTAACCACGTGTTCGGCGGGGATGGGAGGACGGCCGAGGTGCTCGCCATGGCCGGTGCAGTGGAGGCCCTGTCCGAGCACCCGATCGCGCGCGCGATCGCCGACGCCGCCGCAACCGCCGCCACCACCCCATCCGCCACCACCTCGTCCGCCGAACACGGGGTTTGTCGGCTCATTCGACCGGATTCGCCGACCAACCCCGTGTT
>JARKOU010000037.1 GCA_029975645.1 Actinomycetales bacterium
CACCACCTGGGGACCCATCGACCTCGTCAGCGCCTCCACCGCCCAGCTCTCCAAGCGCTACGGCTTCATCTACGTCGACCGCAACGACGACGGCACCGGAACCCTCACCCGCTACAAGAAGAAGTCCTTCGACTGGTACGCCGAGGTCATCCGCACCAACGGCGCCAGCCTCAGCAGGTGAGCGACGGCGCCTGGAGCGCGAGTTCCACGCCGACGATCGCGGAGTTCGTCTCGTCGTCGGACCAGCACAGCCAGTTGGTGCCGCCCTTCTCGTAGACGTAGAGGCGGCGCTTGGGATCGGACTTCAGCGAGATCGACGTGTCCTCGTTGTAGACCACCGGGTCGCGCCAGCCACCGATAAGGCCCCAGCCGGCGTAGCTGTAGTCAGCGAGCCCGAGGTACCGGTCGGTCGGCGTCGTGTCCTTGCGCAGGTAGAGGTCGTCACCCGAGAAGGCCCACGTCACGCCGTGGGCGTCCTTCTCGTCCGAGACCAGCTGAACGTAGTTGCCGGAACCGCACCCGAGCCAGCCGAGGAAGGTCTTGGTCGCGAGGTCGTAAACCTTGACGTGCTGGTAGGCGTGGGTGGACTCGAGCAGGGCGTAGGTGCTCCACCCCCACCAGTCCGTGGTCCAGGAGAAGTCGTCGCGGTTGGCCACGTCGTTGCGGCGCGCCACCGTGTCGCCGTCCATCCGGAAGAGCGGGGAGTAGTTCTCCTTGGTCGCCACGTCCACAACGCGAGCCAGGTCCGGGACGTGCGCGAGCGCGCCGTACCCACCCGGCTTGCCCTGGTAGGCGTTCCACACGTCGTCGGCGGAGGCCTGGACGGCCCGGACGACGACGCGGCGATTGTCCGCGCTCACCGAGTCGAGGAGGCGCTTGTCTCCGTAGACGACCCAGGCGTCGCCTGCGGCGTTGTGGACGTTCAGGCCATGGCTGGAGTCCTCGTCGTGCATGCAGCGCACGAGGAGGCTGCCGAGGCTGCCGCTGAAGCCGGGGACCGGCGTCATCACCTGGTCGTACAGCTCGCGGCGGGGGGCGCGCAGGTGACCGGCGGAGAAGAGGTCGGTGAGGAAGTGGTCGGCGAACGCGTTGATCGCGTACGCCTCCTGCAGTCGGGCCTCCGCCTCCTGCGGGCTCAGTCCTTGTCCGGGGATCGACGCCGCCAGGTCCATCGCGACGGCGTGGCCGGCCCGGTACGCGGTGATCGCGTACTCGCCGAAGTGGTCCCAGTTCTCGGCCGCGAGGCCGAGGTAGCGGCCCATCGGGATGAGGTCGGAGAGGAAGGACCCGCCGCCGGTGACCACGTTCCATCGCTTGGAGAGCGAGTCGCCCAGGGCGGCGTAGGTGAGCGACGGGTCGCGCCCGGCCGCCACCGCCTTGGTCACCGCCGCAATCTCCTCCGCCATGATCGCGAGGACCTGCGCGGTCTCGTCGCCGGCCGAGGCGAGGCTCTCCCACGCCGCGGCGAAGGCCGCGCGCGGGTCCGCGGCCGTGCTGATCGGACCGCCGACGACGCCGTAGAAGTCGCCGCCCAGGGCGATGCACTGCCCATAGGTGAGCCGGTGCACCCCGGCGGGCAGCGGAACCCCCGGCGAGGGCACCGTTCCCGAGTCGAACTGCAACGTGACCTGGTCACCGATCCAGGCGTGCTCGGCGCTCTCCATGACGTCTTCCCCCCACGAGTGACCCGGTGCGGACGCGACCGGCAGCGGACGGGCCCGGGCAGGGGCCTTCGTCGTGGGGCTGATCTTCCTCGTGCACGCCGGGCCGGTCCAGCAACCTCAGCGCTTCAGCGCGTCGCGCAGGTTCACCACCAGCAGCAATGCCCCGGCGCCGCCGAAGAGGGCGGCCAGGACAACCCGCCAGTCGACCACCACGAAGTAGAGCGCGAGGTAGATCCCGAGCGCGGCAGCCACCCGCCCCAGCACGGCCAGGAACTTGCTGCGCAGGAAGCCCTCGACCAGCAGCATGCCCACCACCAGCTGCACCGACGTCGAGGGCACGTCCCACTTGATCCACGGTGCGACGATCGTCGCGATCACGATCAGGATCACAGGAGTGCTGATCACCGCCCACCCGGTGAGGATGCGGCTTCGGACGCCGGTGAGCGGCGTGAGCGGGAGCCGCCGGTGCGAGAGGTGGGCGTGCGGAGCCACGGCCTGCGACGGCGCGGCGACCACCGAGCACACCCGCGCGTACTCGTCCCGCAGCCGCGTGAGTTCCATGTGCAGGGTCAGGAGCCGGGCCTCCTCGCCCTGCAGGGCCCGCAACTCCGGTGAACGCGGCGCCAGCCCGGCGGACCGCACCCGAAGCGCCTCCCGCCCGGACTCGAGGTCCTCCTCCGCCTTCCGCCGCAGGGTCGCCAGACGTTCCGCGCGTTCGAGCAGCAGGTGCGTCGCGACGTCGGCGTTCGGCGCCACCTTGGCCAGGCCCGCCCAGCCGACGGGGTCGGCCCAGGACTCCCGCACGGTGCCGTCGCGCTCGTAGCGCGGCCCGGCGGGGCCGCGTTCCCCGCCCAGGCGGTCGCGCGTGTCGTGACCCCACAGCCCCCGGAAGTCCCGCACCCACCCGGTCTCCTCGTCGATCACCACCGGGTGCCAGGGGTCTCCGCCGGCACCGATCACCCGGCCGTCCCCGCGGGCGTAGTCGACGTACGGGATCCCGATGCCGCCGCCGTCGTCGGGGGCGCTCCACGGCGCCATGAGACGGCCGAACCGCCGAGCCGCCCTGACCAGCCCGCCGAACTTCGGCGCGGGGATCGTGATGAGGTAGTCGCCCGGAAGGTAGGCGCCCGAGTGCGAGCCCGCCCCGGCGAAGACCACGGGGTGCCGGCCGTCGACCAGCTCGAGGTCCGGGTCGTCCCAGCGCCGGCGCAGGTCGTCGCCCGTCTCGTCGTGCGCGGAGAACACCACCCAACGCGCGGGCGGGAGCCCGTCGTCGTCCACCTCGCCCGTTCCGTCGAGGTAGATCGTCACCTGTTCCCAGTCGGCCTCGTGCTCGTTCACGCCGCCGAAGCCCGAGCGCCAGTTGTTGAAGGCGTAGAAGTACCAGTACTGCAGCACCATCCACTGCTCGTCGCGGAGCACGCGACCGTAGTAGGTGGGCTCGGTGGGGTCGAGGTAGTCGCGCTGCAGGAGGAAGGACCGTGCCGCCGACCCGCCCGGCACGCTCCCGCGGAACACGAGGGACAGCCGGTTCAGGGCGTCGACCAGGCGGGCGAGCAGGCCGACGGCGGCCAGCCGGCTGCCGCCGTGCAGGCGCGGCGGGCGCTCGGCGAGCGGGACGTGGACCCGGTCGTGGTCGGCGCCGCTGACGATTCCCGAGAGGGCCTCGCCGATCCCCTCGGTCGCGGAGCCGCGGCCCAGGTCCTCCAGCGTGAGCGTGCCGGGCTCGGCGCGCAGGACGTCGTCGCCCGTCCCCGAGTCACCCCAGAGCGCGGACCTGGCCACGTAGCGCTCCGCCGAGACGGGGAAGAAGAACTCGCCCTTCGTGAAGCGCACCACGGGTTCGAACGCCCGAAGGAGGGCGACGTCGTCAGCGTGCGGCATGGGCCGAAACTAGCGCTCCGGCGGGCGGGCCGGGAGGGTGACCACCCGCGCGCCGAACGCGGCGGCCTCCGCCGCCTCGTGCGTGACGAGCAGGACGGTCCGGCCGGCGCACCGGCGGACGACGTCGGGGATCACCCGCGCGCGGGCCGTCGCGTCGAGGCCGGTGAACGGCTCGTCGAGGACCAGGAGATCGGCGTCGGCGAGGAGCGCCCGTGCGATCGCGACACGGCGGCGCTGGCCGCCCGAGAGCGTGCGGACGGGCTTGTGGAGCGACGCCTCGTCCAGCCCCCGCGCGCGCCGCTCGGTCTCCGCGGGGGTGGCCGCGGCGCCTCGGGGGCGCACGAGGCGCACGTTGGCGACGGCGTCGAGGTGCTCGCACAGGCGGTCCTCCTGGAACACGGCCGCCCGGCGGACGCCGTCGAGACCGGCGACCTCCCCGGCGTCGGGCGCCTCGAGCCCCAGGAGGAGACGGCCGAGCGTCGTCTTCCCGGAGCCGTTCGGACCCATGACCGCGGTGGCGGCGCCGTCGGGCAGGTCCAGGTCCAGGCCCTCGAGGACCACCTGGTCCCCGTACTGCTTGGCCACGCCGCGCAGGGTGATCACGGCGCACCACCGATCCCGGACGCCGCCGGGGCGTCCCCTCCGGCGCGGGCGAGGAGCGCGACGACGCCGCGCTCGACCAGCAGACTGAGGACCACGATGACCACGGTCCAGGCGAACAGGTCCGCGGTGCTCAGCCAGATCTTCGCCTGGTAGAGCCGCTCGCCGATGCTGCCCTGGGGCAGTCCGATGACCTCCGCAGCGATGCCGCTCTTCCACGCCAGGCCCACCGCCACGCGCGCGCCGGCCAGGAGGAACGGGACGACGGCGGGCACGTCGACGGCGCGCACCCGGCGCCACAGCGGCACCCGGAACACGGCCGCCATCTCCAGGAGCGCCCGGTCCCGCGACCGGATGCCCTGGAGCGCCGTCGCGTAGAGGACGGGCGCGACCATGAGCGCGCTGATCACCATCGCCAGGCGGGTGCTGTCCGCCCAGATCAGCACGAGGATGATGAAGCTCACCACGGGCATGGTGCGCACCACGGTGGCCAGCGGGGTGAGCAGCGCCTCGGCCCAGCGCGCGGCCGCCGCCAGCACCGCGCCGGCGACGCCGAGCACCGAGCCGATCACGAAGCCCGCGACGATCCGCACGAGCGTGTGCGCCACGGTGGCCCAGAACCCCGGCGTCACGACCAGTTCGCCGAGCCTCGCGAGCACGTCACCCGGCGCGGCGAGCAGCAGGTCGTGGTGGACCGCGACGGCGGCCACCTGCCACACCGCCAGCCAGAAGGCGATCACGGCCAGCAGCCGGACCACCCGCCGGGTGCTACGCAGCGCCGTCGTCGGGGCCGTAGTAGAAGTCGTCACCGGGGACGCTCCCGCCCACGGACGCCGGGTCGCCCGCAGCGAGAACCTCGAGGTACCCGCCGAGGATCGAACGCAACTCGGTGCCGTCGATGAACACGATGTGGCTGCGCGGGATCGCCGCCACGGCCACCGCCTCGGACGGCACGATCCCGGCCGCCACGATGAGCGGGGCCGCCTGGTCCGGGTGCTCGGTGGTGAACGCGGTCGAGGCCTCGTAGTCGGCGAGGAAGTCGGCGACCGCCTGCGGGTGCTCCTGCGCGAACGCGCGGCGCACGATCGCGACGCCGGTGACGATCTCGGAGTCCGGCGAGACCTCGTTCCACGCGTCGTTCAGGTCGATCGCCGTCCGGATCTCCGGGTGCTGCGCCTGCAGCACCGTCACGAACGGTTGCGGCAGGACGCCGACGGCGCCCGGCGTCGTGGTGAGGATGCCCGCCACCTCGGTGGGCTCGCTCCGGTACTCGACCGTGACGTCCGTCTCCGGGTCGATCCCGTTCTCGCTGAGGATGTGCTCGAGCACGAGTTCGGGCGAGGCGCCCTTGCCCGTGCTGTAGATCGTGCGGCCGGCGAGGTCCGCGACGTCGTCGATCGTGTCCCCGGCCTCCAGCACCTCGAGCATCCCGAGCGTGTTGGCGGCGAGGACCTGGACCGCTGCCTCGGGGTCCTCGGCCGTGCGGTGGTAGAGCACGGCCGCGAGGTTCGCCGGCACCAGAGCGACGTCCACCTCGCCCTGCGCCACCTTCGGGACCACCTCGTCCGGCGAGGCGTACATGGTCACCTGGTAGTCGGGGTCCGCAGCGTTCGAGCCTTCAGTGTCCGGGCTGGTCGTTCCTGCCTCGGCCTCGCTCATGAGGTGGACCAGCCCCATGGTGGTGGGGCCCTTGAGCGAGGCGATCCGGATGGTGGTCGGCGCCTCGGAGGTGGCCGACGGCGTCGCGGAGGTCGCCGCCTCGCTGCCGGACGCCGTCGTCGTCCCGGCACAGCCCGCCAGGAGCGCGCAGGACCCGGCGAGAAGCGAGCCGAGCAGGGCGGCGAGCGCCGTCGTCGTCCGCGTCCTTCCCACGCGCCTCACCCCTTCCGCCCGGCGGGGGCGGTCTCCTCGCGCCGGAACGGCGCGTAGGTGGTGTGGAGCAGGTGGTGGGCCGTCGCGGAATTGGGTTCGCCGTAGAACTCGTCGTAGAGGCGCAGGATGTCCGGGTTGTCCTGGGACTTGCGCAGGTCGGAGGCCTTGTCGATGTTGACCAGGACCTTCTGGCGGGCGGCCATCTCCCCCACGCGCTCCGGCACGGGGTGCCCGGCCCCGTTGATGCAGCCGCCCGGGCAGGCCATGACCTCCACCAGGTCGTAGCCGACGTCCTCGCCGGCGATGATGCGCCGGACCAGCGGCTCGGCGTTGTTCAGGCCGGAGATCACGGCCACGCGTACGGCCTTCTCGCCGGCGACCACTGTCGCCTCCTTGACGCCCTCGAAGCCGCGGACGTCGTGGAAGTCCAGCCCGTCCACCAGACGCTCGCCGGTCAACTTCTCCACGGCCATCCGCAGCGCCGCCTCGGCCACGCCGCCCGAGGCGCCGAACAGCACTCCCGCGCCGCTCACGCGTGCGTAGGGCGCGTCGAACTCGGCCGGGGCGATGTCCGCGGGCTGGAGGCGGAGCATCTTGACCATCTCGAGGAACTCAGTGGTGGTGAGGACGGCGTCGACGTCGCGGATGCCCTCGGGCGCGAACTCGGGCCGGGCGGCCTCGTACTTCTTGGCCAGGCACGGCACGATCGAGACCACGTAGAGGTCGTCCAGCGAGATCCCCGCCTGGCTCGCGAAGTGGTTCTTCACCGTGGCGCCCATCATCTGCTGCGGCGACTTGCAGCTGGACAGGTGCGGGATCATCTCCGGCCAGCGGCGCTCCACGAGGTTCACCCAGCCCGGGCAGCAGGACGTGAACTGGGGCATCACGCCGCCCGAGGTCACGCGGTCGAGGAACTCGGTGGTCTCCTCGACGATGGTGAGGTCCGCTGCGAAGGCGAAGTCGAAGACCTTGTCGAAACCGATCGCGCGCATGATCCCGGCGATGAAGGCGGACGCCTGGTCGAACGGGATGCCGTACTCCGCCGCGATGACGCTGCGGACCGCCGGGGCGACGAAGCCGACCACGGTCTTGCCCGGGTCGTTGATGGCCGTGAAGACGTTGCCCCGCTCACGCGCGTAGTCGAGCGCCCCGCACGGGCAGGCGCGCACGCACTGGCCGCAGGAGACGCAGTCCGTCTGGCCGAGCGGCAGCCCGTTGTGCGTGCCCACCTGCAGGCGCCCGCCCCGGAACTGGAACGCCAGCACGCCCGGGCCCTCGATCTCGGCGCACGCCGCCACGCAGCGACCGCAGGAGATGCACTTGTCGTTGTCGCGGATGATGAACGGGTGGTCACGCACGATCGGGGTGTGCGGCCGCACGTGCAGCGGCGGGGCGAAGACGACGCCGTGATCCGTGGCCTCCGTGCGCAGGGAGCAGTCGTACTGCTTGGCGCAGCCGCACTTGAGGCAGCGGGCCGCCTCCGCGCGGGCCTGCTCCTCGGTGAGGCCCAGTTCCACCTCGACGAAACCGCCGAGACGCTCGGTCACCGGGATCTCGGCCATCCGCGCGCGACCCAGGTGGGGCCGCTCCTCGAACTCCGCCCGCGGGATGTCCTCGAGCGAGCCACGGCTGCACGCGTAGTCGTCCTGGCTGGGGCGCACGTAGCCGCGGGTGACGTACTCGTCCATCGCCACGGCCGCGCGCCGCCCGGCGGCGACGGCCTGGATCACCGTGGCCGGTCCGGTGACGCAGTCTCCGCCGGCGAAGATCTTCGACTCCGAGGACTGCATCGTGTGGCCGTCGACGTCGATGTCGCCCCACGGGTTGAGGCGCACCGGGAGGTCGTTGTAGAGGAAGCCGGTGTCCGTGCTCTGGCCGATCGCCCCGATGACCGTGTCCGCCTCGAGGACGAAGTCGCTGCCGTCGATCGGCAGCGGACGACGGCGCCCGGACCGGTCCGGCTCGCCCAGCTCCATCCGCAGGCAGTGCAGGTGCTTGCGGGCGCCGTCGGACGTGATCCGCTCCGGCGAGGTGAGGAAGACCATCTCGACGCCCTCGTGCAGCGCCTCCGCCACCTCGACCGCCTGCGCCGGCATCTCGTCCCGGGTGCGCCGGTAGACCAGTTTCACGCTTCGGGCACCCTGGCGCAGCGCCGTGCGCGCGCAGTCGATCGCCGTGTTGCCACCGCCGATCACCAGGACGGTCTCCCCGAGGGGGACGTCCGCTCCGCGGGCCACCTGCTCGAGGTACTGGATGCCCAGCCAGACGCCGTCGGTGTTCTCGCCGTCGATCCGCAGCGGCGTGGCGCGCCACGAACCGATGGCGAGGTAGACGGCGTCGAAGTCGCGCTTGAGGTCCTCGAGGTTGAGGTGGACGCCCAGCGCCCGACCCGTGACGATGCGGACGCCGAGCGACTCGATCAGGGCGATCTCGGAATCGAGCGTGGGCTTGGGCAGGCGGTAGGCCGGGATGCCGTAGCGCATCATCCCGCCGGGGCGGGGCTGCTTCTCGAACACGGTGACCGTGTGGCCGGCGACCGCCGCGTAGTACGCGGCGGCCAGGCCCGACGGACCGGCGCCGACGACGGCGATCCGCTTGCCCGTGCGCGCCCCCAGCCGGGGCGTCCACGACTCCTCGCGGTTGCGGTCCCAGTCCGCGGCGAACCGCTTGACGTGGTTGATCGCCACGGCCTCGTCCACGAGGCTGCGGCGGCACTCGGCCTCGCAGGGGTGCGGGCACACGCGGCCGCACACCGACGGGAACGGGTTGCGGTCCTTGATCACGTGGACGGCGGCCTCGAAATTCCCGTCTGCCACGTGGCTGAGGTAGGTCTGGATGTCGATGTTCGCCGGGCAGGTCTGCACGCAGGGGGCCACGCAGTCGGCGTTGTGGTCGCACAGCAGCTGCTGGAGGCGGACCTTGCGGTACTCGACCAGCCGGGGAGTGTGGGTCCGGATCACCATGCCCGGCCGGACCGGGGTGAGGCATGCCTTGACGTCACGCGGGTTCTCGGCGCCCGCCTCCACCACGCAGAGGCCGCAGTTCCCGTTGGACCGCTTCAACCGGATGTCGTGGCACAGCGACGGGACGTCGATGCCCTCCATGACCAGCGCCTGCAGGATCGTGACGCCGCCGTAGACCTCGATCTCGCGGTTGTCGACCGTGATCGTGAAGCGGTCGCTCGGGGAGAGTTCGCGCACGTCCGGGCCTCCCTTGGTGTGTGCCGGCTCCGCCGCCACCGTACGGGCGCCCGGAGGCCCGGAGTCCGGACCTCAGGCCCAGGCTCCGGGCCCCCGGCCCGGACCTCCTCACGCGGTCAGGCCACCTGCCCCGAGGGATCGGCGGAGAGGTCGTAGAGCGTCACGCCGTCCACCGTGGTGGCCGTGAAGTTCTGCTCCACCCAGGCGGCGATCGCCTGGGCGGCGTCGCTCCCGCCCATGGCCTGGCCGCCCATTCCCTGGCCGCCGGCGATGAAGTAGTGGACCTTCCCCTCCGCCACGTACTCCTGGAACTGCTCGAGCGTGGGCGAGGGGTCGGAGCCGTTGAACCCGCCGATCGGCATGACCGACTCCTGCGTCGCCAACTGGTAGCCGGCCGCGTTGTTCGCGCCGACCGTCGCCGCGACCCACGTGTAGGAGTCGGCGTCCTCGAGGAGGAGGGCGGTGAGCTCCTCGCTCGGGGCCGTCGCGTCCAGGAGTCCGCCCATCGCGCCCGGCGTCGTCCCGCCCTGGGCGCGACCGTCCTGGCCCAGGCCGGTGACCGACCCAGCGCCGCCCGGGAGGGTGCCGCCGTTCGGCGGGCCACCGGGGGCCTGGCCGAGCGCCTGACCACCCTGCGCCTGACCGCCCTGCGCCTGACCGCCGAACGCCTGGCCACCGGGCGCCTGGGCCTGTCCGGGGAAGCCACCGCGTGCGCCGCCCGGGCCGCCGGTCCCGCCGGCGACCGTCGGGCCGGCGGTGACGATCGAGCCCGTGTGAGCCGTGCTCACGGTCTGCAGCGTGTACGCCGTCGGGCCGGCCAGCCCGGCGATCACGGCGAGCGCCGCGCCCGTCCGCCACAGCACGCGGCGGTTCCGACGCACCGCGCGAGCCACGAGGAGCAGCGCCGAGGCGGCGACACCCACCACCAGGACCGCCCCGCGCAGCCACGGCACGAACTCCGGGCTGCGGCCGAGGAGCACACTCGCCCAGATCGCGCTGCCGAGCGTGGTCGCCGCGAGCAGAGCGGTGGCCCACCAGGCGCCGCGGGCCCGCCACAGGGCGACCGCGCCGATCCCCACCAGGGCCGCGATCGCCGGGGCCAGCGCCACGGTGTAGTACGCGTGGAAGATGCCGGCCATCAGGCTGAACACGAGCCCGGTGACCATGAGCCAGGAACCCCAGACGATCACGGCGGCGCGGGTGGGGTCCGTCCGCGGTGCCGTGCGCCGCAGCCACAGGGTGGCCGCTCCGAGGACCAGCGCGGCCGGGAGGAGCCAGGCGACCTGCCCGCCGATCTCGGCATTCACGAGCCGGAGGAGGCCCGTCTCCCCCCACATGCCGCCGGCACCGCCGGGCCCGGCTCCGCCGCCCACGGATCCCGTCTCGTCTCCCGTGATCCGGCCGAGGCCGTTGTAGCCGAAGGTCAGCTCCAGGAAGCTGTTGGTCTGGGAGCCGCCGATGTAGGGCCGCACGGACTCGGGCACGAGTTCCACGACCGCCACCCACCAACCGCCCGCGACCACCATCGCGGCGAAGGCGATCAGGAGGTCGCGCACCCGCCTGCCGAACGTCGTCGGCGCGGCGATCGCGTACGCAAGGACGAAGCCCGGGAGCACCAGGAACGCCTGCAGTTGCTTGGTGAGGAAGCCGAACCCGATGAGGACGCCGGCGAGGACCAGCCAGCGCAGCCGCGCGCGTTCGATCGCACGCACCGTCGCGTACGCGGCGCCGACCATCAGCAGGACGAGCAGCGCGTCCGGGTTGTTGAACCGGAACATCAGCGCGGCGACCGGGGTCACCGCGAGGACCGCACCCGCGAGCAGGCCCGCGCGCGGGCCGGAGTGCCGGCGCACAGCCGCATAGAGCAGCCACACGCTCGCCACGCCCATGAGCGCCTGCGGCACGAGGATCGACGCCGAGGAGAGCCCGAAGACCCGCACCGAGAGGGCCATGACCCACAGCGCCGCCGGTGGCTTGTCCACCGTGATGGAGCCCGCGGCGTCGGACGCACCGTAGAAGAAGGCCGTCCAGCTCTCCGATCCCGCCTGCACGGCGGCCGAGTAGAAGGCGTTCGCCCAGCCCGATGCCGTGAGGTTCCACAGGTAGAGGACCGCGGTGCCGACCAGCAGCGCGACGAGCGCCACGCGATCCCACGCGGTTCGGCTCCGGCTCTCGGCCTCGGGCGGGACGGGCCCGACGGCGATCGGCGGCTGCGGCTCGCGGCTGAGGGGCCCGCGGCTGAGGGTCGTGGTCATGCGTCGGCTCCTTCGTAGGAGGGGCTGGGGAGAGGGGTCGAGACGTGCGCCGCCCGGAACACCCACCGGCGCAGCAGCACGAACCGCAGGACGGTCGCCGCGAGGTTGGCGGCCACCAGGACCGCCAGCTCGACGCCGTGCGGCGCGGCCGGGGCCACCCAGTGCAGGAGGGCGAGCGAGCCCGCGGTGAGGCCCCAGGCGAGGGCGAAGACCACGAGCCCCTGGCCCTGGTGCCGCAGGGCGTCGTCGCGGCCCCTGATGCCGAAGGTCAGGCGCCGGTTCGCCGCGGTGTTGAGCACCGCCGTCGTGAGCAGGGCGAGCACGTTGGCAACCTGCGCATCGACGCCCTGCCGCAGGAGCAGGTAGAGCGCGGCATAGGCCAGCGTCGAGAGGACCCCGACCACCACGAAGCGGGAGAGCTGGGTCAGCAGCGAGGCCGGCCGTTCCTGCGCCTCGGACTCCCGCACGATCTGGGCGTGCGCCTCCGCCAGGGGAAGGCGCCCCGTGGCGAGGTCGCGCCCGAGGCGGGCGATCCCCTTGAGGTCGGCTCGAGCCGTCGCCACGAGATCGACGCGGGAGTCCGGGTCGTCCACCCAGTCCACCGGCACCTCGTGGATGCGCAGGCCCGCCCGCTCGGCGAGCACCAGCATCTCCGTGTCGAAGAACCACTCGGTGTCCGCCACGAGCGGGAGGAGTTCGCGGGCGACGTCGGCCCGGATGGCCTTGAAACCGCACTGGGCGTCGGAGAAGTGGGCCCGGAGCGCGCCCCGCAGGAGGAGGTTGTACGCCCGCGAGATGACCTCGCGCTTCGGCCCGCGGGTGACGTGGGAGGAGCGCGTCAGGCGGGAGCCGATCGCGATGTGCGAGTGCCCGGACACCAGCGGTGCGACGAGCGGGAGCAGCGCCGCGAGGTCGGTCGAGAGGTCGACGTCCATGTACGCCAGCACCTGCGCGTCCGATTCGAGCCAGGCGCGGTGGAGCGCGCGACCCCGTCCCTTCTCCGCGAGGTGGAGAACCCGGACGCCGTCGAGGTCACGGGCGAGGACCCGGGCGATCGCGAGGGTGCCGTCCGTGGAGGCGTTGTCGGCGATCGTGAGGCGCGCCGGGTAGGGGAAGGAGTCCCGCAGGAACGCGTGCACCGTGCGGACCGAGCGTTCGAGGTCCGCCTCCTCGTTGTAGACCGGGATCACGACGTCGAGGACGGGCGGGGGTTCGACTGAGCGGCTCGTTGCGTCCATGACCGAATCGTCGGGACGACCCCTGGCCGGGAGCGGTGCGCCCCCTGTGCGACGCCTGTGAGACGGCGCGCTACCCGCCGATCACGGCAATCGGTCCGTCGGGGCGTCGCGCGCATCGAGGCGGGCCTCGATCGCGGCCAGACGGGCCTCGAGGCCGCGGATCGCGGCAAGGATCTCCGCCTCGGAGGACGCCTCCCTCGCGTCGCGCGGCTCCTCCTCCTCGCGGACGAACAGTGCCGCCAGGGAGGCGCTCACCATCGCCAGGAGGAGGAACCCCACCACCATGAGGAACACGGACAGCGCCGCGCCGGCGTCGGTGGTGGGGGGCGAGCCGATGAACCCGACCGTCGTGATCAGGCTGATGGCCCACCAGAGGCCACGCCAGTAGGAGTCGACCGTGTCGGTCTCGATGGCGGCGGCAGCACCGGCGGCGACCACCACGAGCACGAGCGCCCCGGTGACCATGGGCCACAGCCAGTTCCGCCTCGGACGGAGTCCAGACAACCGCATCGCCGACTGCACCCCCTTTCCCGGTCTGGAGCGCTCAGGCCGCCTCGCGGTCCCGGCGCCGTCAGCCCGGAGTGGTCAGGATAGATCCCGGGCCCGGGACGAGCCCGGGAAACGTCTCCGCCTGCCGGGCCGAGCGGGCGGCCGAACGCCCGCCGGACGGCCTCGCCGCTGATGCGCCCCACGAGTTGTCTCCGACGTGACGGACGGAACATCGAAACGATTCGACATCCTGGAGGTCGCGGGCGCATCATCGATATCGATGTCCTCCTCGACCCTCACCCTCGCCCGATCGGCCGATGCCGCACCCAGCGTCGCGCCGTCGTCGACCCTCGCCCGCCTGAGCCCCCGGCTCATTGCGCTGCTCGGCCTCACGACCGCGCTGGGCGCCGTCTCGACGGACACCTACCTGCCGTCGCTCCCCGCGGTGGCCGAGGACCTCGGGACCACAGCGGCAGCGGCCGCGTTCACGATCTCCGGCGTGCTCATCGGCGCCGCGGTGGGCCAGTTGCTGATGGGGCCCATCTCCGACCGGTTCGGCCGACGCCGGCCCGCGCTCGCGGGGATCGCGCTGCACGTGGTCGCCTCGCTGCTGTGCATGGTGGTGCCGGCGATCGGCTGGCTCATCGCCCTGAGGATGATCCAGGGCGTCGGCAACTCCGCCGCCACGGTCACCGCGATGGCCGTGATCCGCGACCGCCTCACCGGCGGGCCCGCGGCCCGTGTGCTGTCCCGGCTGATTCTCGTGATCGGCGTGGCCCCCCTGGTCGCCCCCACCCTGGGCGGCCTGATCGCCGGGGTTGCGGGGTGGCGGGCCGTGTTCGGCTTCCTCGCCGCGTTCGGCGTCGTGCTCTGGGTGCTCGTCTGGCGGTTCCTCCCCGAGACGCACGCGGTGGAGCGCCGGACGGCCGGCGGTGTGGGCGTCGCCCTGCGCGGCTACGCCGGACTTCTCCGGGACCGCCGCTTCATGGCCGTCGCCGTGCTTCCCGGCCTCGCGATGAGCGCGATCATGGCGTACGTCGCCGGAGCGCCCTTCGTGCTCCAAGTCGGGTACGGCCTCACTGAGCAGCAGTTTGCCCTGATCTTCGCGCTCAACGGCGCCGGCGGGATCATCGCCTCGCAGGTCAACGCGGCGCTCGTGCGCCGCCACGCGCCCGTGCGGATCCTCCGCGTGGCGCTGCCGGCCGCACTCGCGCTCGCCATCGGCCTGCTCGCCGTCGCCGTGACCGGTGCGGGTGGAATCCTCGGGCTCCTCGTGCCGCTCTGGCTCGTGATGGCGGCCGTCATGTTCATCCCGGCGAATGCGACGGCGTCGGCCCTCACGATGCACGGCGAGCGGGCGGGGACGGCGGCTGCGCTCATCGGCGCGCTGCAGACCGGCACCGCGGGCCTGGTGAGCACGCTGGTGGGACTGCTCGGCGGGGACGCCGTCGCGATGGCGGTCACGATGGTCGGCGCGCTGCTCGTCGCGTCGGCGGTGCTGGTTCTCGGGACCCCGGCCTACCGCCGGGAGCCGCGCGCGGTCGCCTCCGGCGCGCCTTCCTCGGAACGCCTGGTCACGCGAGAGCCCAGGGTCGAGGCCGCGTGCTGCTGACGCTCAGGGGACGGGACTAGCCCAGGGAATCGTCGTCGTCCTCGTCGGTGCCGCCGCGGCCCGTCCAGGGGTACTCGAGCATGGCTCTTCCCCTCCTCACGAAGTGGTAATAGTGAGGCAAAGCGTACGTCGGATGTTCCTCTAGGGGAAGGGGTCGCTCAGAGGGCCTTCAGGGGGACTGCGCCATCGGCGAGGCGGGCAGGATCGACCTTGCGTCCCGAGCGCACGAGCGCCTCGAGCGGCTTGATGGCCCCCCACGTGTTGACGTGCATCCCCGCGACCACGCGGCCGGCGCGCAACCAGAACGCGACGAAGTGCAACCCCGGCACGTCGCCACGCAGCACCACCTGGTCGTAGTTGCCCGGCTCGGTGAAGCCCACGTACTCCATGCCCAGGTCGTACTGGTCGGTGTAGAAGAACGGCAGCGCGGAGATGGACGCGCGCTGCCCGAGCATCGAGCGCGCCGCCACCGGCCCGTGGTGCAGGGCGTTCGCCCAGTGCTCCACGCGCAGGCGGCACCCGATCACGGGGTGGTAGGCGTTGGCGACGTCGCCCGCCGCGTAGATGGTCGGGTCCGAGGTGCGCAGGTGCTCGTCCGCGTAGATGCCGTCGCCCACCTCGAGCCAGGCCTCCTCCGCGAGCACCGTGTCCGGCTGGATCCCGACGCCGACGACGGCGAGGTCGGCCTCCACGCGCGCGCCGTCGGCCAGTTCCACGGCCTCCAGGGCGCCGTCGCTCCCGCCCAGGAAGCGCGCGACCTGGACCCGGCAGTGCAGGTCCACGCCGTGCGCGCGGTGCACGTCCGCGAAGATCCGGGCGACCTCCCGCCCGAGCACCCGCTGGAGCGGGCGCGGCGCCCGTTCCAGCAGCGCCACCTCCAGGCCCGCGCCGCGCGCCGCGGCGGCCACCTCCAGCCCGATCCACCCGCCGCCGATCACCGCGACCCGGCGGGCGCCGGCCAGGGCGGCCTTGAGGGAATCGGCGTCGTCGAGGGTGCGGAGGTAGTGGATGCCGGTGAGGTCGGCGCCGGGGAGCGCCAGGCGCTGCGGGCGCGAGCCCGTCGCGAGGAGCAGCGCGTCGTAGGGCACGCGGGCGCCGTCGGCCAGGACGACGTCGCGCTCCTGCCGGTCGATCGAGACCGCGCGCGCGCCCGTACGCAGGTCGACGTCGTGCTCGGCGTACCAGCCCGCGGGGTGGACGAACACGCTCTCGCGCTCCGCCGTGCCCGCGAGGTAGCCCTTCGAGAGCGGTGGGCGCTCGTAGGGGCGGTACGGCTCCTCGCCCAGGAGGGTCACCGTGCCCTCGAAGCCCTCCGCGCGGAGCGTCTCCACGGCCTTGCCGCCGGCCAGGCCGGCTCCGACGACGACGAACGCGGGTCGCCTGCTCATCGCTCACCGCCTCCTTGCGATGGATCCGAGGAGTCCACTGCACCACGTTCCCCCGCGCGACTAGCCCCAGATCGCGTCGAGGATTCGCGCGCGCACCGCGCGCCAGGCCGGGGCGAGCGCCCCGAGCGCCGAGACCGCGACCAGGACGACGGCGCCCCGGCGCATCTCCTCCGCGGTCACGCTCAGCGTCACCGGCCCGATCGGGAACGGGAAGGGGTGCGCGTCCACGATCGGGACGGCCACGAAGACGAACGCCAAGCCCCCCGCGACCACCCCGACGACGGCGAACACCACCGCCTTGACCACGTAGCTCAGGACGATCGCGCCGCCGCCGATCCCGATGGCCCGCTCGATGCCGATCGTGCGGCGCCGGCTCACGAGGTCCACGTACGTGACGATGAAGACGGCGATCGCCGCGACGAGCATCGAGACGGCGTTGAGGATCGAGCGGATCGTGTCGAAGGAACCCGTGAGGTCCTCGATGGTGGTGGTCAGGCTCTGCCACGGCTCGTAGGTGAGATCGGGGCGCGTCGACTCGAGACTGGCGATGACCGCGTCCTCCCCGCCGAGGACCGCCACGTTCACGAACACCGCGGTCGCCTGCCCGGCGAGCGCCGGGACCAGCCGCTCCGCCGTCGCCGCCGGGACGAACGCCCGCAGGTTCGCCTGCGAGAGACCGGTGTCGTAGATCCCGCGCACGGTGAACGTGTGCGTCTGCCCGCCGACGAGCCCCACCTGCACCTCGTCACCGACGTGGACCGTCTGCAGTGAGGCGGGGAAGGTCACCGTGTCCTCGCGGTCCGCCCCGGCGATGCCGAGGCCGAGCACGATCTCGTCCGTGTCCCCCGGCTCGAGGAACTCGCCCTCGATCATCTCCTCGGGCGTGGCGAAGGTCTGGGCGTAGGACTCCGGGTCGACGGCGAGCACCGACCAGGAGCCGGCGCGGTTGCCCGCGCTCACCTGGGAGCCGGCGAGCGCCGTCGCCGTCGCGGCGGTGACCCCGGAGGTCCCGCGGGCGAGCGCGAGGAGGCCCTCGGCGTCGGCGATCGCCTGCTCGCCCTCGCCTGGCGTCACCGTCACGTCCCCGGTGACGTTCTCCCGCAGGACCGTCTCGATGTGGTCCGTGGCGCCCTGGATGAGCGCGGGGATGAAGAGGATCTCGGCGAAGATCGCCGCCATCATCAGCGTGGTCAGCAGCGCCACGCCGCGGTTGCCGCGCGTGATGGCCCGGCGGCTCACGAAGCCCGCCACGCGCACGGTGCGCGAGAACGACCCCGCCAGCGCCCTCAGACGTTCGGCCCTCACCCCAACGACCCTCACAGGTACGGCCCCACGATCGCGCCGTCGCGCAGGTACACCACGCGGTTCGCGTAGCGGCGGTGGTCCGGGTCGTGCGAGACGAAGAGGATGGTGACGCCGAGGTCGCGGTTGGTCTGGGCCAGGGCGTCCATCACCTGCGTGGTGGAGGCGGTGTCGAGGTTCTCGGTGGGCTCGTCAGCGAACAGGATGGCCGGGTCGTTGACCAGGGCCCGGGCGATCGCGACGCGCTGCTGCTCGCCGCCGGACAGCTCGGCCGGGCGGTGGCGGGCGCGCTCCGCCAGGCCGAACATGTCGAGCAGGCGTCCCGAGCGCCGTCGGCACTCCGCGCGGGGCAGGCCCCGCATGAGTGCGGGGAGGAACACGTTCTCCTCGGCCGTCAACTCGCCCAGCAGCGCGTACTCCTGGAACACGTAGCCGAGCCGCTCGAGCCGCAGGGCGGTGCGCCGCGACTCCCGCAGGCCGGTCACGTCGACGCCGTCGATCACGATCCGGCCCGACGTGGGCCTGTCGATGAGCCCGAGCTGGTGCAGGAGCGTGGACTTGCCCGACCCGCTCTTGCCCATGAGGCACACCATGTCGCCGACGGCGACGCGGAAGGTCACGTCGTCGAGCGCCCGGACCGCGGTGCGCCCCGCGCCGTAGACCCGCGTGAGGTTCGCGACTTCGAGGACGGGCGGGCGCGCGTCGTCGACTGGTGTGGCGCCGTCGGGCCCGTCCCACCGGTGCCGGCCGGGCGGGTCAGCCACGCAGACTCACCATGCCCGGACCGTACGACCGGGGTTGCCGCCACCGCGTGAGGCGAAGGGCCTGCCCCTCTGCCCCTTCGGCCCGCTCCTCCTACGCCGTTGCGAGGATGCCGTCGATCTGGTTCATCGCGCCGACCATGCCCTCGATCACGCCCATGGCGACGAGTTGCTCCAACGCCTCGACCGTGGCGAAGGTCGAGACGATGGTCATCCGCGTGACGCCGCCGGCCTCGGGCGCGATGGTCACTCGCGCCGTCGTGGCCGGCATCGAGGTGTCCGGGTTGCCCTCGGCGTCGGCGAAGCCGTCCTCGAACTCCAGCGACCGCGGGGGGTCGACGGCGAGCACGCGCCACCAGCCGCGCGGCTGGTCTCCGGTGGGTCCGGTCATGTAGTAGGTGACCAGGCCGCCGGGGGTGAGGTCGTGGTCGACGACGGTGGCCGGGTACATCGGCGGGCCCCACCACCGCTCGAGCAGGCGTGGGTTCGCCCACAGCTGCCAGACCTGCTCGGGCGTGGCGGTGTAGGTGGCCGAGATCGTCAGGGTCCGGGCCGCGGGGTCCTTGTGGACGTCGGTGATGGTCATGTCCGCTCCTCCTTGGGCAGGTCGGGGGGTGAGGCAGGGTCGAGACGTGGATCCAGCTCGCGGGGTGGCTCGGTTCGGTGAGCTGTCACCTCGGCGAGGACGTCGCCGAACGTCTCGAGGCGGGTGCGCCAGACGTCCTCGAGGACCTGCAGCGCCCGCCGCGTCTCGCGCAGCGCGTCGACCTCGCCGCGGATGATCTGCTCCCGCCCGCGGCGGTGCTTGGTGACGAGGCCGGCCCGTTCGAGGACGCCCACGTGCTTCTGCACGGCGGCGAACGTCATCGGATATGCCCCTGCCAGCGTCGAGATCGACTGCTCCCGGCCCAGGGTGCGGGCGAGGATGTCGCGGCGCGTCGCGTCGGCGAGGGCGTGCAGGGCGAGGCTGGTTCGCTCCTGCACGTCGGCGACAGATCCCGAATGTGCAACCATTTGGTTGCACATTAGCCTCCGGAAGGCCGGACGACAAGACCCGTCAGTACGGCGTCGGGATGTGACGCAGGGGGAGGTCCGGTTCCGCGTAGCCCTCGGGCTCCTGCCGCTCGGGGAGTTCGACGTCGTTCTCCGGCAGCGGCGTGTAGGGGATGCGCGAGAGCAGGTGGCTGATGATGTTGAGGCGCCCGCGCTTCTTGTCCTCGGTGTCCGCGATCCACCAGGGCGCCCACGAGGTGTCCGTGGCGGCGAGCATCGCGTCCCGGGCGCGCGAGTAGTCGTACCACCGGCTGTAGGACAGCAAGTCCATGTCGGAGAGCTTCCACACCTTGCGCGGGTCGTGGATCCGGCCCTCGATCCGGCGGGTCTGCTCCTCCGCGCTGACCTCGAGCCAGTACTTGATGAGGATGATCCCGGACTCGACCATCGCCTTCTCGACCGCAGGCGCCATGTCCAGGAACTTCTGGGTCTCCTCCGGGGTGCAGAAGCCCATCACCCGCTCGACGCCCGCGCGGTTGTACCAGCTGCGGTCGAAGATGACCACCTCGCCCGCGGCCGGGAAGTGCGGGAGGTAGCGCTGGACGTACATCTGGCTCTTCTCGCGCTCGGTGGGCGCCGGGAGCGCGATCACGCGGAACACGCGCGGGCTCACCCGCTCGGTGATCCGCTTGATCGTGCCGCCCTTGCCCGCCGTGTCCCGCCCCTCGAACACGACGCAGACCTTGGCCCCGGTGGCCTTCACCCACTCCTGCATCGCGACGAGCTCGCCGTGGAGGCGGGCCATCTCGGACTCGTACTCCTTCCGGCTCAGCTTGGCCGTCGCGCCGGCCTCACCGGCGGTCGCGGCCTCCTGGCCGGTCCGAACGGCGCCCGGCCGCCCCTTCGGGGCGCCCTTCTTCTTGTCCTTCTTCTTGCCCATGCTCGTTCGCCTCCCGCATCATCGCGTTGACGTGGTCGCGAGCGCCCGCTCCGGGGCGACCGCTCGCTGGGCTTCCGGGACCGGCGCGGTCGGCATCCGGCGCCGGCGAACCCACTTGCTGACCTCGATCACGATCGGCAAGGCCAGTGCGAGCACGACCGTGGTGAGCCACTGCCGGCCGTCCAGCGCTGTGGTCATGAGCGCGCCCTGCAGGTCCGGCAACTCGGTCGCCAGGAACAGGGCGGCGATCGGCACGATGGAGATCGCCGCCGCCTTCAGCACGGGTGCGGTGAGGCCGCTCGTGGGGTCGCGACGGTTCGTCAGGGCGTTGAACACGGTCCCGAAGCCCAGCACCACGAACGTCATGGTCATCGAGACCGAGGCCGTCTCGGTGCTGGGCGCGTCGGGGCCGAACACGAGCGGCGTGAAGGACGCCAGGAAGAGCACGCCTCCGTAGACCACCCACCACGTGACGGCGGCGCGGTTCGTGATGGTCAACTTCGGGTCGCGCGGCGGCCGGCTCATCACGTCGGGGTCGCCCGGGTCGACGGCGATCACGACGACGCCCGCGACGGTCACGAAGAAGAGCAGGAACAGCACCATCGTCGGCGTCAGCGCGACGCCCTCGTTCACGTTGAAGATCGTCGCTGCGACGAACAGCATGATCAGCGAGAGCAACTGCGTCATCTGGAACCGGATGTAGGAGACGACCTTGTCGTAGACCCGCCGGCCGAGCTCGACCGCGTGGACCAGCGTCCCGAAGTTGTCGTCGGTGAGGATCATCCGCGCGGCCTGCTTGGTGACCTCGCTGCCGCTGCCCATCGCCACGCCGATGTCCGCCTGCTTGAGCGCCGCGGCGTCGTTCACCGCATCGCCCGTCATCGCGACGACGGCGCCCTGCTCCTGCATCACGCGCGCCAGGCGCAACTTGTCCTCCGGCGTCACCCGCCCGAAGACGTGCAACTGTGGGAGGCGCGCCTTCAACTCGTCGTCGGACATCGCGGCGAGTTCCGTGCCGCTGATCGCGCCCGGGCCGAGGCCCAGTTGCTCGCCGATGGCACCCGCGGTGACCGCGTGGTCGCCGGTGATCATCCGGACGTCGATGCCGGCCCGGAGTGCGACGGCGACCGCGTCCTTCGAGGACGGGCGCAGCGGGTCGATGATCCCCACGAGACCTGCGAAGGACAGGTCGTGGACCAGCGACATCGGGTCCTGCTGACCGGCCTCGAACTCGGCGTCGTCCACCACGCGCGCGGCGAACGCGAGCACTCGGAGGCCCTTCTCCCCCATGCGCTCGTTCGCGTCGTCGATCGCGCCGCGCGCCTCGGCGATCGGCACCCGGTCGTGGAACGGGCCGCCGGAGGTGGCGCAACGCGCGAGAACGACGTCGGGGCCACCCTTGACGAGTTGGATCACGCGCTCGACGCCGTCGACCGGCACGCGGTGGAACGTCGCCATGAACTTGTAGTCGGAGTCGAACGGGACCTCCGCGATGCGGGGGTACGCCCGGCGCGTCTCCTCGGCGTCCACGCCGAGTTTCGCGGCGATCACCACGAGCGCCGCCTCGGTGGGGTCGCCCACCACGTCACCGGCGTCGGACACCGTCGCGTCCGAGTCGAGCACGAGGCCGAGCGCGAGCCGGGTGAAGTCCGGCGTCGGGACCCCGGCGACCGACCGGATCACGCCGGTCTTCTGGTAGCCCTCGCCGCTGACCGTGAACCACGAGCCGTTCGCGTAGATGGTCGAGACCATCATCTGGTTCAGCGTCAGCGTGCCCGTCTTGTCCGTGTTGATCAGGCTCGTGGCGCCCAGCGTCTCGACGTCGGCGAGGTTCTTCACCACGGCCCTGGCCTCGGCGAGCTGCTTGGCGCCCATCGAGAGCAGGCCGGAGACGAAGGCCGGCAGGCCGGTGGGGATGGCGGAGATCGCCATCGCGGTGCCGAGGAGGAGCAACTGGTTGAAGGGCATCCCGCGCACCAGGCCCACCACCACGATGAACGCCACGGCGGTCCAGGCGATGATCCCGATCACCTTGGTGAGGGAGTCGAGTTCGCGCTGGAGGGGTGAGCGGGTGCGCGTGACGGAGGTCAGCATCGTCGCGATCTGACCCATCTGGGTGTTCATCCCGGTTGCCGTGATCACGATCGCGCCGGTGCCGCGGGTCACCGAGGTGTTCTGGAAGAGCATGTTCGTCCGGTCGCCCAGGGCGACCTCGCCGTCGGGGAGCACGCCGGCGTTCTTCGCGACCGGCGCGCTTTCGCCGGTGAGCGCCGCCTCCTGGGCCTCGAGGGTCGCGGACCGCACGATCCGGCCGTCGGCGGGGACGATGTCACCGGCCTCGAGCTGCACGACGTCGCCGGGCACCAGGTCCGCGGCCGGGACCAGGACCACCGTTCCGCCGCGGACCGTCTTGGCCTGCGGCACCTGGAGGTTCGCGAGGGCGTCGACGCTGGCGCGGGCCTTCAGTTCCTGGCGGCTGCCCAGCACCACGTTCAGCAGGATGAGCAGGCCCACGATGATCCCGGTGGAGAACTCCTGGATCAGCAGGCTGACCAGCGCGACCGCGACGAGCATCAGGTTCATGGGGTCGCGCAGCTGCGCGAAGGCGACCGCCCAGACCGACGGCGGCTTCTCCCCGACGATGGCGTTCGGGCCGTGCGTCCTCAGGCGGTTCGCCGCCTCCGGCGCGGTGAGGCCCCGGTCGGGATCGGTACCCAGGGCGGCGGCGACCGCTCTGCTCTCCCGCGCGTACGGCCGGTCGATCGTCGGCGCGCTGGAGCCGGGGGCGGTGGTGGGGGCCTCGCTCATGAGACGTACTCCCTGGGCCGGGTGGGGTCCGCGACCGCACGGACGTGGTGCCGTTCGGTCGCGGGACTGCATGACGTTGTGGAGAGCCGGGTGCCGTCCTCGACGCCGGCCCGGACACTCGCCGGGCGCCGTCGGACGTCCAGCGTGGTGACCCTCCGGCCGAGCACGGCCGCCGAGCGCTCGGGGCGCAGGACCACCACGTGCGTGCCCTGCGCGCGCAGCGCGTGCACCTCGTGGTCCAGGTTGCCCCGGTCGGACGGCGCGACGATCGTGACCTCGTCGTAGCCCCTCGCCAGGTCGGCGTTGGTCTGCGACGCGGTGCCACCGTCACCGTAACGCTCGCCGCCGACAGTCACCGGCGCCACGAGCAACGGCACCGCCGTGCTCGCCGCGACCACGCGGGCCAAGGGCTCCCCGGCAGCCCGGTCGAACGTCCGGCGGGTTCCGCTGCGCAAGTGCAGGGCGGTGATCATCAGTCGCTCGGGCCACTCCCGGACCGGGCCGAGCTCGCCGCTCCAGTAGGCCACCCAGCGCGGGTTGTCCCGCGGGTGACGGGTGAGCGCGAAGTCCCCGACCTGCGCGAGTTCGTCGCTGCGTGGCGCACGGGGCTCGCGCAGAGCACGCAGGCCCGTCGCCGCTGCGCCCGCCGCCCGGGGACCGCGCGCGGCGGCGTATCGCCCGAAGGCGGCGGCGCCCGCCGTCGTCGTCCAGGCGTGCGGAAGCCAGCCGAGGCCTTGCCGTCGCCCGAGGCGCAGGGCGTCCACGAGGCGGGTGTCCGACGCCGCCCGCAACCGGCGGTCGGCGTCGACGGGATCGGCGCGCAGGATGCGGTCGCAAAGGACGCCGAGGTGGCCGGACAGGAGCCAGGCCCCCACGAACGCCCCGGCCGACGAGCCGACCACGAGGTCCCAGTAGCCCGCTCCCAGGCCGGTGGACTCCATCCCGCGGAGCAGGCCCGTCTCCCAGGCGATGCCGGTGGCCCCGCCGCTGCCGAGCACGAGCGCACGTGTGGTCACTCGCACACCTCCACCGCAGGACGCCCGCTCGCCGGCCGAGCGGCCGTCGGAACCCGAGACCGCCAGTATCGCATTCAGGGGCTCATTCATCGAGGCTGTCGGCCCGATGTCGGACCACCCGGCTAGTGTTCGGCCGAGATACAGACGGGAAGGATCCCACGTGACAACGAGCGCACCGTCCAAGGTCGCGGCCGCGGGAGCGGGGCTGGTGCTCCTCACCCTGGCCTCCGGCCAGTTCCTCATGACCCTCGACTCCTCGGTCATGAACGTCTCGATGGCTACGGTGGCGGCGGACGTCGGGACCACGATCACCGGCATCCAGACGGCCATCACGCTCTACACGCTGGTCATGGCCACCCTCATGATCACCGGCGGCAAGATCGGCTCGAACATCGGGCGCCGTCGCGCCTTCACGATCGGCTGCGTGATCTACGGCGCCGGCTCGCTGGTGACCGGGCTGGCGCCGAGCCTGCCCGTGCTGATCTTCGGGTGGTCGTTCCTGGAGGGCGTCGGCGCGGCGCTGATCATGCCGGCGATCGTGGCCCTGGTGGCGGGGAACTTCCCCGCTGAGCAGCGGCCCCGCGCGTACGGCCTGGTGGCGGCGGCGGGCGCGATCGCCGTCGCCCTCGGGCCCCTCATCGGCGGCGCGGCCACCACGTTCTTCTCGTGGCGCTATGTGTTCTTCGGCGAGGTGATCCTGGTCCTCGCGATCCTCGCCGTGTCGAGGAAGATCGCTGACCCGCCGGTGGAGAACCCGGCCCGGCTCGACGTCGTCGGCACGCTGCTCTCGGTGCTCGGCCTCGGCATGGCCGTCTACGGGGTGCTCCGCCTGAGCGAGTGGGGTCTCATCAAGCCGCGGGCGGGGGCGCCGGACATCCTCGGCATCTCCATGACGTTCTGGCTCGTGGTGGCCGGCCTGCTGGTGGTCTGGCTGTTCTTCCGGTGGGAGAACCACCGGATCGCGCAGGGCCGCGAGCCCTTGCTCCGCCCGGAGCTGCTCTCCGTGAAGCAGCTCAACGGCGGGCTGATCATGTTCCTGTTCCAGTTCCTGCTGCAGGCCGGCGTCTTCTTCGTGGTGCCACTCTTCCTCTCGGTGGTCCTCGCGCTCTCGGCCATCGAGACCGGCGTCCGGATCCTGCCGCTCTCGATCTCGCTGCTCATCGCCGCCGTCGGGATCCCCAAGGTGTGGCCGCACGCCTCGCCACGGCGCGTAATCCGCGTGGGGGTGCTCCTCATGCTCGGCGGCATCCTCGTGCTGATGTCCGGGATCGACATCGGCGCCACGGCCGCGGTGGTCGCCGTGCCGATGTTCCTCATCGGTCTGGGCATCGGCGCGCTGGCCTCGCAACTCGGCGCCGTCACGGTCTCGGCCGTGCCGGACGAGATGAGCGGCGACGTCGGCGGCCTGCAGAACACGGCCACGAACCTGGGCGCCTCTCTCGGCACGGCGCTCGCCGGGTCGGTGCTGATCGTCATCCTCACCGGGTCGTTCCTCGCCGGGATCGCGCAGAACCCCGCCGTCCCGGCCGAGGTGACGGCCGCCGCGCAGGTCAACCTCGCCGCCGGCGCCCCGTTCCTGTCCGAAGCCCAGCTCACCGAGGCGCTCGACGCCGCGGGCGTGGACCCGGCCGTGAGCCAGGAACTGATCGCCCAGAACGCCGCGTCCCAGACCCAGGCCCTCGATGCCTCGTTGGGCATCCTGGCCCTGCTCGCGCTGGTCTCGCTCTTCTTCACCGGCCGGATCCCCGACCGCGCGGTGGGCGATCCGGCACCGGCGGAGGTCTGACCTGGGCCGCGGTGCGCGCGTCAGTCCACGACGGCGAAGCCCACCCGCATGAGGTCGCGGTCCCGCGAACTCGGCCCCACGAGCAGGTCGAACCTCCCGGGCTCGACCACCCGCCGCCCGTCCGCGGTGACGATCGAGCACGCCGAGGCCGGCACCTCGAGGTCCACCACCACGCTCTCCCCCGCCGGCACGAGCACCTGCCGGAACGCCTTCAGCTCCTTCTCGGCCCAGGTCACGCTGGTGACCAGGTCGGACACGTAGACCTGCACGGTCTCCCACGCCGGGCGCGCACCGGCGTTGGTGAGGCGCACGCGCGCCCGGACCACGCCGTCGGGCGCCACCGTGTCCTCGCGCATCTCCAGGTCGGCGTACTCCACGCGCGAGTAGGACAGTCCCTCCCCGAACACGAACGCCGGCTCCTGCGTGAGGTCGGCGTAGCGGTCGCCGTGCTGCCCGCGGGCCTGGTTGTAGAAGACGGGCTGCTGACCGACGTGCCGCGGCACGGAGACCGGCAACCGCCCGCTCGGCTCGATGAGTCCGAGCACGAGTTCGGCGATCGCCCGCCCGCCCCGCATCCCCGGGTTGAACGCCTCGATCAGGGCCGACGCGGCGAGCGCCGATGGCGGCAGAACCGCCGGCTTGGAGTGCACCAGCACCACCACCACGGGCGTGCCGGTGGCGACGAGGGCGTCGAGCAGGTCCACCTGCCCGCCCTGCAACTCGAGCGTCGCCGTCGAGCGCCCCTCGCCCGTCAGGGCGATCGTGTCCCCGACGACTGCCACCACCACGTCCGCCGCGCGCGCCGCAGCCTCCGCCTCGGCCAGAAGCTCCGGGTCCACCGGCGCGGGCGAGAAGATCGGCGGGCGCGGCTGCCCGTCGGGGTAGGTCTCCCCCGCCGGATCGGGGATCAGCACCTCGATGTCCGCGCCCCGGGCGTGCGTCACGGTCCAGCCCGACGGCGCGACGGCCCGGAACCCGTCGAGAACGGTCTCGATCGTCTCGCGCGGGTGCCCGTCCGGCATCCAGTCCACCTGCCCGGATGCCCCGGCCCAGTCCCCGAGCACGGCCTGCGGGGCATCGGCGTTCGGGCCGACGACGGCGATCGTCCGGCTGGGCCCGAGCGCGACGGCCCGGCCGTCGTCGCCCGCCGCGAGACCGCCGTCGAGCGGGAGGACGCCGTCGTTGCGCAGGAGCACGAGGGAGCGCCGCGCGACCTCGAGGTTGAGCGCGGCGTGTTCGGCGCAGCCGATCACCGCGGCCTGGCGCGCGGCGTCGGGCGCGCGGGGGTCCTCGAAGAGGCCCAGTTCCATCTTGAGCCGCAGGACGCGCCGGACCGCGCCGTCGATCTCGGCCTCGGTCAGCAGCCCGCGCGCCACCGCCTCCTGGGCGCCGTCGAAGAACTCCGGCGTGGTCATGACCAGGTCGTTCCCGGCACGGACGGCGACGGCGGCCGCCTCGGCGTGGTCGGCGCACACCTTCTGCTCCCACACCATGCGCCCGACGTTGTCCCAGTCCGTCACAAGCGTGCCCGTGAAGCCCCACTCGCCCTTGAGGACGCCGTCGAGCAGCCAGCGGGACGCCGTGATCGGCACGCCGTCCATCGCCTGGTAGCCGAGCATGAACGTGCGGCAGCCCTCACGAGCCACCCGCTCGAACGGCGGCAGGAACCAGGAGCGGAGTTTGCGGGGGCTCAGGTCCGCCTCGCTGGCGTCCCGTCCGCCCTGGGTCTCGGAGTACCCGGCGAAGTGCTTGGCGCAGGCGAGCACCGCGGTCGGGTCCGCAAGGCCGGCGCCCTGGTAGCCGCGCACCATCGCCGCGCCGAGTTCGCCGATGAGGAAGGGGTCCTCCCCGAACGTCTCCCCCACCCGGCCCCAGCGCAGGTCACGCGCGATGCACAGGACCGGGGAGAAGGTCCAGTGGATGCCCGTGGCGGCGACCTCGACGGCGGCCGCCCGGGCGGTGCGCTCGACGAGGCCGGGATCCCAGGAGCACGCCATCGCCAGTTGGGTGGGGAAGATCGTGGCGCCGGGCCAGAAGGAGTGGCCGTGGATGCAGTCGTCCGCCGTCAGCAGCGGGATGCCCAGGCGCGTGGCCGCGGCCATCTCGATCGCCTCGAGCATCCGCGCCGGGGAGGCGTGCAGGATCGAACCGGCCGTCTTCACCGAGACGATCTCCGCCAGGTCGCCGCGGGCGTCGAGCTGCAGCATCTGGCCGACCTTCTCCGCCAGCGTCATCCGCCCGAGCAGGTCCGCCACCCGCTCCGCGATCGGGCGGGCGGGGTCCCGGTACGGCGCGCGATCGGTCACGCTCGTCACGCTAGGTGATCAGATCGACGGCAGATGACCAGGAGAGTCACGACGGCGCTCCTTCCGGACTCGGGCGCGGCGCAGCGGCCGGCGGGAATGCGAGCGTGGCGGGGGCCGCCGTGGCGCGGTCCGGTGAGGCCAGGCGTTCGTAGACGTCCGCGAGCGCCGTCGCCATCGCTCCGATGGAGAAGCGCTCGCGGACGACGGCGCGGGCCCGGTCCGCGCGCACGAGCGCATCCGGCGCCGCGGCGAGGTCCAGGGCGCGGTTGATCGCTCGGGCGAGCGCGGCGGGGTCGGAGGTGTCGGCGAGCACCCCGGTCGCGCCGTCGTCCACGTACGTGGGCGGGCCCCCGGCGTCGGGCGCGACCGCCACGAGCCCGCAGGCCATCGCCTCGAGGATCGCCAGGCCGAACTCCTCCTTCAGGCTCGCGCAGACGTACGCGCCTCCGGGCGCGGCGAGGCCGGGTCGGCCGGCGCGGGTGGCGGCGAGCCACGCCGGGATCGCGGAGTTGGCGCGGTGCCCCGCCAGGAGGAGCCCCCGGCTCGGACCGTCGTTGCGGGGGACGGCGGCGTCGATCCGGGTGAGTTGCTCGCTCTCCTCGGCGGTGGGGTGCTCCAGGTCCCCGCCGACCACCAGCAGGGTGCAGCGCTCCCGCAGCGCGGAATCGCCGGCCCAGGCGGCGACGAGCGTCGCCGTCCCCTTCACCCGGTGCACGCGACCGACCGTCACCGCGAGCGGCAGGCTCCGGCGCCCCGGCGGGAGGGTGCGCAGGAGGGCGTCGAGATCGGCGAGGGCGCGCGCCGTCGCCGGGTCCGGCCGCTCCGCCTGTTCCGCCTGCTCCTCCGGAGGGTTGGGCGCGCGAGGTGCGGCGGTCAGCCCGACCGAGGCGAGGGCGCGATCGATCGGCCCGAGATCGATCCCCTCGCCCACCACGGAGTACCGCTCGGGGTGCGCGGCGACGTCGAGCCCGAGCAGGTCCCGGGTGTCGCGGGCGACGTCGGGCCGGGGGAAAAGGACAACGTGCGCGGCCTGGGTGACCAGGCGGGCCACGAGGTGGTGCCGGAACCAGAGGTGCTCGGCGAGGTCGGCGGGCGCGAACGTGGCCCGGATGAGGGTGCCCGCTGCCTCGCGGGCGGCGATGAGGGCGTGCGGGTCGGGCGCGGCGGTGAACACCACGGGGATGCGGAGGTCGTGGGCGACGTCGGCGGCGACCATCGAGCCGACGTCGGCCATCCGTAGGTGCAGCACGTCCACGTGGCCGGCGGCGCGCAGGACCGCGGCGATCCCCGCGCGCGCCGCGGCCCAGCGCGGCCAGGCGTCGGCGGCGGGCACGGGCCGGCCGGGGAGCGGGACGTGGGGGAAGTGGTGGCCGGGTCCGGCGAGGCGTGCGGGCGACGGCTCCGGGGTATCCGGCCCGCCGCGGGAGATCGTCAGCACGCGCTGGACGCGACCGTCCGCCAGGAGCGCGTCGCCGAGGTGCGCCAGCAGGGTCGCGATGCCGCCGGCGTCGCCCTGGCCGGCGTGGCTGAGGTCGCGGTCCAGGTCAGCGTGGAGGTAGACCTGCGCGACGGTGAGCGCGGGCTGTTCGGGAGGACGGGTGGCGGACGACGACGGCGGGGCGGAGGACGGAGCGCGCCCCGGCCGCTGCGTTCCGAGCGGCGTCAAGGCCTGCCCAGACGTCCCGGCCTCCTCGCCCCACGCGGCCAGGGTCCGCTCCGCGAGCATCCCGGTGAACGCGCCGGCCGCGGCCATGCGCTGCAGGTGCGGCATCGCCGGGTCATGCCGCGGTCGGCCACCGAGAGCCCAGGCCGCGTGCTCCGCGAGGGCGGCGGTGAATGCGCCCTCAGGGCCGGTGGGGACGTGCTCGCCAGGGCGGGTTGCGGGCAGGCCGCGAGCCAGCAGGTCGGTCAGCACCACCGCGGCGGCGGGATGGTCCACGCGCCCGAGGGCGTGGACGGCGGCGATGGCCGTGAGGTGATCGGAGGTGTCGGCGGCCGCGGCCGCCAGGAGCGCAGCCGCGCGGGCGCCGTCGTCGTCGGTGCTCGCAGCCTCGCCGAGGTCGACGGCGCGCCGCATGCCCTCGAGCAGGCTCGGGGCCTGGCGGACGGAGTCCAGGGCGGCGGCGGTCGATCCGGGCATGGGGCTGCGCGGTTCAGGGCCTCAGGGGCTCAGCCGGCGCGAGACCGCGCGGGCCGTGCGCCGGCCGGAGACGATCGCGCCCTGGATCGAGGCCGTGTCGCGGTGGTCGCCGCACACGAACAGGCCGTCGCCGAGCGAAACCTCGCGACGGACCGCCAGCGGCGCGGGCTGTGCGGGGAGGGCGTGGGGGATCTCGTGGCGGGCGAGCAGGCGCCAGCGGTCGGCGGGCCGGCCGACCATCTCGGCGGCCTGGCGGCGGATGGTCGCCTCGTCCGGCGCCGGGCCGGTGGCCGGGAGCAGGCACGTCGCCTGGATCAGGTGCCGGCCGGGCGGGGCGTACGACGGCGCAGCGGCGCTCATCACGGCCGCGTTGACCACCGGGCCGCGACGGCGTCCGTCCAGATAGAGGACCGGCAGGCGGGCGAACGGTCCCGCGGTGGGCGGCTCCTCGGCGGCGAACCAGCACGTGACCAGGCCCTTCATCGCCGGGGCCGGGACGCCGGCGAGGCGCTCGGCGGTGGTCGGGTCGGTGGCGACCACCGTGGCCCGGGCCGTGACCGTGGTGCCGCCGGCGTGGACGCGGCGGGCGCCGTCGTCGGCCCTCTCGATGCGCTCCACGCGCGAGCCGAGGGTGACGACCCCCTCGGGCAGGTGCGCTGCGACCTGCTCGGGGAGCGCGGCCATGCCCGCGGCGGGCACGCCCGGGGTGCCGAGGAGAAAGGCGCGCACGAGCAGGCGGACGAACGCGGCGGAGGTGGCGGCGTCGTCGTCGGTGGCGAGGACCCCGGCGAGGAACGGCGCGAGGACCTCACGGCGCAGGCGGCCCTCGACGTGGGGGCCCACGAACGACTCGGCGAGCGTGGCGTCCGGGCGGGCGAGGAGGCGGCGGCGGACCGGGCCGAGCGCGGGTGCCGCCCAACGGGCGAGAGCGAGGAGTTCCAGGGGGCTCGCGTATCCGCTGCGCAGGGTGTCGAGGAGGTGGCGCGGGGCGCAGCGGGGGTCGGCGAGGAGAACGAGCGGGCCGGGCGTGGTGGGGCCGGCGCCGGGTTGCGTGGCGGTGGCGGGGCGGCGGACCGCGACGCCGGGGAAGAACGGCCGGAGGTCGAGGGCGTCGAGGTCGATGCGCTCCCGGACGGCCGGGTAGGCGGGGTTGAGCAGCTGGAAGCCGCGGTCGAGGGTGAATCCGTCCACGTGCTCGGTGCGGATCCGGCCGCCGACGGCGTCGCCCGCCTCGAGCACGCGGACCGTGTACCCGCGGTCGTGGAGCGATCGGGCGCACTCGAGGCCGGCCAGGCCAGCACCGATGACGACGACGTCGCAGTCCATGGGGGAAGCGTAAGTGGCGGCAGCGGGGCCCGCCGCCCGGGCATGCGAGGTCGAGATCGACGTTGTGGGGCGTGGCCGGGCCCGACGACGCCCCGCAACGCCTATCTCAACCGCGAGGCGCGGCCGATCCGGCGTCGGGGAGCCAGGCCTCGATGAGCCGCTCGACCTCGGCGCGGTAGAAGGTCTCGGCGTCGGGGTACACCTCGTCCAGGTGGTGGAGGATCTCGAGCGTCACCATTCCGTGGAAGTGCGCCCAGGCGCCGAGGAAGGGCCCGATGGCCTCGGGCGGGAAGCCCGGGGCGGCGGCGGCCACGAGGGCCACCTCGCCGGGCTCGGCGGGTCGGGTGGACCGGGGCGGGACGAGAGCGCCGGCCCGGGTGCCCTCGACGACGATCGCGAGGAACACCTGGGTCATGCGGTGCGCCGCCTCGGCGGCGGGACCCTGCTGCGGCGGTGTGTATCCGGGGATCGGGGTTCCGAAGATGAGAAGGAAGCGGTTGGGGTTCTCCAGGGCCCAGCGCCGGTAGGCGAGGATCGCCGCGCGCATGCGCTCGACCGGGGAGCCGTGACGGCTCGCCGCGACGACGGCGTCGGTGTGGTCGTTGCAGGCGTCGGCGAGGAGGTGCGTGATGAGGTCGTCCAGACCGTCGACGTACCGGTAGAGGCCCGCCGGGCTCATGCCGATCGAGCGCGCGATGCCGCGGATGGTGAGGGAGCCCGCGCCTTCGGCGGCGATCGCGTCGAGCGCCGCCTGCTTGATGTCCTCGATGGTGGCCGCGCGGTGCTGCGCGCGCCGCGTGGGCGGCGGCGTGGCGTTCGACGTCGACCGTGCTGCCGGGCTCATCCCGTCACTCTGCCGCGGGCGGCTCGGATGTGCAAACACCATTGACGATGCGAACGTTGTTCGCGTAGTGTGAGTGAACAGTGTTCGCGCCTCGGGTACGCGCTTGCTCGGCGGCTGAGGGACGTCGACCACGTCAACGCCCACGTCGAGGGCTCTCGCCGCCCACGTCGAGGGCTTTCGCCGCCCACGTCGAGGGCTTTCGCCGCCCACGTCGAGGGCTCTCGCCGCCCACGTCGAGGGCTCTCGCCCGCGACGTCGAGCGCCGGCGCGATGACGGCCTCGGCGCACGCTTCGACCCATCGGAAGGTGAACCGCCATGACGGAACTCCACGTGGTCCTGGGCTCGACCGGCGGGGCCGGGAACGCCATCGCCCGCGCCCTGAACGGGGCGGGCCTACCGGTCCGCGCCGTCAACCGGTCCGGGCGCGCGGACCTCCCCGAGGGAGTCGAGATGCGCGCCGCGGACCTGACCGACGACGACGGCGCCCGGCACGCTGTCGAGGGTGCCGCCGTCGTCTATCTCGCCGCCCAGCCGCCGTACCACCGGTGGGCGGAGGAGTTCCCGCCGATGCTGCGCCGGGTGCTGGACGCCGTCGAGCAGGTCGGCGCGAAACTCGTGATGGTGGACAACCTGTACTCCTACGGGCCGTCGCCCACACCGCTCACCGAGGCGACGCCGCAGCACGCGCGGGACCGCAAGGGCGCCGTCCGGCGGGCGATGACCGAGACGCTCCTCGAGGCCCACCGCACCGGCCGCGTGCGCGTGGCGATCGGGCGGGCGTCGGACTACCTCGGACCACGCGCGGACAACTCCTCGATCACGGTCCTCGCCGTCGAACCCGGCGCCCGGGGCAAGCCCATCCGGTGGCTGGGACGCCTCGACGTCCCCCACTCGATCGGGTACCTCCCCGACCTCGCGCGGGCGTACGTCGCGCTCGGGACGTCGGAGGCCGCCGACGGCGCGACCTGGCACCTCCCGCACGCCGCGCCGGTCACCGGTCGTGAGTTCCTGGCGATGGTGAACGCGGCGCTGCCGGCACCGGTGCCCGCGGGGGCGATCTCGCCGACCATGCTCCGGCTCGCCGCCCCGTTCCACCGGATCTCCCGGGAGATGCTCGGCATCCTCGAGCAGTGGACGCAGCCCTTCGTGGTGGACGACGGCGCGTTCCAGCGCGTGTTCGGGCCCGTCGCAGTGACTCCGCTCGAGGAGGCGGTGGGCGAGGCCGTCGCGTGGTACGCCAGGCGTGCGTGACGCGCCGCACGGGTCGAGATCGACGTTGCGGGGCGTAGCCGGGCTCGACGACGCCCCACAACGTCGATCTCGACCACGCCGGGCGCGCATGAGCCCTCATCCGCGCGCCGCCTGCTCGAGCATCGCGCCGATCAGCGCGAGCATGTCGTCGCGCCGGGCGAACTGAGCGGCGTCGATGACGATGGGCGTCCACCCGACGCGGCGGATCGCGTTGAGGCGAGCGCGGTCGAGGCGGATCTGCGCGGGGTCGTCGTGGTACGCGCCGTCGTACTCGCACGCCACGCGCAGGAGCAGCCAGGCGAGTTCCACCCGCGCGACGAACCGGCCCTCGGGGGTGAAGATCTTGTGCTGGGTCTTGGGCCGCGGCAGGCCGCCGAGCGCGATCACCACGCGCAACTCCGACTCGCGGACCGATTCCGCCCCGGGGTCCACGAGGTCGAGGGCCGGCGCGATCCGGCTCAGCCATCGGGCGCGTGGATGCGCCGCGGCGACGGCGAGCACGTGCTCCGGGCGGAGGCGCGTCCGGCGGGCGAGGGCGTCGAGCAGCGGGACGGTCTGCAGCGGCGGCCCGGACCGGGCGACGTCGAACGCGGTGCGGGCGGGGTTGGTCATCCGCCCGAGTGCGCCGCCCATCACCTCGCCGGGGAGCAGGAGATCGCGGCGGACGTGGATCTCGCTGCGGTTCCGCACGGTCGCGCCCGGCGGCACGATCACCTCGACGGGATCCTCGGGGTCCGCGAGTTGCACGCCCATGTTCCAGAGGGCGCTCCGCCCGGCGAGCACCGTGCCCGGCGGCATGACCTGCATCGCGGCGAGGATCCGGTCGGTGTGGCTGATCTCGTCGGTCGCGGGGCAGTACACCCCGCGCAGCACCCGTTGGTAGGAGGGGCCGCGCAGGTCGTCCGCGCTGATCACGCGCATCGCCTCGGCGCGGGTGAAGACCCGGTCGCTGAACCGGTCGGGGATCGGGGAGGGCCTGGTCACGCGGGCATCGTCCGTGCCGGGGGCGCGCGGCCGCCCGGCGAGGCGGCCCCGCGGTGGACGAGACGACGCCGGAACGACCTGGGGAGCGCGCAAGGCTGGGCCGCGGCGGACCCCGGCGGATGAGATCGACGTTGTGGGGCGTGTTCGGCGGGTGGACGCCCGAAAACGCAGAGGTGATCACGCCCCGGCCGCCCGCGCGCTCATCCCTGAGCCGCACCGGCCAATCGACCGGCTCGCGTGCCTCCGCGGACGACGATGGCCGTGTGAGGAGGCGGGGTCTGGAGGGGGTGCCGACGGGCGACGGGCCCCGGCGGGTGAGATCGACGTTGTGGGGCGTGTTCGGCGCGCGGACGCCCGAGAACGCAGAGGTGATCAAGCCCCCGCCGCCCGCGGGCGCCCGTAGGCGGAGGACGATGGCCGTGTGAGGAGGCGGGGTCGGGAGAGGGCGCCGACAGGCGACGGCCGGGGTGTGCCTCACGCCGGAACGCCCGGCCACCCGGCAGATCACGCAGGCCAGGCCCGCACGCCCGGCCAGCCAGCAGAGCGCGCAAGCCAGGCCCGCACGGCCGGCCACCCGCCCGATCCCCTCGCCGCCTTCTGGTCCCTGGACCAGGCCACCGCCTTGAGCACCCTCGCGGCCACGCCCACCGGACTGACCAGCGCTGAGGCCGCCGAGCGCCTGCGCCGCAACGGACCCAACCGCGTCGCCCATCCGCGCCGCGCCCGGGGCGCCCGCCTGTTGCTGGCCCAGTTCACCAGCCCGATCATCCTGATCCTGGTGGGGGCGACCGTGGTCTCCATGGCGCTCGGAGACACCACCGACGGCGGGATCATCCTCGCCATCATCGTGGCCAGTGGCCTGCTCGGGTTCTGGCAGGAGCGCGGGGCGGGCCGCGCCGTCGACGCCCTCCTCGCGCAGGTCCGCGTGGAGGCCGAGGTGCTGCGCGACGGCCGCGAGGTCCCGCTCGCCACGGAGGACCTGGTGGCGGGCGACGTCGTCGTCCTGCGCGCGGGCGACGTGGTCCCCGCCGACTGCCTGGTGCTCGCCTCCCGCAGCCTGCTGGTGGACCAGAGCGCGCTGACCGGCGAGTCCTTCCCCGCGGAGAAGGCGCCGGGCCGGGTGGACGCCGACGCCGCCCTGGCCACCCGCACGAACGCCCTCTTCCTCGGCACGCACGTGGCAAGCGGCGCCGGCCGGGCGCTCGTGACCCGCACCGGCGTCCGGACGGAGTTCGGGGCCCTGACGGCCGAGATGGCCGAGCGCGACGTGGTCACCCGGTTCGAACGAGGCCTCACCGCGTTCGGCCTGCTGCTCGTGCGGGCCATGCTCGTGCTGGTCACGGCGATCTTCGTGGTCAACCTCGTGCTCCGGCGGCCCGTGGTGGACTCGGTCCTGTTCTCGCTCGCGCTCGCCGTGGGCCTGACGCCGCAGTTGCTCCCCGCGATCGTGGCGGTGAGCCTGGCGGCCGGCGCCAAGCGCATGGCGGCGGAGAAGGTGATCGTCAAGCGGCTCGACGCTATCGAGGACATCGGCGGCATGACGGTGCTGTGCACGGACAAGACCGGCACGCTCACGGTCGGGACACCCGTGCTCGACGGCGCCCTGGACCTCGACGGGACGCCCTCGGCCCAGGTCCTGGCCCTCGCCCGCCTGAACGCCGGCCTCCAGAGCGGGTTCGCCAACCCGGTGGACGCCGCGGCGCTCGCCGGCGCCGAGCCCGTCGATCCAGCCCTGCGCCTCGACGAGGTCCCCTACGACTTCACCCGCAGGCGCCTCTCCGTGCTGGTCGGCGCGGTCGAGGGGAGTGACGACGACGGCGCCCCGCTCCTGGGCGCCCCGCTCCTGATCACGAAAGGCGCCTTCGCTCAGGTTCTCGCAGTGTGCACGACGGCGCGGGTGGGCCCCGCCGAGGTGCCGGTGGGCCACGCGCGTGCCGCCGTCGACGCCCGCTTCGCGAGCCTCAGCGCCCAGGGCTACCGGGTGCTGGCGGTCGCGACGCGCGCGATGCCCGGGCGCACCGACGCCGGCCCCGACGACGAGGCCGGCCTCACCCTGCGCGGCCTCCTGGCCTTCCGTGACCCGCCCAAGTCCGGCGCCGCGGAGGCGGTGGCCGACCTCGCCCGGCTCGGCGTCTCCGTGCGGCTCGTCACCGGCGACAACGTGCTCGCAGCCGGGCAGGTGGCGGGCGCCGTCGGCCTCGACGCCTCGGATGCGCTCACCGGGGCGCAGGTCGCGGCGCTCGACGACGCCGCGCTGGCTGCCGCCGTCCCGCGCTGTGCCGTGTTCGCCGAGGTGGAGCCCCTCCACAAGGAACGGATCGTGGCGGCGCTGCGCACGCACGGGGAGACGGTCGGCTTCCTGGGCGACGGGATCAACGACGCCGCCGCCCTCCACGCCGCGGACGTGGGGGTGTCCGTGGACACCGCCGTCGACGTCGCGAAACAGGCCGCCGCCATCGTCCTGCTGGACAAGAGCCTGGACGTGGTGGCCGACGGCGTCCGCCTGGGCCGCCGCACCTTCGCGAACACCCTCAAGTACGTGCGCGTCACCACGAGTGCGAACTTCGGGAACATGCTGAGCATGGCCGCTGCGGCCGCGTTCCTGCCGTTCCTGCCCCTGCTGCCGCGGCAGATCCTCCTGCTCAACTTCCTCTCCGACATCCCGGGCACCACGATCGCGGCCGACCACGTGGACCCCGAGCAGGTGCAGCGGCCACCGGCGTGGGACGTGCGCTCGATCCGGACGTTCATGGTGACGTTCGGGCTGGTCAGCTCGGTGTTCGACGTGCTGACGTTCGTCGCGCTGCGGGAGGTGTTCGACGCCGGTGCCGAGTTGTTCCGCAGCGGCTGGTTCGTGGAGAGCACGGCCACCGAGTTGGCGGTGATGCTCGTGCTGCGCACGTGGCGGCCGTTCTGGCGGAGCCGACCGGCACCCGCGCTGCTGTGGTCGAGCGTGGCGGTGGCGGCGGTGACGGTGGCGCTGCCGTTCAGCCCGCTCGCCGGGTCGCTCGGGCTCGTGCCGCTGCCGTGGCCGCTGCTCGGTGGGCTCGTGGTGCTCCTGGTGTTCTACGTGGTGGCGAACGAGGTGGCGAAGCGGTGGGCGCCGTCGGGCGGGTGACGGGAGGCCGAGGGACGATCGTCCCTCGCCCGTCCCGCCGGACGACGTCGGCGCTCGGACCGAGGAGGCAGCGATGGCTCGGCAGGTGAGGGTCCCGGCGCCGGGAAGCGAGCCCGACCCGCCACCGGCCCCGACCGATCGCGCCCGCCGCGACCTCCGCCTCGCCTGGGTGAACGTCGCGCTGATCGTCCCGTCGATCGTGCTCGCCACCTTCCTCGCCGGCGGGATCCTCGCGCTCCAGGGCTTCACCGGCGACCCGGGAGAGTCCGTGCCCCTCGCCCCGACGCTGCTCGCGGCGGTGCCCGCGATGCTCGTGGTGCTCGCCACGACGGCCACCGCTGCCTGGCTCGGTGTGCGGGCCTGTCGCGGCGGGGCGAACGGCGGGTGGATCCCCGCGTTGATCGGGGGCGCCGTCGGCGGCTGGTTCCTCCTGGTGAACCTGCTCGCGCTTCTGATCGGCTGACGCCGGATCGCCCGGAGGGCCCCGCCGGTCAGTCGCCGCCTGCGCGGTCGCCCTGGGCTGCCACCGCGGCGTCGACGGCCCCGATCGCGGCGGTGAGCGCCGCGGCCTCCGCAGGAGTGATCGATTCCTCACGGGCCGAGGCCCCGGCGCGGCGGGAGAGGTCCCGCAGGCGGGTCTGGACCTGACGGTCGCGGCCGTCGTCGATCGCCTGGTCGAGTTGCTCCCAGCGGTTGAGCAGCTCCGTCCGCGCCGCCAGCGACTCGCGCGTCTCGGTGTCGATCGCCTCGATCGCGCCGAGGAGCGCGACCATCGCCGCGTCGAGGTCCTGCGGCGCGGGCGCGGGAGCAGTGATGGTGGGGCTCTGCGTGGGCGTCGGGGTCGGGGTGGGCGTCGGTGTGGGGACGGGGCCCACGCTCGTGCTGCTCTCGATGCGGGGTGGTCCGGGCGGCACCGGGTCCGGCCGGAACAGCGTCCCGAGCCCGACGGCGATCAGGGCCACCGCGGCGATCCCGGCGACCAGGATCGGCAGCGCTCGCCACGAGGCGCCGTCGTCGCCGCGGTCGCTCGCCGCGCCGCTGCTTGCCGCGCCCTCGCCAGCCGAGCGGCCGGCCTTCGAGACAGAGGACGACGACGGCGCCGCCGCGGCCTCGAGTCGTTCCGTGGCCCGAGCAGCGGGTTCGACGGCCGGCGCCGCCGCGCCGACCGCAGGCAGCGCCCGCGTGCCGCCCGCGGCGGGGAGCGCCGTCGTCGGACGGTCCGCGTCCGCCGCGGGAACCACGCGGGTGGCCGACGCCGTCTCCCCGCCCCTCAGGCGGGCGAGGGCGTCGCGCACCTCGGCCGCACCCGGGCGCGCCGCCGGGTCCTTGGCGAGCATCGTGTCGAGGAGTCGGCTCAGGTCCGCGGGCGCGCCGGGCAGGCGCTCGGCCAGCGACGGCGCGGCGTCGTCGACGTGCCCGCGCAGCACGGCCACGGGGTGCTCGGCCGTGAAGGGCGGGGCGCCGGTGAGCAGGGCGTACAGGAGGCAGCCGAGGGAGTAGACGTCTGCGGCGGGGGACACCGGCGCGCCGGACGCCTGCTCCGGCGCCATGTACTCGGCCGTGCCGAGCGTGCTGCCGGGCGCGGTGAGCGCGGTCTCGGCCGAGCGCGCGAGGGCCGCGATCCCGAAGTCCACCACCGTCACCCGCGCGCCGTCGAGCAGCACGTTCGCGGGCTTGACGTCGCGGTGGACCACGCCGATGGTGTGCGCGGCGGCCAGGGCGTCGGCGACGCGCTCGCCCACGTGGAGCGCCTGGGGCAGGGGGAGCGCCCCGCGCTCGCGCAGGGTCGCGGCCAGGTCGCGCCCGGGCAGGAACTCCATGACGAGGAAGGCGGTGGTGCCGGCGCCGTCGTCGTCGGGAACCAGGCCGGCGTCGTGGACGGTGACGATGTTCGGGTGCGTGAGGGCGGCCGTGGCCACCGCCTCGCGGCGGAACCGCGCTGCGAGCGTGGGGTCCGAGCCCGGGCCGATGTGCACGGTCTTCACCGCGACCCGCCGGTCGAGCACCGTGTCGCGCGCCTCCCACACCTGGCCCATGCCGCCACGGCCCAGGGAGCGCACGAGGTCGTACCGTCCGGCCAGGATCACGCCTCCATGGTCGCATCCGCGTCGCGCCCCCTTGGCCGCCGCGGCTCCACCCGCGAGGATGGCGACCTGCCCTCCCGAGCGCGCGCCGTCGTCGTCGTGCGTGGACCCCCTGCCCGAGGAGCCCCGATGCGACGCCGTCCCGCGATCACCCTCGCCGCGCTCGCGGCCACCACCGCCCTCGCGCTCGCGGCCTGCACCCCGCCCGGCCCGACGGCCGGACCCACGGTGGTCCTCGCCGACAGCCCCAGCGGGGACGTGGTCGCCGTCCCGGCCGACGGCGTGCAGCGGGCCGTCGACGCCCTGCCCGGGATCGTGGAGCGCGTCCGGGAGCAGGTGGGCGTGCCGGGGATCGCCGCCGCCGTGGTGCACGACGGCGAGACGGTGTTCTCCGACGGCTTCGGCGTCCGGGAACTCGGCTCGGACGCGGCCGTGGACGCGGACACCGTGTTCCAGATCGCCTCCATGTCCAAGCCGATCGGCGCCACGGTGGTCGCCACGCAGGTGGCCGACGGCGTGATCACCTGGGACACGCCGGTCACCGACGTGATGCCCACGTTCGCGCTCGCGGACCCCTGGGTGAGCGAGCACGTCACCGTGGGCGACCTCTACGCCCACCGCTCCGGCCTGCCCCAGGCCGCCGGCGACGACCTCGAGGACATCGGCTACGACCGCGCGTACGTGCTCTCCCGCCTTGCGCTGCAGCCCCTCGACGAGTTCCGCGCCTCCTACCACTACGCGAACTTCGGCCTGACGGCCGGGGCCGAGGCCGTGGCGACGGCGGCCGGCACGGACTGGGCCACGCTCTCCGAGCGCGCGCTGTACGAACCGCTCGGCATGACGTCCACGAGTTCGCGGTACGCGGACTTCCTCGACCGCGAGAACCGGGCGACGCTGCACACGGTGGTCGACGGCGAGTTCCAGGCGGTGTACGAGCGTGACCCGGACGAGCAGTCGCCGGCGGGCGGGGTGTCCTCGAGCGCCAACGACGTCGCCCGGTGGATGACGCTGGTCCTGGGCGAGGGGACGCTCGACGGCGAGGAGGTCATCCCCGCGGACGCCCTGACCCCGGCGCTGAACCCCCACGCCTTCACCGGCCACGGCGGGCCGCCCGCGAACCGGCCGTCGATGTACGGGTACGGCTTCAACGTGGGCGTGGACGCGACTGGACGTGTGCAGCTGAGCCACTCCGGGGCGTTCGTGCAGGGCGCGGCCACGAACGTGCGTCTGGTGCCGGACCTGGGTCTCGGCATCGTGGTGCTCACCAACGCCGCGCCGGTGGGGGCCGCCGAGGCGATCACGTCGGAGTTCGTGGACCTCGCGGAGTTCGGGGCCGTCACGCGCGACTGGGTGGCCGGCTACGGGCAGGCGCTCGGGCACTACCTCGACCCGGCCGGGGACCTGGCCGGCCAGGACGCCCCCGCCGACCCCGCGCCGTCGGCCCCTCTCGAGACCTACGCCGGGGAGTACGCGAGCGCGTACTTCGGGACGGCGCGTGTGGCGGTCGACGGCGCGTCGCTGGTGGTGCGGCTGGGGCCGGACGGCGGGTACGAGCTGCCGCTCACGCACTGGGACGGCGACACGTTCGCCGCGGTCCCCACCGGCGAGAACGCCCCCGACGGCTCGCTCACCTCGGTGACGTTCGTGCGCGACTCCGCGGGCGTGGCCCGGGAGATGACGATCGCCTTCTTCGACGCCAACGGCCTGGGGACCTGGGTGCGGTAGCGGGCGGGCCGGGCTAGTCGAGGGTGCTCGGGCCGACGTGGGCGTCCAGCCATGCGGTCCACGCCCTCGCCGCGCGCCAGCCGTCGACCACCACGTCGAGGCAGCGGGCCTCGAACAGCCACGGCGCGGGCTCGTGCGTGCGGCTGACGGTGAGGCTCGTGCGTCGCAGCAGCGCGATCCGCGGGTGGTCCTTCGACCAGCCGCGCGGGGCGGACTTCAGCGGCTCGCCGTCGTCGAGCGGGTACCCGCGCGCGGCCAGGTCGGCGAGGGTGGCGTCGAGGTCGGCGGAGGCGACGGCGTCGTCCTGGAGGCGGCGGAAGCGCTCGAGCTGGTCGCGCACGGGCCGGTGGTAGCCGCCCGCCACGAAGAGCCCGTCCGTAGAGAGCGCGGCGTAGAGCCCGCCGACCACGGGCTGCGCGTCGCCGGCCAGCGCCGCGACGGCGGCGTGCTCCTGGTACGGCCGCTTGTCCGCGCTGAACCGCACGTCGCGGTAGGGGCGGAAGATCTTGATCGCGCCGAACTCGGGCTCGAGGGCCTCCGCCAGGGCTGCGAGCGGCTCGGCCACCTCGCGGCGGTACGCCTCGGCGTGCGCCTGCCAGTACGTGCGGCTGTTGTCCGCGGCCAGGCCCTCGTAGAAGTCGAGCGCGCCCTCGCCGAAGCCCGTGAACGACGTCGTCACGTCCCCCTCCCTTCGACCGATCTCAGCGGGGAGCGGGCCCAAGGTCTCACGACGCGATGCGTCGAGTTCGACGTTCTGGGGCGTTGCCCGGCCCGACGACGCCCCGAAACGTCGATCTCGCCGCCGTCGGCGGGTTCTCGGCGAGGCTCAGCGGGTCCCGCCGAGCCCTTGCCGGTCCGCGGTGAGGGCGGTGCGGGCGAGGTCGGGGTCCGTCGTCGCGCTCGTGACGGAGGCGACCAGTCGCTCGCGCACCGCCAGCAGCGCCGGCCCGCGGCGGTCCGGGGTGTCGGTCACCAGGTCGTCGATCAGGGCGACGAGGCGCCGGGTCACCTGGGGCTGGTCGCTGCCGAACGCCATCACCTCCAGGAGCGCGAGGTCGACGACGTCGGACCACGACGGCCCGCGGAGTACCACCCGGCCGGGGTCGGCGGTGAGCGTGCGCGAGCCGAGCGGGAGCTCGGCGACCGTCCGCAGGATCTCCTCGATCTCGTCCAGGGCGCGCACCGCGGTGGTGGGGTCGTTGATCCCCGGGGAGAGCGCCTTCAGGGCGATGTCCACGATGAGGCGCAGCGAGTACATGGGGTCGTAGCGCAGCGACCGCTCGACGTCGACCACCACGCTGCGCGTTGCGGCGCGGGCAGCGCGCCGATCGAGCGCCCGGTCCACCCGGATGATCGGCGAGCCGTGAGTCACCGAGTCCCCGACCCGGACCAGCAGCCGGATCGTCAGGCGGTGGCGCCGGGCGAGGCGCATGAGACGCCTGCCGTCGATGGCGACCACCTGCCCGGTGCGTCCGCCGTGGCGCAGGATCCGGACGGCGTCGTCGTCGGACTCCTCCGCGGTGTCGGCGCCGTCCAGGCCCACGCGGGAGGGCGGGGACAGGCGGCGGGGGAACTGGCGGCGCGCCTGCCGGCCGAGCGCGGAGAGCACCGCGTCCACACGGACCCGGCGACCGATCGAGTGCAGCAGCGCGATGAAGCCGACCAGGCTGGTCAGCAACAGGACCACGGAGAACGCGACGGCCATCTGGGGAGCGAAGTCGGACCGGCCGAACGACCCGATCTCGAGCAGGCTGAGAAACGTGAACGTGATGGTGAGCAGGAAGATCGCGAGGATCACCTGCGTGGAGCGTGCGCGCAGGAAGTAGGAGACGGTCCGCGGGGAGTACTGGGACGAGCCGAACTGCAGCACGAGCACCACGAACGAGAAGACGAAGCCGGTGAACGTGACCATGCCGCCGCCGATCGCGGCGAGCACCTGGCCCGCGGCGGCGCCCGAGATGGCCGAGGCCTCGGCCGATTCGAGGACGACGGCGGTCAACTCGTCGAAGACGGACGTGAGGGTCTGGAGGAGGACGCCTAGGAGGACCCCGCTCAGCGGGATCACCCAGAACGCGCGCTCCCACCACAGCCGCAGCCTCGGCAGGGTCAACCGGCGCACGGCATAGTCCCCAGCGCTCGACGTGCCGTCATGCGGGCACGGTAGCCGCCGGAACCTGGCGCCGGACGCCTGTCGAGTGGCGGCATCGGCCCTCCGGCGATACTGTGACGATTAAGCGCAGGTGAGGGCCTTGCGGGGCGTTACGGATTCGGGAGTGTGGGAGAGCGACATGGCGAAGGCCCTGAAGGTCACGGCGAAGGACGTCGCGCGCGCGGCCGGCGTCTCGCAGGCGACCGTCTCCTACGTCATCAACGACACCCCGCACCAGCGGATCTCCCCCGAGACGCGGGAACGGGTGCTGGCGGCGGTGGCGGACCTGGGGTACACGCCGTCGGCCGCCGCGCGGGCGCTGCGCAAGGGCAGCAGCGACGTCGTGCTCCTCGTGATGCCGCACTACCCGATCGGGCCGAACATCGCCGCGCTCATCGAGCGCTTGGAGGAAGGGCTGGAGGGCATCGGGCTGAGCGTGGTGACGCGGCGCATCCGCGAGGGTCGCCCGATGGCGTCGCTCTGGCGGGAGATGATGCCGGCCGCCGTCGTGACGATGGTGACGGTGGACCCGGTCGACGTCGCGGAGATGGGACAGGCCGGCATCTTCCTCACCCAGGCGCTGCTGGCGCCCCGGTCGGACGAAGCCACGCTGAGCCTCCCGCAGATCCTCATCGGCCGGCTCCAGGTGGAGCACCTGGCCCAGGCGGGCCACCGCCGCATCGGCTACGCCGAGCCCGCGAATCCCCTGGTGGAGAACTTCCTCCGACTGCGGCTGGAGGGCGTCCGGACGGCGTGCGTGGAACTCGGGCTCGATCTCCCGGACGTGCGACCGGTGCCGTTCGACACCGACGCCGCCGCGAGCGCGGTCCGCGCGTGGCGCGAGGCGGGGGTCACCGCGGTGTGCGCGTACAACGACGAGACAGCGTTCGCGCTGCTCGCCGGGATGCGCCTGGCCGGGCTCAGTGCGCCGTCGGACCTGGCGGTGATCGGGGTGGACAACATCCCGCTCGCGCCCTTCGCGTTCCCGCCGCTGACCACGATCGACCAGCACATCGACGTGGTCGCGAAGCACCTGGTGGCGCTCGTGCGCGCCGGCATCGCGGGCGAGCCGCTCCCGGCCACGCCGCGCTCCGAAGCGGTCACGGTGGTCGTGCGTCAATCCGCCTGACGTCGGCGGTCCAGATCGACGTTCTGGGGCGTCACGGGGGTCGATGACGCCCCGGAACCCGACTACGCCTCGCACCTGTTCCCCCTCGCCACCCTGGCGACGGCGTGGCGGGACGCCGGGCAGCGCGTGGTGGTGGCGACGGGCCTGGCGACGGACGCGATCGTGCGCTCGTTCGGGTTCGAGCGCGTGCACCTGCAACTGGGCCGAGGCTCCAACCCCGGCGTGATCCGCGCCGAGGAGCAGCCGCGCGGGGAGGACGAGGCGCTGCGCGGGTTCTTCGAGGCCACGCGCAGGGGCGCCGTCGAGACCCTCGCCTTCCAGGCCCGGGCTCGGGGCAACGACCTGCTCTGGGACCCCGTCGGGGTGGCGCGGGCGGTGCAGGACGTGGTGGCCCGGGTGCGCCCCGAGCACGTGGTCGTGGACCACCTCGCCTTCAGCGCGCGCCTGGCGCTGCGCGCTGCGGGGGTGCGGCACGCGGACGTGGTGCTGGGGCACCCCTCGGCGCTGACGGTCGCCGGTGAGGTGTACGGGTATCCGCCCGCCTGGCCGCGCGCGTTCCACCCCGAGTCGACGGCGCTCGCCGAGTTGCGCGCCCGGTGCGAACGGGTGCGCGACGCCTTCACCGACCAGTGGAACGCGGCCCTGGCGGTGCTGGACCCGGGGGCGGCGCCGTCGTCGGACGCGTTCGCCGAGACCGGCGACGTGCTGCTGCTCAACTACCCCGGCGCACTCCACCCGCCCGCGCGGACGGCGCTGCTGCCGCCGCACGCGTTCCTCGGCTCGGCGGTGCGGGAGGAGGCCGACGACGCCGAGGTGACCGCCTGGCTCGCGGCGTCGGACGGGCCCGTGGTCTACGTGAGCCTGGGGTCCTTCCTCTCCGTGCGTTCCGACGTGCTCGCGCGGGTAGCGCGCGCGTTGCGAGATCTGCGGGCGCCGGGTGGCGGGACGGTGCGCGTGGCGCTGGCGAGCGGGTCGACGCCGAGGGAGGCGCTGGGCGACGTCCCGGCGTCATGGCTGGTGCGGCCGGTTTTGCCGCAGGTCACGCTGCTGAGGCGGGCGTCCCTGGCCGTCTCGCACGCCGGGAACAACTCGGTGACCGAGGCGCTGACCGCCGGTGTGCCGATGCTGCTCCTGCCCTTCTCCACGGACCAGTTCGCGGGCGCCGCCGCGCTCGAGGAGGCGGGCATCGGCGAGGCGCTCGACCCGAACGCCGCGAGCGCCGGCGAGGTGCGCGACGCCGCGGTCCGGCTCCTGGCGCTCGCCGGCGAGCCGCGCCGTCGGCTGGACGCCCTCGCCGCGGATCTGGTCGCCCGCCCCGGCCCCCAGCGCGCCTTCGCCGACGTCGAGGGTTGGGGTCAGCCCATGTTTCTCAAGTGACTCATGAGACGAAAGTGACGTAACTCAGTACCCTGGGGGTGAGTCTCTCACCGCGCCTGCACCGGGAGGTCCCGTGCGCCGTTCCCTCTCCCCCGCCGCCCGCCGCCTGGGTGCTGCGCTCACCGCGGCGCTGGTGGCCGTCGTCGGCCTGCCGTCCGCCGTCTCGGCCACGGCGCCGGCCACGACGCCTGCCTCGGCTTCAGCCGCGGCACCCTCCGCGCTCCCGGCCGCCACCGCGCCCGGCGAGGAGTGGCGCGGCTACTGGGTGGACGCCTTCAACCGCGGCATCTACACGGCTGCCCAGGTCGACACCCTGGTCGCGGACGCGCAGGCCGTCCGGGCCAACGCCCTCGTGGTCCAGATCGCCCGGCGCTTCGACTGCTTCTGCAACGACGCCCTCTTCCCGCGCACCGCCGCCGCGATCTCCCCCCTCCCCTACGACCCGCTCGCGACCCTGATCCAGAAGGCGCACGCCGCAGGCCTCGAGGTCCACGCGTGGATCAACGCCACCACGATGTGGAACCTCGCCACCGCACCCGCCGATCCCACCCACGTCTACAACACGCACGGCCCGTCCGCCTCCGGAGCCAACCGTTGGCTGAACAAGCGGGTCGACGGCGTCGAGATCGTGAACAACGGGAGCTACCTCGACCCCGGGAATCCGGGGGCGGTCGCCTACCTGGTCGACGCCGTCGCCTCGATCACGCAGAACTACGACGTCGACGGCGTCGACCTGGACTACATCCGCTACCCGGACTACTCCTCGGGAGCGGCGAACGACTGGGGCTACTCCAGCACGTCGCTCGCGCGGTTCCGCGCGGAGACCGGGCGCTCCGACACCCCGGCCCCGGCCGACGCCCAGTTCAGCCAGTGGCGACGCGACCAGGTCACCGCACTCGTGCGACGCATCTACCTGCGGATGTACCAGGTGGACCCTTCCGATCGGCTCAGCGTCAACGGCATCACCTACGGGTACGGCCCGCAGACCACCGGCGGGTGGACCACCACGTCCGCCTACCGCGGCGTCATGCAGGACTGGCGGGCGTGGACCGAGGAGGGCATCGTCGACACCGTCGCCACGATGAACTACAAGCGCAACTACCTCGCGGACCAGGCCCAGATGTTCGCGGAGTGGGTCGAGGCGACCGAGGACTACCAGGGCGGCCGGCAGAACGTGGTGGGCCCGGCGCTCTACCTCAACGAACTTGCGGACAACGTCGCGCAGGCGAGCGCCGTCGCCGCCTCGGGCGTCGCCGGTTGGAACGGGTACTCCTACGCGAACGTCTCGGCGACGGCGACGGCGTCCAGCAGCGCCTCGGTGAAGGACTCCGAGCGCGATCGACTGGAGGCGGCACTCCGCGCGTCGGTGTTCACCGGACCTGCGGCTGTGCCGGAGATGACGTGGAAGACGAGGCCGACCAGCGGTCACGTCGCGGGAGTCCTCACCGACTCCGGCGGGCGCCCGCTCGACCAGGTGGCCGTCGCGGTGCGGCCCGAGTCGGGCGGCGGGACGGCGCGCGCCGCCCGCACGGACGGATCCGGCTGGTTCGGCGTGGTCGACCTCCCGCCCGGCCGCTACACGGTCGAGGTGACCGAGGCCGGCGTGACGGCCTGCGCCACCGGAGCCGTCGTGGTCGCGGGGGAGGTGACCGACGTCGCGCTCCGAGCCGGTGCCGCGTGCCCGACGGCGCAGGTGTTCACCGATGTCCCACCGGGAGCCGCGTTCTACGACGACATCATGTGGCTGTGGTCCGAGGGCATCACCCGCGGCTCCGTCCAGCCAGACGGCACGCTCGTGTTCGGCGCTGCCGACTCGATCCGGCGCGAAGCGATGGCGGCGTTCCTCTACCGCATGGCGGGCGAGCCCGCGTTCACCCCGCCCGCCACTTCTCCGTTCACCGACGTCGCTCCGGGGGCGGCCTTCTACAAGGAGATCACCTGGCTCGCGGCGACGGGCATCGCGCCCGGTGCGGGGAGACCCGGCGGCGAGGCGACGTTCCGCCCGGCCGAGCACGTCACCCGCGAGGTCATGGCGTTGTGGCTCTTCCGGGACGTCGGTTCGCCGTCGTACTCACCCCCCGCGACGTCGCCCTTCATCGACGTGCCGACCACCCACCGCTCTTACCGCGAGATCGCCTGGATGTCGACGGCGGGCATCTCGACCGGCGCCCCCGCCGGTGGAGGCCAGTTCCGCTACGCGCCGGATGACCCCGTCACCCGCGAGGCGATGGCGGCCTTCCTGCACCGGGCGTCTGCCGTCTGACCGGACGGCTGGGCGGATCGGCCGCTGGCCCGGGACCCCTTGATCACCTCTACGTTCTGGGGCGTCGTCGGCACCCGGGACGCCCCGCTACGTAGATCTCGCGGCGAGATGCGCGATCATGGCCCCCCGGCAAGGAGAGCGAGGAACCGATGAACCCGACCCGACCCGCCGCACCCGCCCGATACCGTCGTCGACTCGCCGCCGTCGCGCTCGGTGTCGCCGCGATGACGCTCGCAGCCTGCGGAGACGGCACGATCACGCTGCCAACGGCGCTGCCGACCGCACTGCCCACGGTCGCCTTGCCGACCGCCCTGCCGACCGCGCTCCCCACGGTCGAACTGCCCACCGCGGACGTCCCGACCGTCGACGTCCCCACCGCGTTCCCCACCGTCGAGCTACCGACCGCGGACGTCCCGACCGTCGACGTCACGGAGCAGCCGCCGGTCGAGGAGTCGCCGAGCGAGCCACCCGCCGAACCGACGACCGAACCCGAGCCCTCGACGTCCGAGACCGCCACCCCGACGGAGACGACCGCCACACCCACCCTCAGCGAGGCGCCGAGCGCGACCACCGCCGTCGCCGCGCCGAGCCCGAGCGAGACCGTCGCGCCCACCGAGACCGGAGGTACCCCGTGGCTGTGGGTCCTCCTGTTCGTGGCCGGTGTGGGTGGCGGGCTTGCCTGGGTTCTGGTCCGCCGCCGCCGGTCCGCCCTCGCCGAGCAGGGGGCTGCGGACGACGCCGGCGGCTCGCCGGGAGCGCCGACTGCGCAGGGCTGAGCGGGCCGTCCCGGAACGTCGACGCCGACCCCGCACCTCCGTGGGCCGTAGGTCACCGCGCGCAGACACGACGGCGGCCCTAGCGTGACCCGTGAGCCGCGACTTCGCGGCTCGCCCCCGGGACCGGCGTCGACGTCGACGTCGCCACACCATGAACGGAGCATCCGATGCGCGCATCCCTCTTCCGTCGTTCAGCCCTCGCGACCGTCAGCGCCGTCGCCCTGGTCAGCGCACTCGCCGCGTGCAGCAGCGGCGACTCGGAGCCGACCCAGTCCGAGGCCGAGACGAACGTGTGCGACCAGGTCGCGGCGGTGCGGTCCGCGGTCGACGAGGTCCAGGCCCTGAGCGTCGACTCGACGGTGGAGGAGGCGCAGACTGCGCGCGACGACCTGTCGACCGCGGTGGACGACCTCACGACCTCGGCGGAGGACCTCGCCGCCGCTGACGCCCAGGCCCTGACCGATGGCGTCGACGCCATCAAGACGGCGATCCAGGACGTCGCCGGTGCCGACACGATCGTCGGCGCGCTCACCGACATCCAGACCTCGGCCGACGGCCTCAAGAGCGCGATCCAGGAGATCGGCGACGGCTACGAGTGCAGCTGACAGCCCTGACGTGAACTGCTACCCCTGGCGGTGACGATCGCCAGGGGTAGGGTCGACCGACCGCACGTCGATGGGATGAGATCGTGACCGCCCCGCCCCCAGTGCCCTCCGTCCCGCCGCTGATCCGCTGGACGGGGTTGCTCTTCGTCATCGGCTCCGCCCTGTTCATGCTGGGCGTGCCGCTCAGCCTGACGACGGCGATCCCCGCGCTCGTCTCGGCCGTCACGTTCGCCGTCGGCGCGGTGTTCTTCACCACGGCCGCGTTCCTCCAATTGCTGCTCGCTCAGCGGGAACTCCCTGAGTCCGAGCGCCGGGTGATCCCGTTCTTCCGGGGCAAGACGTCCGACTGGTCGTCGGCCGCCGTGCAGTTCGTCGGCACGCTCCTGTTCAACGTGAACACGATCCGCGCGGCGGTGCTCATCGGCGCCGACCCGAGCGTGATCGACCGCGAGGTCTGGGTGCCGGACGCCGTCGGCTCCGCGTTGTTCCTGATCTCCAGCGTGATCGCGATGGTGCCGGAGGTGCGCGCACGGCGGCACGCGCACGTGTACACGCGCTCCTGGACCATCGCGGCCCTCAACCTCGCCGGTTCCGTGCTCTTCGGCCTCTCCGCGATCGGCGCCTACCTGATCAAGAGCAGCGGTGAGCCCGTCAACCTCGCCTGGGCGAACGTCGGCACGTTCCTCGGCGGACTGTGCTTCCTCATCGGCGCCGCGCTGTTCGGCTGGCCCGCGCGAACCACGGCGCGCGCTGAGCCCGCCGCCCCCTGACCACCGAACGGCACCGAGGGCGGGAGGCGGACCCTGGGGCCTACCCCCCGCCCTCGCGCTCGCTAGTGGTGGAAGCCCGTGTGCGTATCGGCGTTGTGCACCGGCGTCGGCTGGGCCTGCAGGCGAGGCAGCTGTCGCTTGATGTCCTCGATCAGCAGGTCGGCCATGTCGTGGCTGAACCCGCGCTTGACCACCACACGCAGCGCCGCGATGTCCTCCCGGTTCTTCGGGAACGTGTAGGCGGGCAGGAGCCAGCCGCGCTCGCGTAGCGCCGCCGAGACGTCGAAGACCGTGTAGTTCTCCACCTCGGGCTTGAGCACGAACGCGAACACCGGCAACGCGTCGCCCCGCGTCAGCAGCTCGAACGGCCCGAGCGCGGCGATCTGGTCCGCGAGCCGCGTTGCGACGTCGCGGGAGTACTGCTGAACCTTGCGGTAACCCTCGAACCCGAGGCGCAGGAAGTTGTAGTACTGACCGATCACTTGGGCGCCGGGCCGGGAGAAGTTGAGGGCGAAGGTCGGCATGTTGTCGCCGAGGTAGTTGACCCAGAAGATCAGGTCCTCGGGCAGGTGGGATGCGTCGCGCCAGATGATCCAGCCGACGCCGGGGTACACGAGCCCGTACTTGTGGCCGGAGACGTTGATCGAGGAGACCCGCGGCAGCCGGAAGTCCCACTCCAGGTCCGGGTCCACGAACGGCGCGACGAACGCACCCGAGGCGCCGTCGACGTGCACGGGGATGTCGATGCCCGTCCGCTCCTGGTACGCATCGAGCGCGTCGCAGATCTCCTTCACCGGCTCGTACGAGCCGTCGAACGTGGAGCCGAGGACGGCGACGACGCCGATTGTGTTCTCGTCGCACATCGCGACGGCTTCCTCGGCGCCGAGGCGGAGGCGGTCGCCCTCCATCGGGACAAGCCGCATCTCGACGTCCCAGTAGTTGGCGAACTTCTCCCAGCACACCTGGACGTTGATCCCCATGACCAGGTTCGGCTTGTCGGCGGGCTTGCCTTCCGCGCGGCGCTTGTGCTGCCACCGACGCTTGAGCGCGAGGCCGCCGAGCATCGCGGCCTCGCTGGACCCGGTGGTCGAGCACCCCGTCGCATTCCCCTGGTCCGGGGCGTTCCAGAGGTGGGCGAGGATGTTGACGCACCGCATCTCGAGTTCCGCCGTCTGCGGGTACTCGTCCTTGTCGATCATGTTCTTGTCGAACGTCTCTTGGAGCAGGCGCTCGGCCTCCGGCTCCATCCACGTGGTCACGAACGTCGCGAGGTTCATCCGGGCGTTGCCGTCGAGCATCAACTCGTCGTGGATGGTCTCGTACGCCACCGACGGGGTGACCTCGTGCGGACCGATCCGGTGCCGAGGGATGGTCTCCCCGCCCAGGTCGTAGAGCGGGTCGACGGACAGGGCGGTGACCCGCGGCTGCTTCGCGCGGGGGTGCTTGAGGGACACGGTGAACTCCTTCGGTGTCGTGCTGTTCGGTCGTCGGGATGGTGGGTCGGCGGGAGATCAGCCGGCGGCGCCATGGGCGACGCCGGCCTGGGCCATGGCACGGTGGAGCTCGGCCTGTTCGTCAACCGGGGCCGGCGCGAGGTCGAAGACGACCGAGCGGACCGTCCCGGTGAAGGCGTACGGCGCCCGGTCCTCGTAGTCGAGGTCGACGACGCCGCCGTTGTCGCGGCCGATGTCCATCCCGGCGTAGGTGGTGAAGATCAGGGCGATCGTCCGCGGGATCTCGCCCTCGCCGATCTGCCGGTCGCCGGCCCACAAGGTCACCCGCCCGCCTGTGCCCGGGCGGGACTGGTCGGCGTCGAACCGCATCGTCAGGGTGACGTCACCGGTCGGGATGGGTTCGCTCGACGTCTGGCGGTACGTCTCGACGCCGAGGTACTGGTACGTGTGGTTGAGCCGGCCGTCCTCGTCCACCCACAGCGCGAACCCGCCGATGAAGTCGGCGAAGGCGACGAGGACACCCTCGGCACCGGCCTCGGGCACGTGGACATGCGCCTCGATGGCGTACGAGCGGCCGATGATCCTCGGGATCATCGTCGTCTGGATGTTCTGGACGTCGCCCGCGAAGGTGAACCGGGTCCGGGTCGGCATCGGCGGGACGATCCCGAAGAAGACGGCGAAGCCGCCGAGCATGGGCAGGACCCGGTTGCGCTCGGCCTCGGCCCAGAAGAGCTCGACGAGTTCGGCGAGCTTCTCCGGGTGCGTGGCAGCGAGGTCGTGCGCCTGGGAGAAGTCGTCGGGAAGGTAGTAGAGCTCCCACGGGTCGTCCGCCGGGTCCCAGCCGCTGCCGGGCCCGAACCGAGCGAGGGTCTGCGGGCTGAAGTCCCACGGCAACTTGTCGAGCTTGGCGCAGGCCCACCAGCCGTCCTTGTAGATGGCCCGGCTGCCGTACATCTCGAAGTACTGGACCGTGTGCTGCTCCGCCGCCTCCGGGGCGTCGAACGTGTAGGCGAAGCTCGTGCCGTCGATCGGTTCCTGCTCGATCCCGTCGACCACGTCGGGCTGGGGCAGCCCGACCGCCTCGAGGACCGTGGGCACGACGTCGATGCAGTGGGTGAACTGGGTCCGCAGGCTGCCGCCCGCGGCGATCCGGCGCGGCCAGGCGATGACCATCGGGTCGCGGGTGCCGCCCAGGTGGCTCGCCATCTGCTTGCCCCATCGGAACGGCGCGTTGTTCGCATGCGCCCACGCAGCGGCGAAGTGCGGCGCCGTGTGGAAGCCGCCGAGTTCCTCGATCCCGCCGTACTTCTCGATGAGCGCGAACTGCTCCTCGGCGTCGAGCACGAGGCCGTTGAAGAACGTCGTCTCGTTGAACGAGCCGGTCAGCGTGCCCTCCATCGATGCGCCGTTGTCGCCCCAGATGTAGAGGACGAGCGTGTCGTCGAGCTCGCCCATCTCCTCGATCGCGTCGAGCAGCCGGCCCACGTTCCAGTCAGCGTTCTCGGAGAAGCCGGCGAAGACCTCCATCTGGCGGGCGTAGAGGCGGCGCTCGGCGTCGGTGAGGCTGCCCCAGGCGGGGTACTCGTCGGGGCGGGGCGTGAGCTCGGTGTCCGGCGGGACGATCCCGAGCGCCTTCTGCCGTTCGAGCGTCCGCTCCCGGTAGACGTCCCAGCCCTCGTCGAACTGGCCCTTGTACCGGTCGGCCCACGCCTTTGCGACGTGGTGCGGGGCGTGCGTGGCCCCGGTCGAGTAGTAGACGAACCACGGCTTGTCGGCGTCCTGGGCGCGGACGGCGTGCAGCCACTCGACGGTCTTGTCCGTGATGTCGTCGGGGAAGTAGTACCGCCCGGCGTCGCCGCCCTCGGGCACCCCGAGGGTCGAGTTGTCCTGCGTGATGATCGGGTCGTACTGCCCGGCGGCGCCGGTGAGGAAGCCCCACCAGTGGTCGAACCCCCAACCCGTGGGCCAGTGGTCGAAGGACCCCGCCGCGCCCATCTCGTGCCCAGGCGTCATGTGCCACTTGCCGAACCCGCCGGTGACGTAGCCGTTCTCCTTGAGGATCCGCGGCAGCGCTGTGCACGTCCGGGGCCGGACGCCGGTGTACCCGGGGAAGGGCCCGGGGAGCTCGGCGATCCCGCCCATCCCGACCCGGTGGTGGTTGCGACCGGTCAGCAGCGCGGCGCGGGTCGGCGAGCACACGGCCGTGACGTGGAACCGGTTGTACGTGATGCCCTGCTGCTGGACCCGGGTGAGGTTCGGCGTGCGGATGCCGCCGCCGAAGGTGTCGGGCCCGCCGAACCCGGCGTCGTCGATGAGGATGACGAGGACGTTTGGCGCGCCGTCCGGCGCCTTGACCCCGGCGACGATGCTCCAGTCCCCGACCGAGGCGTCGATGGTGCGCCCGGCGACCCCGCCGAAGGGCCGGTCGGGGATCGGCAGCACCGTCCGGTCCGGGCTGAACTTCCCCATCGCCTCGCCGAGCGCGCGCTTGAGCTCGTCCAGGCCCGTCTCGTCGGACTCCACCACGGACTTCACCGGGGACCCCGGCAGGGCCTGCTCCACGGTGAGGCGCTGCTCGGCCGGGAACACCCCGATGACGACGGCGGTGCCGGGCGTGAGGTGGGCGGCCACCTGCTCCTGGATGGCTCCCGTCACCTTGTGGCCGGCGAACCGCCCGACGATCCCGCCGGCCGCCGCTCCGACCGCCACGGAGGCGAGCAGCGGGGGTGCGAGCAGCCCGACGAGGACGCCGACGCCGCCGCCCCAGCCGGCACCCTTGCGGCCGAGGTGGTCCCCTGTGTCCGCGACGACGACGCGGCCGTCGTCGTCCTTGGCCACGAGGATCATCCCCCGGGTCGTGACATCCTTCGCGGTCACCTTCGCGACCAGGCCGTCGAATTCGCGCTGGGCGACGTCCGGCGACTGGTACGCCGCGACGATCAGCATGAGAGTCTCGCTCACGGGGTTCTTCCTTCCTGCCCCACCCCGAGAGGGACGGGGCTCATGGACGCCGGCCCATTGGCCGGCGTCCCGTGACAGTCGATCCACGCGCGGCCGCCTCCGCACGTGCAGGGGTCGTGGGGCCGACGCCGCGCGTCGGCGCGGGCATACCAGGAGCGCACCGCTGCGGCGTCCTCGCCGCGACGGACGAGATCGGCCATGAGCCGCATCGGCCGGTCGATATGCGTGAAGAACCCCAGGTAGCCGGCACACAGGTAGTTCAGGTGCGCCTCACCGTCGGCGGTGTGCGCGAACCGGTCCTTGGGGCACCCGCCGTTGCACGCGAACCGGACTCGGCACGTGCGGCACTGCCGGGGCAGCAGGCGCTCCTTGTCGAGGCCGAAGGCCACCTGCTGCGGCGACGTGACGAGGTCGAGCATCGTGCGACCGTCCCGGATGTTCCCGAGCCGGTGCTCGGGGTCCACGAAGTGGTCGCAGGAGTAGAGGTCACCGTTGTGCTCCAGCGCGAGGGCCGTGCCGCAGGTGCGCGCCTGGACGCAAGAGCCCACCTGATCCATCCCGAGCCAGTGGGCCAGCGAGGTGTCGAACATCGTCACGAACACGTCTCCGACGTCGTTCCGGACCCACTCCTCGAAGACGTCGATCAGGAATCGGCCGTACTGCTCGGGGCCCACCGTCCGGTGGCTGACGCCGGCACCGTCGCGCTCCACGATCGGGATGAGCTGGATGAACCGTGCGCCGAGATCGTCCCGGAGGAACGTGTACACCTCACGTCCGTGATCGCCGTTGGCGGAGTTCACCGTGGTCAGGGCGTTCCACTCGACGCCGCATCGGACGAGGACGTCGAGGCCGCGCAGCACACGGTCGAACGTGGGCTTGCCTCCCTTGTCCACGCGAAACGCGTCGTGCATCGCCCGCGGGCCGTCGATGGACAGGCCCACCAGGAAGCCCTCCGCCGCGAGGAAATCCCCCCACTCGTCGTCGAGCAGGGTGCCGTTCGTCTGCATCGTGAACAGGAGTCGCTGGGAGGGCCGGACGGCCGCCCGCGCCAGGTCGACGGCGAGGCGGAAGAAGTCGAGGCTCATCATCGTGGGCTCGCCGCCCTGGAAGGCGAGAACCACCTCCTCGCCGTCGGCGTGGCCGGCGACGAGTTGCTCGACATAGGCCTCGAGCACCGGCCGGCTCATCCGGAAGGTACTGCCCGGGTAGAGCTCCTCCTTGACGAGGAAGAAGCAGTACTCGCAGTCGAGGTTGCAGATCGCGCCGCGTGGCTTGGACATGACGTGGAATGCCGACGGCGCGGCGACCTGCGCAGTCCCGTTCACCGGCGCCATCCTCCCGCTGCTCGTGTCGGCCGCTCCGGATCCGAGGAGGCGACCCCCGACGCACACGTGCACGCTACGTCGCCCCGATCGGGTCCACCCGCAGATCGGGCGCATTCTCTCCGTGGGCGCGCCACCACCGCCCGGACGCCTCGCACCGCTCTCGTCGGTGCGAGGCGCCGCGCGGGGCGCGACCGACCGAGTCCACGACAATGGGTTGGCTCACCCGAACGTCCCGGGAGGTCCAGTGCCCAGTTCAGCGCGTCCGCCGGACCACCCGCGCGAGCGCCTGCGCGAGACCATCGCCCTGGTGGTCCTGTCCGTCGCCGCCGTGCTCACGGCCTGGTCCGGGTTCCAGTCGTCGCAGTGGGGCGGCGAAATGTCCATCGCGTTCAGCGAGGCGTCCTCGGCGAGGTTCGAGGAGGCGCGCTACGAGGGCGAGGCGAACGCAGCCCGCCAAGCGGATCTCACGATCTACGGGGTCTACGTGCAGGCCCGGGCCACGGGCGACGACGCGCTCGCCTCCTACGTGGCGGAGCGGTTCACCCCGCACTTCCGCGTGGCCTACGACGCGTGGGTGGCCGCCGGCGAGCAGACGAATGGCCCCTTCGGGATGCCGGAGTACGTGCCGCCGGGCACCACCGAGGCCGCTACGGCCTCGGACCGGGCCGAAGCAGCCTTCACCGAGGCGCTGGCGGACAACGTCCGTGGCGACCGCTACACGATGCTCACCGTCCTCTTCGCGATCGCGATGTTCTTCGTCGCGGTCGCCGAGCGGCTGGGCGGCCTGGGGGCCAGGTGGTTCATGACCGCGACCGGCGGCCTCATCCTGGCGAGCGGCGCCGCCGTCCTCGCGACGTTCCCGGCCGACTTCTGAGCTCGCCCGGGTTCCGAGTTCTCGACCCCGGACCTTCGCACCGGCGGGAACGCCGCTACGGCACACGGACCTGGACGGCGTGCTCGAGCCGTGGAACCACGAGGACCACGTCTGCCAGGCCCGTCCGGACCACGGTGTCCGCGGCGGCCGGCGCCAACTCCGTCAGGACGAGCCGACCGCCGTCCTTCGCGAGGTCCGACGCGAGACGGCGCAGGACCCCGATCCCGGTGAAGTCGATGTCCGCCATCGCCGCGGCATCGACCACCACCCGTCGCACCGGCGTCGTCGCCTCGGCGCGCAACTGCGCGATCCGATCCTCGAAGTGCACGGCGTTCTCGAAGAACAGCGGCGCGCCGAAACGGTAGACGAGGAGCCCGTCGAGGCCCTCATCGGAGACGCGAACACGATCCCGCAGGCGGGGCGCGACCACGCCGTCGTGGACCAGCACCTCGTCCCAGGGCCGGTACTGCCGGCGTAGGCGGTCCGCGAGCGAGACGATCACGGCGAGGAGCACCCCCTGCTCCACTCCGACGAACGCCACGACCACGAGCGCGAGCACCGCCGTGTAGGACTCCGCCCGGCGAGCGGCGCGCACGGCGCGCAACTCGGCCACCTTGACCAGGCCCACCCCGATGGCGAGGACCACGCCGTCGAGCACGGGGGACGGCACGTAGGCGAACAGCCCGGAGCCGAAGACCAGCAGAAGCGCGATGACCAGCGCCATCGCGATGTTCACCGCCTGGGAGCGGCTGCCTGCGCCGTCGCCCGCGGCCGTCCGGGGCGGACTGCCGTTGATCGCGAAGCCGCCCGTCAGGGCGCTCGCCGCGTTCGCGCCCGCGAGACCGACCAGGTCCGCGCCCTCGTCCACGCGGTAGCCGTTCTTCGTGGCGAACGAGCGCGCGACGGCGGCGCTCTGCGCGAGGACCACGATCGCGATGGACGCGGCCGCGCCGGCGAGCCTGGGGATCTCGCCGGGCACGAGGGTGGGCACCGCCACGCTCGGCAGCCCACGCGGGAGGGCGCCGATCATCGCCACCCCGCGGCCCGCGGCCCCGATCACCACGCCCACCACGGAGAAGAGGACCACGGCGGCAAGCGCCACGGGCACTCGCGGCAGCACGCGCTCGCCGAGGAGGACCACTGCGACCACGCCGAGACCGAGCGCTGCAGACGCCGGCTTGACGTCCCCGAGGCTCGTGACGGTGGTGACCGCCGTGTCCCAGGTGGTCCCGGTGGCCTCGATCCCGAGCACCCCGGGCGCCTTACCGAGGATCAGGGACACCCCGACGCCGCTCAGGAAGCCGGCGAGGACCGGCTGGGAGATCAGGTTGGCGAGGAAGCCGAGCCGTGCGACGGCCATGACCGCGAGCAACGCCGCTACCAGGAGTCCCAGCACGCCGACGGCGCCGCCGTAGGGTGCGGTGCCGACGGCGGCCACGGCGCCCGCACCCGCCGCGACCAGAGCCGCCGTGGCCGAGTCGGCGCCGACCACGAGTTGTCGCGAGAACGCGACCAGCGCGAACACGATCGGCGGAAGGAGGGCGCAGTACAGACCGGCCTCGACCGGCAGGCCGGCGATGCTCGCGTAGCCGAGCGACTCGGGAATCGCGATCGCGGCCACGGTGAGACCGGCGAGCACGTCCGAACGAAGGGTGCGGACCCGAAACGTGCGCAGCAGCGTGAACACGGGGACCCGCCGCGCTACCCCTGGCCGACCACGCCCGCGTCGATGCGCTCACCGACTCCGGCGTCGACCACCACGGTGATCCCGTCCGGCACCTGGCCCTCCAGCGCAGCGGTGAGGTCGTCCACGTTCGGCAGGTCGCCCGGCACCTCCACCTCGATCACGGCGGTGGTGGACTGCACCGTGACGTCGATCAGCCGACCGCCGGGCACCTGGGCCACCCACTCCTCCGCCGTCGTATTAATGCGTTGCGTCCACAGCGCCACCAGCGCGTTCGCAACGGTGTTGCCGATCAACGGGATGAGCACCAGCACCACGCCGACGGCGATCGCCGAGTAGGCGTGCCGGCGTCGGAATCCCTCGGCGCGGGCCTCGGCGGTGTAGCCGTACGCGGTGAAGACGAGTGTGCCCGCCAGGACGAGCGCCACGAAGTTCGAGAGGAAGAGCACGAGCGCGCCCAGCGCCAGACCGATCTGCCCCTGACCCAGGCACACGCCGACGACGCCGAGCGGCGGCACCAGGGAGATGGCGATGGCCACGCCGGGGAGCACGTCGCTCACGTCCTTGCGGGAGAGTCCGACGGCACCCGCGAAGCCCGTGGCCACGGCCGCGATCATGTCGAGCAGGCCGGGCGACGTCCGCGACATCACCTGGCTGTTCGTCAGGATGTTCGTGGTGCTCGGCAGCAGGAGCGAGGCGACGAAGCCGATCGCGATCACCACCACCATCCCGCCCGCGACATACGCGGCCGAGCGTCGGATGAGGTGCCCCTCACCGCGGATGATGCCGAGGGCCACGCCCATGATCGGCACCGAGAGCGGCGCGATGATCATGGCCCCGATCACCGTGGCGGTGGAATCGGAGAGCACGCCCGCGACGGCGATCACGGCCGAGAGCACGAGCATGGTCCAGAAGGCGGAGACCTTCGAAGCGCGGTCACCGCCGCTGAGGTCGAGTTGATCGGTGAGGACGTCGAGGTCACGGCGCTGGTGGGCGGGAAGGATCCGCTCGCGGAGTGCGGTCATGGCGGAATCGTGCACCCCACCACCGACACCGGCGCGACGGCGCCCCGATGGTGGGGATCACCTGGCGCGTCGGCTCATACGCTCCACTGCTCGGCGTCGGCCCGGAACGCCTCGATCTTGCGCAGGAGCGCCTCCTCCGCAAAGCGGACCTGCGCGACGTCGGCCTTCTGCCGCGTCTCACGTTCGGCGTCGGCGACGATGAGGCGAGCCTGCTCCGCGATGTCGTGGAGCCGGGTCCAGTCCTTGCGGGCCACGGTGGCGCACGTGTCCAGGAGTCGGATGAGCGCCGTCGAGACGGTGGGCTCCGCCGAGCCGTACCGGCGGACCAGGCCGCACATCGTACCCAGGTACTCCCCGAACCGGCGGCTGGGGACGACGACGACGGACCCGCCGTCGCGCCCCACCCGCGGTCCGAGGGGGTGGCGGGCCATCGCCGCGAAGATCACGGCCATGTGGTCGACCGCCTGCACGGCGGTGTAGGGGTCGTTCACCGCGGGGGACAGGGCCTTGTCCGCGACGTCGACCAACTGGCGGATGCCCATCGCGACGTCCTGCTGACGGGTGCGTTCGAAGACGATCCCGACGGCCTTGTCGAGCGCGACTTCGAAGACGTGGATGTCCGGGAGGGGCTCCTCGGGACCGGGCGCCCAGATCAGGGCCACTGTGGATCCCGTGACCACGTGCTCCCCCACCCGCTTGGTCAGGGCGATGCTCACCCCGGAGCGCGTCGCGAGCGGGAGCAGGTACTCCGGGTGGGCGGTCACCACGTAGCCCGAGCTCTTCGCCGCGACGGGAACCGCCCAGGGCGGAGGTTGCGGCGGAACCATCTCGATGTCGTGCGGGAGGGCGGCCACCACCTCGAGCGCTTCGCGCTCGACGCGCCGCATGATCGAGTCCACCTGGATGGAGTGCGAGAGGTGGTCGGCGAAGAATACGACCGCCCCGATGCTGGCGAAGAGAAGCACGATCGCGCCGGTCACGGCCAGGCGCGGGAAGTCCTCGGGGTGCGGGCCCACGCCCACCGTGAAGAGTCCTGCGGCGCTGTAGGCGAACGTTGCCATGAAGACGGACAGGACCACCTGGTTGGGGCGGTCGCGCAGGAAGTTGCGCAGCAGGCGCGGGGAGAACTGCGTCGAGGACAGCTGCAGGGCCACCACGCTCAGGCCCAGCACCAGGGCGATGACCGTGACCACCGTTCCGGTGATGGTGAGGAGGAGGGTGCGGGCGTCCGCCGAGGTGCCGTCGAACTGGAGGTCGTAGAGCAGCGTCCCGGGCGAAGGCTGGACCTGCGCGATCAACCACCCCGCGAGCAGCGCGACGTTGCCCGCCACGAGCGGCAGGATCCACAGCGCAGCACCCGCCCACTCGCGCAGCGCCTCACGCCTCATCACGCGGCCAGCGTGCACCGAGACGGCGGTCCTCGTTCAGTGAATAGGGCCACGACCTGCCAGGCCGGCCGCGCCGACCCGGCAGGTCACCTTCGCGGGGGCTGGGCTACGAGCCCTCGTGCGTCTCCACGTTCAGGATGTTGCCGTCCGGGTCCTCGAACCAGACGGAACGCATCGGGCCGTACTGGCTGCTCGCGTCACCCCACGTGGCGACGCCGTCATCCCACGTGATCTCCTCCATCTCGAAGGTCTGGAACACGACTCCCTTCGCTCGCAACGCGTCGACCTCGGCGTCGAACGCAGCGGACGGCACCTGGAACGAGACGGCCGTGGCCTTGTTGGTCCCGGCGTAGGCAGACGGGTAGACGAGGAACTGGTTCGTCCCCGCCCCGTAGATCACGCCGTCGGGCATTTCCTCCTCCTGCGGAGTGAACCCCAGGACGCCCTCGTAGAACTCGCGCGCGCGCCCGAGGTCCGAGACCGCGAGCGTCGGGTTGGCGTTGTACTCCCCCAGCATCTCTGCCTCCCAGCGGACCGGGCGACCGCCGCCACGGTCAGCACTTTTCACGGTACGCCCTGGGGAAATGGCGGTCAACGTCCCGTCCTCGGGCCGCGCGGGGGGCGTGCCGGCGTGGGCGGGACGCCTGGCGGGCGCCCTCGTCGACGCCGTCGGGCGCCGGCGAATCTCGCCGCCCAACCCGCGACGTGCCGGGCGTGATACAGATACCGTCGCGCGGTGAGCGACCTTCACTTCGACGGGCCGGGAACGCTGGTCCGGCACGCCTTCACCCCTCGCGACCTCCCGCCGCGCGAGATCGACGTCTGGCTACCGCCGGAGGATGCGGGCAACGGCACCATCAACCGACCGATCCTCTACTGCCACGACGGCCAGAACCTCTTCCTGCCCGAGTTCTCCTTCGCGGGCGTCCCGTGGTCGCTGCACACCGCGGCCCTCGAGGCGGCGAGCGCGGCGGGCGTGCCGGCTCCCGTCGTCGTCGGCGTCTGGAACTCGGGTGAGGGGCGCTACGGGGAGTACCTGCCGCCGGAGCCCGAGATGCGGCCCTCCGGGGCCGGCGAGGCGCACCTCGCGCTCGCCCATGCCGACGGCCGCAGGCCGTGTGCCGACGCGTACGTGCGGATGCTCACCGACGAGGTGGTGCCGCTGATCGAGGCGGAGTACCGCCTCTCCGTGCCGGCCCGACGGCGCGCGGTGCTCGGCTCGAGCATGGGCGGCATCGTCTCCCTCTACGCGGCGCTGACCAGGCCGGACGTGTTCGGCGCGGCCGCGTGCGTCTCGACCAACTTCATCGTGGGCGGCGAGCCGCTGGTCGACTGGTTCGCGGCGCGGCTGCCCGCACCCGGGACCACGCGGCTGTGGTTCGACCGGGGAACCGACGGGCTCGACGCCGAGTACGGGCCCCTGCAGGAGCGGATGGACGCGGCGGTCCGCGCGTCCGGCCTGGTGGAGGGGCGGGACGTCGAGACGCGGGTGTTCCCGGGCGCGGACCACAGCGAGGGCTCATGGGCGGCGCGGGCGACCGACGCGTTGACCTTCGTCCTTGCGGGGATGCACTGAGGTTTCGCTACGTCGCCGCGGCCTCGGCGCGGCGCTTGATCCCTCGGAGCATCTCGCGCTCCATGGCGAAGGCGATCGGCTCGGTGAGGCGCCACACCCACGCCATGGAGTCCGGGTAGTCGAGGCGCTGGCGGACCACCAAGCGGGTGCGGGCGCCGTCGTCGAGCGGGCGGAGCACGAACTGCCACGTCGACGCCCCCGCCGGCGCCGTCTCGCCGGGCGACGGCGTGGCGTGCGGGGGCTTCGGGTCCGCGCCGAGGAGTACGAGCGCCGCGCCCTCGGGCGACGGGGGCCTCGCCTCGATCACCGCGAAGCAGGGGTACCCCTCGGGCCCCATGCGCACGAGGTCGCCGACGGCGATCGCCTGGTGCTCGGGCAGGATGCGGTCCGCGCTGTGGATCCGGCAGCCGACCAGGTTCTCCAGCGCGTCGAAGCTGTACAGGCCGCCGCGACCCTGACCGATCTGGACGAGCCACGGCCACACGGCCGACGGCGGGGCGTCGATCATGATCGCGCGCGTGTACCCGAGGCGCGGCGTCGGGACCAGATCGTCGCCCGGCATCGGCGCGACGACCTCGGAGTCGACGGCGCCCCAGCGGTTGTATGAGTCCCGGCGCCACGGTGAGGTCAGCACCGCGATCGTGACCTGCGTCATCCCGACCACGTACTCGCGCGCCGCGCGGCTCACCACGCCACTCCCCACCGGACCCACTCCCACCGGACCCACCATCGTCTCGCCGAACAGTCGGCCTAAAGGCCGCCTTGAGCCGACCAACCACGTGTTCGACGAGTGTGGGCGGGGAATCGGCGGAGTCGGGGGAAGGGGTAGGTTCCCTCGCCATGACGGATGCGGGACGGGCGCTGCGCCTCGGGGTCGACGTCGGCGGCACCTTCACGGACGTCGTGACGGTCGGCGGCGCGGGCCGGGTCGCGATCGCCAAGGTCCCGTCGACGCCGCAGGACCAGTCCGAGGGCGTCCTGGCCGGCTGGGACGCCCTGGCGCGGGCCACCGGCGAGGAGGCGGACGCCGTCGTCGTCTTCGCGCACGGCACCACCGTCGCGACGAACGCCCTGCTCGAGCGCCGCGGCGGCCGCACGGCCCTGGTCACCACCGAGGGTTTCCGCGACGTCCTGGAGATCGGGCGCCAGGAGCGCGCGTCCCTCTACGACCTCACGCGCCACAAGGCGCCGCCCCTGGTCCCCCGCGACCTCCGCTTCACCGTCCGCGAGCGCACCGGGCCCGACGGCGTGATCACCCCCCTCGATCCGGCGAGCCTCGCCGCAGCGGTCGACGCCGTCGCCGCGGCGCAGGTGGACGCCGTCGCCGTCTGCCTGCTCTTCGCCTTCCTGCACCCCGAGCACGAACGGGCCGTCGGCGCGGCGCTGCGGGCGCGGCTGCCCCACGTCGCCGTGTCCCTGTCCAGCGAGGTGCTCCCGGAGTTCCGCGAGTACGAGCGGTTCTCCACCACGGTCGCCGACGCCTACCTGCGCCCCCGCCTCTCCGCCTACCTCCGCCGGCTCGAGGCCCGCGCCGCCGCGGCCGGGCTGCCGGAGCCGCTGGTCATGCAGTCCTCGGGCGGCGTGGCCGACGCCGGGGTGGCGGCGAGGCACCCGGCGCGCTTCGTGCTCTCCGGGCCGGCGGGCGGCGTGGTGGGCGCGTCCTACGTGGCCGGGCTCTCCGGCTTCCCCGACGTCCTCACCTTCGACATGGGCGGGACCAGCACCGACGTCGCCCCGGTGGTGGGCGGGCGCGTGCAGCTGACCACGGAGTCGGTGGTGGCGGGGGTGCCGCTGCGCCTGCCGATGGTGGATGTGCACACCGTGAGCGCGGGCGGCGGCTCGATCGCGTGGGTGGACGACGGCGGCGCGCTGCGCGTCGGGCCGCGGTCCGCCGGCGCCGAACCCGGGCCCGCGTGCTACGGCCGCGGCGGGACCGAGCCGACCGTCACCGACGCCAACCTTCTGCTCGGTGCCCTGCCCGACGGCGCCCCGCTCGGCACGTCCGACGACGCCGTGACCCTGCGCCGCGACCTCGCGGAAGCCGCGCTCGCCCGGCTCGGCGAGCGGCTCGGGCTCACCGCGGCCGACGCCGCGCTCGGCGTGGTGCGCGTGGCCGACACCGAGATGGTCCGCGCCCTGCGCGTCATCTCCGTGGAGCGCGGGCTGGACCCGCGGGAGTTCGCGCTGGTCGCATTCGGCGGCGCGGGCGGCCTCCACGCGTGCGCCCTCGCCGAAGACCTCGGCTGCCGCACCGTGCTCGTGCCGCGCGCCGCGGGCGTGCTCTCGGCGCTCGGGCTCGCGATCTCCGACGTGCGGCACGACCACGTAGCCGCGTTCCTGCGCACGGTGGACGACGACGGCGCCTCGCTCGAGCCCGCGGTCGCCGCGGCGTTTACCCAGGTGGAGGCGGAGGCGCGCGCGGCGCTCGACGGCGCCCGGCTGGAGCGGTTCGCGGACCTGCGGTACGCGGGGCAGTCGTTCGAGGTGACCGTCCCGGGCGGGACGGTGGCCGAATTGGTGCCAGCGTTCCACGCCGCCCACGAGCGGCGGTACGGGCACCGCATCGACGACGAGCCCGTGGAGATCGTGGCCGTCCGCGTGGTCGCCACGCAGCCCGGCGTGGTGCCCGACCTGCGCGAAGGCGCGCCGGACAGCGGCGAGCCGGGCGGCGGTGGGCCGGACGCGCTGGCGGGCGCCGTCGTCGGCGAGTCGGGCGGCGGGACGCATACGCGGGAGGTCCTCCTGCCGGGCGGCGCCGTCGTCGCGACGGTGCACCACCGGGCGTCGATGGGCGTCGGCGCGCGCGTGACCGGGCCCGCCGTCGTCGACTTCCCGGAGGCGACGTGCCTGCTCAGACCGGGGTGGGCGGGCGCCGTCGACCGCGTGGGCACGCTCGTGCTGCGACGCGAGGAGGGAACGCGATGACCCTGGACCCGATCACCCTCTCGGTGCTGCGCAGCGCGCTCGCCGGGATCGCGGAGGAGATGGGCACGGTGCTGGTGCGCAGCGCCTACTCCTCCAATATCAAGGAACGGCGGGACTGCTCCGCCGCCCTGTTCGACGCGCAGGGGCGGATGGTCGCGCAGGCCGAGCACATCCCGGTGCACCTGGGCGCGATGCCGGAGTCGGTGGCGGCGGTGATGGCGCGCGGGCCGGTGCCGGGCGACGTGTGGATCCTCAACGACCCGTACACCGGCGGCACCCACCTGCCGGACGTCACCCTGGTGAGCCCGGTGGACGTGGGAGGGGAGGTCGTGGCGTACGCGGTGACGCGGGCACACCACTCGGACATCGGGGGCATGTCGCCGGGGTCCATGCCGGCGGACTCGCGCGACCTCTGGCAGGAGGGCTTGATCATCCCGCCGGTGCGGCTGACCGAGGACGTGCTGACGCTGATCTGCGCGAACTCGCGCACGCCGCGACTGCGCCGCGGGGACTTCCGGGCGCAGGTCTCGGCGAACGGCGTGGCGCAGCGGCGGATCGGCGAGTTGGTCGGGCGGCTGGGGCTCGACGTGCTGCGTGCGGGGTTCGGCGAGGTGCTCGCCTACGCCGAGCGGCGTACGCGCGACGCCCTGCGACGCCTCCCCGACGGCGTCTACCGCGCCGAGACCGAACTCGAGGGCGACGGCGTGACCGACGCCGACATCCCCATCCGCGTCGCGGTGACCGTCTCCGGGGACTCGGCGCGGATCGACTTCACGGGGACATCCGGGGCGGTGGCGGGCAACGTCAACTGCCCGCTCGCCGTGACGCGCTCGGCCTGCTACTTCGCGCTGCGGGTGCTGCTGCCCGAGGACGTGCCCGCGTGCGCGGGGACCTACGCGCCGCTGACCATCGACGCGCCGGAGGGGTCGCTGGTCAACGCGCGGCCGCCGCACGCCGTCGTCGCCGGGAACGTGGAGACGTCGCAACGGATCGCCGACGCCGTCCTGCGGGCGTTGTCCCAGGTGGCGGACGTGCCCGCGGCGGGGGCGGGGACCATGAACAACACGGTGATCGGCGGGCGGGGCTGGACGTACTACGAGACCGTGGCGGGCGGGCAGGGGGCGTCCTCGCGCGGCGACGGGCCTTCGGGCGTGCACGTGGGCATGACCAACACGCTCAACACCCCGATCGAGGCGCTGGAACTGGAGTACCCGATGCGAGTGGAGCGGTACGAGTTGGCCGCCGGGTCCGGGGGCGAGGGTCTGCATCGCGGCGGCGACGGCGTGGTGCGGGCGATCCGCGTGCTCGAGGACGCCTCGGTCAACCTGCTCACCGACCGACGCCGGCACGCGCCACCGGGGTTGGCCGGCGGGGAGCCGGGGGCGGTGGGGCGCAATGTCCTCGAGGAGCCGGGCGGCCACGCGGACCCGGGCGACGATGCGGAGCCCGAGGACAACACGGGAGATCCGGTGGACCAGACCCACCGGATCCTCCGCACAACGCCCGACGGCGCCCGCGACCTGCCGCCCAAGACCTCCCTCGCCGTCCCCGCGGGCGCCGTCGTCACCCTCGTCACCCCAGGGGGCGGCGGCTGGGGCCCGCCGACGGACGGGCCGGCGGGCTCGCCCGCATCAACCGGGTAGTTCCGTCTCGCCCGGGTAGATCCGTCGCGGACAGCCCGACGAACCTTCCCGGTACAGACGGATCTACCCGGCCGCGCGGCCGCCGGTAGGGTCACCGGCGTGAATCGGCCCCTGGTCATCGCTCATCGCGGGCTGACGACGGCGGCCCGCGAGAACACGGTCGCGGCGCTCCTCGCGGCGGCAGACCTGGGCGTCGACGGCGTGGAGTTCGACGTCCGGCGCGCCGGCGACGGCACGCTCGTGGTCCACCACGACGCCGAGGTCGCCGGCCTGACCATCGGCGACGCCACGCTCCCCCAGGTCCGGAACGCCGGCCGGGCCGCCGGGTACGAGGTCCCCACGCTCGCCGAGGTGCTCGACGCCGTCGGCGATCGCGTGCTCGTGGACGTCGAGATGAAGGAGATCGGTCACGAGCGCGAGGCGCTCGACGTCATCCGCGCGACCTGTCGCCGCGACGACTTCGTCGTCACGTCGTTCCACCCGAGCACCATCGCCACCCTCCGCGCGCTCGACCCCCGCGCGCACCTCGGCCTGCTGGTCGGCACGCCGAACCCAGCCCACGGCCTGGCCACGCACCTCGGCGAACTCGTGGACGCGCGCCGTCGGGCGCGCCGCCTCGGCGCCGACTTCCTCGCTCCCAACTGGCGGTTCGTGTCCTCGGGCGCCCTGCGCCGCGTCCACCTGGGCGGCATGGCCGCCTGGGTGTGGACGGTCAACGACCCTCACCTCATGCGGACGCTCGTCCACGACCACCGGGTCGAGGCGATCATCACCGACCACCCAGCGCTGGCGTTGCGAGTCCGCGACGAGGCCGCAGCCCACAGCCGAGGCCACGCGGTCCCATGACGACGGCGCGCTCCAGGTGGACCCTGGGGTGATGGCGACTCCCGCCGACCTGGGGCGCGAGACCCGCACCCCGCCCGCCCGCGAGGCGTGGCCGGACAACCTGCGGCTCGCCCTCATCTCCGGTGTGATCGTCGCGCACGTGGCCACGGCGTACGTGGTGGACCTGGTCGGGTGGTACTACGAGCAGCGGACGACGTCGCAGGTCGCCACCACCGTCCTGTCCTTCCCGATCCTCCTCGGGGCGCTGTTCGGCCTCGGGCCGCTCTTCGTCCTCGCGGGTTGGCTCTCCGCGCGGACGCTCGCGCGCCGCGGCCCGAGCGCGTTCGTGAGGTCCCGGTTGGTCCGGCTCGGCGTGCCGCTGCTCTTCTTCACCCTCGTCGTCGACCCGGTCGCGGACTACCTGGGCAAGACCCTCACGCAACCGGACCGCGACCTCGTGGACTACCTCCTGGACCGCACCGGGACGCGCGACATGGGTCCCCTCTGGTTCGTCGCCGCGCTCCTCGTGTTCTCCCTGGTCTACGCCGCGTGGCGCGCCGTCCGCCCGGCATCGCCCTCCCCCACAGCCGCCGATCATGTGGTTGGTGGTCCCATCCGGCCGAATGAGACGAGCAACAACGTGATCGTCGGGCGGGAGGCTCGCTCCGAGCCGTCCGCCCGCACCCTGCTCGTGGCGGGCGCCGTCGTCGCCGTCGGCTCCTTCACCGTGTGGCAGGTCTGGCGCCACGGGACCGAGACGCCCCTCAACGCGAACTGGCCGCACTGGCCGCAGGCCGCGACGATGTTCACGCTCGGCGTGCTGGCCGGCGAACGTGACTGGCTCGAGACGCTCCCCTGGCATCGGGCGCGCGGGCTGGGCCGCGTCGCCGGCGTGGGGGTCGTGGCGGTCGCGGCGCTCGCGGGCTTCACCCTGGCCACCGCCGACGTCGACGTGATGACGGGCGGGCCGCACTGGCAGGCGGCCGCGCTCGCGGCCCTCGACGGGCTCGTGGCCGTCACCTGGGTCTGGTGGCTCCTCGCGCTCTTCCGGCGCCGATGGAACTCCCAGCGCCCGTGGGCCGTGCGCGCGAGCCGCGGGTCCTACGCCGCGTTCCTGATCCACCCGATCGTGCTGGTCATGCTCTCCCTCGCCGTGCACGCGGCGCCCTGGCCGGCGGAAGTCAAGTTCCTGCTCGTGGCGGCGGCCGGTGTCCCGCTGACGTTCCTGGTCGGGTACGGCCTCACGCGCATCCCGGGCGTGCGGCGCGTCGTGTGATGTGAAGACGACGGCGGGACGTCCGGCCCTTTCGACGGTCCCGTTCCGGCACGACGATCGGCGCGTGACCAGGCCCCTCACCACCACGAGCCGGAGGACGGGGAGGACGACGGCGCGGCGGCGCGTCCGAGCGGTCCTCACCGTGGCCGTCGTGCTGGCGACGTGGTGGATCGCGGTCCCGCCGGTTGCCTCCGGCCTCCCGGCCGATGTTTCCGGCTCGTTCGAGGGCGACGGTCACACGCTCACCTACACGGTGACCGGCGTCGAGCCGGATGAGAACGACCAGCCCTACAACCACACGGGCACCGTCACGTCCGACACGGTGACCGTGAGCGGGACCGCGACCTTCACGATCGGCGAGGGCCTGGTCACCAATCTCTCGATGGGCGCATCGCTCTCCGTGGCCGGCGTCACCGACCAGGCGTCCTGGCCGCCCGAGGGCGTGGACGGCCGGGTCGGCGACACCACCATCACCTTCCCGTTCTCGCTCACCGTCGAGGTCCCCGAGGCGCCCGAGCCCGTCCCGGGCGCCGAACCAACTCCGGGGGCGACGCCGGTGCCCTGGACCACCGCGACGTTCACCGTCTACTCCCGCAACTGCAACGACTGGGGCGTCTGCGGCGGGCCCTCGGCGAGCGGGACGTTCCAGGTGTTCGACACCGCCCGGTCGCCGGCCGTCGACTGGGTCGCCGTCACCGGAGCCGCTGCGGCCGCGGCAGCCGCTGCCGCGCTCGCCGGGCGGGCGGGCTCCTCCGTGAAGCCGGGTCAGCCGGTGGGATACGTGCTCCAGCTGAACCAGCGCACCTTCCGGGTGAGCCGGGAACGCCCCGCGACGCTCCAGGCGACCGCCTGGCGGGTGGACGCCAGTGGCGCCATGGCGCCGGCGCCCGAGGCGGCGCTCCGCGTCGAGGTCCCCCCAGGGGTGCCGTGGCTCCGCGTCCTCCCACCGCAGGGGGCGGGCACGCTCGCGGGCCAGATCGTTCTCACCGACTCACCGGGCGCCGAACAGATGGCCCTCACCGTGGTGGCCTCTGCACCGAACGGAGAGATCGTCGAGGGCGTCAGCGTCACCGTTGAGGCTCCCCACGACTACCGCGCCGAGTTGTTCTAGCCGAGTTGTTCTAGCCGCCGGCGGAGTTCCCCCGAATCCCTGACCCCCTGAGGAGCCGCTCCCATGGCCGAAGCACCGCCCCCGGTCTGGGACATTGCCACGGGTCGTTCCGGCGAGCGGTACCTCCTCCGGTTCGACCAGGCCGCGGAGGCGTGGCGAACCGTGACGACCCACGCCCGGCTGACGGTCGAGACCAACCCGATCACCAAGGAGCGTGCGCCCGCGCCCATCGGGACGGTGCAGGTCAGGCCGCTCGACCCAGGCGCCGGCCTCCGCGTGGTGAGCACCACCGTCGCGCCCGATCGGATGTCCGTGGAGGTGGTCGTCGGCGCCGCGCCCGCCACCGACCCCGCGCCAGGCCCCCACGGCTTCCTGATCCGGCTCTGGCCCACCACCTCCCCGTTCGACTCCGGCGCGGCCGCGGCGGCCGCCGCCGGCGGTCTGGGCGGTGCCCTCGGCGCCGCGGTGACGAGCGGGACACGCGTTCCCTCCTCCGAAGTCCGGTTCGACGTGACGGTCGAGGAGCCGGCGCGATTCGTCGTCGTCCCCGACGGCGACGTCCTCCTGGCCTCCGACACGCACGAGCCCGTCCAGTTCTCCGCCAAGGTGGAGGTCCGCAGCAAGGGCGGCTGGGCGCCGCGGCTGGACCACAACATCAACGCCGCGCCGTGGCCCGCCGCCCCCGAGCATCCGTGGGCGGTCCAGGTGGTGCCGCGCGCGCAGCGCGCATGGGGCGGCATCACCGGGATCCTCCGGGCCACGCGCCTGATGGTGGGCGACGGCGCCCCGGTGGACTGCGGGTACCTCCGGGTTCACACCACCCTGGCCCAGAGCCTGCGCATCCCGGGCGACAAGCGCCTCGCCGTGCGGCTGACCACGCACCCGGTGCCGTGCCGTATCGCCGTGGTGCGGACGGCGACGGGCCGGGTGCTCGCCGAGAAGAAGGACTACGTGGCCACGGGCGACATGCTCCGGGTTGCGCTCTCCTCGCCGGACCAGCACCTGCGCTGGGACGGTCTGGACCTTCGCGTCGAGGTGCCGCATCCACCCGCGGGCTACGCCGGCTCGCACCTCGCCTCGGTGAGCGTCCCGCTCTCGGCTGCAGGGACCCACGTCGTGGACCTGCGCCGGCCCGAGCGCCGCGACCGCTGGGGCCGCACGTGCGACGTCGCCCTGGAGCTCAAGGACTCCGACCCCGGGCTGTGGCGCCTCACGCTCGCCAAGCGCGGGTGGGCGGACACCGGGGTGATCGAACTGGGCCAGAAGGTCGCGTTCGACCGCTTGCAGGTCCTGGGCGAGAAGGGCGGCAGGCTCCGCGTCTTCGCGGAGGGGAGGCTCGAGACGTCGCTCCCGCAAACCGTCGGCCCACGCTTCCTCAAGGCCTTCGACGGGGCCCTCCACGTGCGCCTCCACGAGGAACCGATCCAGGGTCGGCTGGTCCCCGCCGCGAGCGCGCGGGATGCCGACTGCCTGGAGTTCGACGTCGTGCCTGCCGCGAGCGCGCCGGGAGGGGCTCCGCCGCAGGGGTCGGGCGCCGTCGTCGACGTCCAGGTGGACATGCGGATCGAGGCCGAACTCGAGGCGCAACTGGCCCGGACGGACGTCTTGGCGCAGAAGATCCATGCCTCGCTCCTGGGCCCCGCCCGCGCCTACCTGGAGCACTGCCTCGACTACCTCGCCGAGACCCCGCCCGCCGTCCTGGAGAAGGACGAGGTGTTCGAGGCTCGCGTTCGGCGCGTGCCGTTCTTCCTCGAGGGCACCACGCGCCTGACCGAACGATCGTTCCGCGCGATCGACGTGCGCTCCCGCGTCATGAAGCGGATCACCGCCAACATGATCGACTTCCTGATCGAGATCGTCATGCTCGGCTTCGACATCGGGACCGACTACTGGAAGGCGGGCAAGGCCGCCGGGAAGGAGGCCGCCGAGGAGGCGGCCCAGACCGCCCTCAAGCGCAGGCTCGCCGCGCTCGAGACCCCGCTGCGCGACGAGGCGGCGCGCATCGGTCGGCAGGTCGACGACCTGACGGCCGCTCTGGCGCGGTCGAACGACGAGGCCCGCCGGCTCCTGGGGCAGATTCGCGAGCACGGCCGCCAGATGCAGGCTGCCGCGAACGAGGTCGCGCGTCTCGGGGACGAGATCAAGGCACTCGACCGCACGATCGCCGACCTCACCGCGGACCGCCGGGCCCTCACGAACGAGGTCGCCGTGCTCAACGCGGAACGGAAGGGCAAGTGGACCCGCCGGCGGCTCGGCGTCGAGAAGGTCCAGCACCTGACCGACCAGGTGAACGCGCTCCAGGCGAGCGCCCTGCCCAACACGCGGCGCGAGATCACGCAGGCATGCACCGAGCGAGCCCGGCTGAGCGAGGCCCGCCAGACCTACGAACAGACGATCGAACAACTCCGTAACGCCCAAGCGGCTGCCGGCACCGCCTTCGATGCGACCATCGAGCAGGCGTTCCGACCGCTGAGCCAACGAGCCCGCGAGGTTCAGGCGGTCCGGGCCCGGATCGTCCGTGAGGCGGAGGCCGCGGCGCGCGAGACGCTCCACGTCGATGAGCTCCACGCGGCCGGACTGGAGTTCCGGGCCTTGGCCGCGCGGTTCGCGGACGACCCGGACCTCGCCGCAGCCCTCTCCCGGCTCGACACCGAACTGGTGACGGAGGCCGCCGCCGGGATCCGCGCCACCGGCGTGCAGGAACTCGTCATCGAGCCGATCGGCAGGGGGCTCCTCGAGCAGTTCACCGGTATCAGCCGGGAGGAACGTGCCGCGTACGAGCGGCAGCTGCGGGCGTCGCCCCCGACCGAGCGCAACGACGTCACGTCCGACGTCGGCGCGCTGCTCTGGCCGAGGGGGATGTCGTCCGCCCTCTGGTCCCCGACCACCGAGGTGGCCTCCGACTCCGCGCAACTCCCCCCGGGACCTGACGACTGGAAGCTCCTCACCTACGTCTGGCGGACCCTCGGGTACTACGGCGGCGAACTCGTGCAGTACACCACCGAGGGGTTCGCCACGATCGTCGAGTACGCCGACTACCTGGGCCTCGACGCCTTCGCGTCCAACCTCGACGACTCCACCTGGTCGGCCGGCCTGGCCTACCTCGAGCAGCAGTTCGGACAGGCCCGTGGCCAGCTCACCTTCTCCCGGGACACGGCACAGCGGGTCGGCGTCCGCCTGGACCGCGTGCGCCCGGCGAACCTCACGCCGGGTGCGAATCCGCGCGACGCCCTGCGCGCCACCTGGACGGAGGAGGACGACGGCGACGCCCGCCGCCACAAGGAGGCCGTCGCCGCGTTCTCGGTGGCACTGGCGAAGGACGCCCTCGACCCCGGGCGCTTCACGGACGACCTCATCCCCGGCGCGGACGTCAGGGCCCCGTACGAGTCGCTCATCCAGGTGGCCAAGCGTGTGGGTGGCTGGCTCAAGGAGTACGAGTCCGCGACCGCCGTCGAGGTAGCCGACCAGTCCTTCCTCGGCCAGCTCCGCGCGGTGAATGCCCGCCGCTCGGCGAGCACGTGGACGTGGACCGACGTCGACCACCACATCGACTGGTGGGCGTGGTTCGTCGCGTGGGCGATCCGGCTCGGCGGCGTGGCGGGCCTCGCGCTCCTCCCCGGGGCCGGTCCCCTGGTGACGGCCGCCGCGCTGAAGGCTGCCGACGTCGTCGACATCTGCGCGGCCGGGCTACGGCTCGTCATCTCCGGCATGGGCGGTCTGCGCGACGCCAACGCGTTCGTCCAGGACTTCGTGATCATCAACGGGTACCTCCACGCGCTGTGGGTCGGGCCGGCGGACTCCGGCGTCGCCGGCCAGGTCCTGCACACCGCGCCGCTCGGACGGAGAGAGTGAGGACGTCATGACCGACGACGGCGACCCCCGCCTCTCCGAGGTCACCGACCCCGGGGGCGGACTCCCCGGGTCCCACATGCTCGGCGTCGACGAGCCCGACGCCGAACTCGACGTCCTGCGGGACGGGCTCGCGCTCCTCGAGTCCGCCCGGCCGACCGCCTCGCCGGGCGGACTCGGAGGCATCGGCGTCGGCCTGTCCGTCAGCGCGCGCCTCGCGGAGACGTTGCGCGAGTACGCCCGCCGCGCGGGGCCCCACCCGCCCCCACCGCCCGGGCCACCGCCTCCACCAGGGCCACCGCCTCCACCTGGCCCACCACACCCACCCGCACCGCCGCACCCACCCGGACCGCCGCACCCACCGGCTCCAGCGGGCCGTCCGGCGTCGCACGGTCGCCCACCCGCTGCGCCGCCACCGCCGTCACCGCCTGTGCGCTCCTTCCTCTACCGCGAGGAGGGCGAGCAGTTCGGGCCCATCCCGGAGTCAGACCTGCGGGCCTGGCTCGCGGCCGGAGTGCTGCCCGGCACGGTCCTCGTCTGGACGGACGGATGGCAGACCTGGCGTCCGGCAACGAGCCTGCCCCAGCAGAAGACAGGGAGCGACCGATGAGAACGCCGGCGCCACCACCACCGCCGCCCCGCCCGGCACGGTCCTCGTCTGGACGGGCGCGCCTCGCCGCTCCGCCACGCCCGCCCGCGCCCGGGAGCATCCCGTGGCTCACCGTGGTGGGGAACCAGCCGGCGGACGTCGGCTCCCTGCTCGCCGCGGCGAGTCGGAACGCCCCGCTCCCGTCCCTGCGTCGCTCCGGCGTCGCGGTGGGCCTGACGGCAGCCCTCGACGTGCTGGTCACGATGCAGACGGGCGGGTCGCTGGCGCTGGCCGCGCCGCGACTCGTCCTCGGTGCGCTGACCGCCGTCCTCTCCCTCGCCACCGGGACGCGGGGCGGGTGGCTACGCACCGCCTCCGGACTGCTCGGGGTGCTGACCGCGATCGCGCAGGGAGCGTTCCTCGCGTGGTCGCTGGTGGACGCCCTCCGTTCCGGAACGACGCTCCTCGGCCTCGTCCCCGTGCTCGTCACGACGGCCGCAGCGCTGGTCGCGGCCGGGCGAACCGCGGCCCTCGCCCTCCGCCGTCGTCGTCCTCACGCGCCGCCCCAGCCGAACCATTCACCCCCGGCGTACGGTGATTCAGGAGGGTGCGGCCATGGCCACTGAGGAGATCGACGTCGTCGTCATCGGCGCGGGCCAGGCCGGCCTTGCGGCGAGCCACGAACTGACAGAACGGGGCGTGCCGCATGTGGTCCTTGAGCGGGCGGGCGCCGTCGGCGGGGCGTGGGCGGGGCGATGGGACTCGTTCTGCCTGGTCACGCCCAACCACACCATCCGCCTGCCGGGCGGGGAGTACCGCGGCGAGGACCCCGACGGCTACCTGCCTCGGGACCAGATCGTCGGCCACCTCCAGCGCTACGCCGCCTCCTTCGCCGCCCCGGTGCGCACCGGCGTCGCCGTGACCTCGCTGCGCCGGCAGGAGGACCACGGCGGCGGCCTCACCCTGCGCACCGCGGACGACGGCGTCATCCGGGCCCGCGAGGTCGTCGTCGCCACGGGCGCGTTCCAGGAGGCACACCACCCGGCCTGGGTCGCCGACCTCCCCGGCTGGCTGCCCGTGATCGACTCGCAGGACTACCGCAACCCCGGCGCCTTGCCGCCGGGCGCCGTCGTCGTGGTCGGCTCCGGGCAGACGGGGTGCCAACTCGCCGAGGAACTCGTGCGCGCCGGGCGGCGGGTGGTCCTGGCGTGCGGGCGCGCGCCGTGGGTACCGCGCCGGGCCGGCGGGCGCGACATCGTGGACTGGCTGGTCGACTCCGGCTTCATGAACCAGACGCTCGCCGACCTCCCGAGCCCCGCGGCACGCTTGGGGGCGAACCCGCAGGCCACGGGCACGCGCGGCGGACACGACCTCCACACCCGCACCCTCGCGGCGCTCGGCGTGGACCTCGCCGGGCACCTCGCGGGCATCGCCGACGACGGCGCCACGGCGGTCTTCGCGGACGACCTCGCCGACTCCGTGGCCTTCGGCGACGCCCGCTACGGCGACCTCCGCACCCGCATCCACACGTGGTGCGCCGCCCAGGGCCTCCCCGCCCCGGCGATGCCGGACCCGCCGCCCTTCGACGCGAGCGGCGCCCTGCGGAGCCTCGACCTGCGCGGGGTCGGCTCCGTGATCCTCACCGCCGGGTACCGACCGGGCTACCGCTCGTGGATCTCCCACCCCGACGCGTTCGACGGGATGGGGTTCCCCCTCCAGGTCGACGGCGCATCGACCGTGGTTCCCGGGCTCCACTTCGTGGGCGTGCACTTCCTGCGCCGGGCGAAGTCGGCGTTGCTGATGGGCGTCGGCGAGGACGCCGCCCTGGTCGCGGACCAGGTAGCGACGTCCCGCCCTACGGCTCCTTGACCACCGCGTACCAGATGCGCTCGGCGACGGCGTCGATGCGTTCCCCTACCTCGAGCACGCGGCGGTAGATCTCGCGCTGGGCGACCACGCGGCGCAGGTCCGGGTCCGTGAGCAACTCCCCCATCGCCGCTCGGTACGTCTTCTCCATGCGCCGTTCGGCGGCGATGGCCTCGTCCGCGGCGGCGGTCGGTTCCGCGCCGTCGTTCTGGAGGACGGCCAGCCCCGCGGCGAGGCTGCGCGTGCCCTCGGCCGCCGCGGTCGCCATCGCCGCGACGTGCGGATCCGGGACGACGGCGAGCAACTCGGCCTCGCGCACCACGTCCTTCGCGCGGTTGAGCACGGCGTCGAGCAACTCGGAGAGCGCGAACAGGTCCTCCTGGGGCAGCGGCGTGGAGAACGCGATGCGCAGGCTCCGGGCGAGGTCGCGGCGCCGGGCGTCGGCCGCGTGCTCGCTGTCCCGGACCACCTGGGCGGCGCCGTCGTCGCCCGCGGCCCAGGCGGCGAACGCGTCCATCCCGGCCACGGTCACCTCGGCCTGGGCGCTCAGCTGCGCGAGGACGTCGGGGGTCTCGGGGAGGAACCAGTGCCGCACCACGCCGTCATCCTCCTCCGCCGAGCACCAGCCAGATGCCCGCGAACGCACCCGCGATCACCGCGCACCCGGGCATCGTGACCACCCACGCCGCGAGGATCTCTCGCACCACCGGCCAGCGGACGTGCCGCCGTCGTCGGGCCGCGCCCACGCCCACTACGGACGAGGCGACCACGTGCGTGGTGCTCACCGGGGCTCCGAGCAGGGCCGCGCCGCCGATCACCGCCGCCGACGTGCCCTGGCTCACCAGCCCGTCCAGGGGGCGCAGCCGGTAGATCCCGCGCCCGATCGTCCGCACGATCCGCCAGCCGCCGAGGGCCGAGCCGATCGTCAGCGCCGTCGCACACGCCACCTTGACCCACAACGGCACGGTGAACGTGCTGATCACACCCGCCGCGAGCAGGGCGGCGGTGATGAGACCCATGGTCTTCTGCGCATCGTTCGCGCCATGGGAGAACGCGAGCGCGGCGGAGGTCACCCACTCGCCGCGAAGGACCCCCGGTTCGACACCTCGGTGCGCGCGCCGCAGGGCCCGTCGGGCGAGCCGTTCCCCGAGCCAGCCGGCGCCGGCGCCGAGCAGCGGAGAGATCGCGAGCGCCACGAGCACCCCCAGCACGCCGTACGGCCTCAGGCCGTCCATCCCGCCCCAGACGACGGCGCCCGCGCCGGCCGTCACCAGGCCCGCCCCCACCATCGCGCCCACCAGCGCGTGCGACGACGACGACGGCAGCCCCTTCCACCACGTCAGCAGGTTCCAGGCGAGCGCAGCGAGGAGCGCGCAGGCGAGGACACCGAGCATCTGGTCCGGGTCGACGGCGAGGATGCCGCCGACCGTGTCCGCCACCGCGGTGCCCACCACGATCGGTCCGAGGAGGTTGAAGACGGCCGAGAGTGTGACCGCCTGGCCGGGGCGCATCGCGCCCGTGGCGACGGGCGCGGCTATCGCGTTGGAGGAGTCGTGAAAGCCATTGGACAGGTCGAACGCCAGGGCAAGCAGCACCACGGCCACGACGGCGACGGTCGCGGTGGTCACCTTTGGCCCACCCTCACGCGACTGAGCGTAGGGCCGGGTCAGGCGCGGTGATCGTGGAAGATCCCGTAGACGTGGTCCCCGGATCTTCACATTCCCCGGCGTGGCGGTGACAGAGACGCTAGGACGCTCGGCGGTCGAGGCGTTCCGCGATCCACATCTTGATCACTGACTGGCGGGTGACGCCCAGTCGCGCGGCCTCCCGGTCGAGCGATTCGACCATCCATGCGGGGAAGTCGACGTTGACTCGCCTCGGGGACCGCAGCGGCCTACGTGCCTCACTCACGTCGAGGTCGGCGGTGACGTCGACGTCACCGGAGTCGAAGCGGGCGTCGAACTCAGTTGCCTTCATAGAGAGCCACCTCCTCCTTTCGCGAGCGACGAACCGAGATCAGTCGGATCACACCGTCCCGGTACGTCACCACAGCTGACCAGCACTTCCCCTGAATCCGTCCGATGATCAGGAACCGCGGTTCGCCTACGACTCTCGCGGGGATCTCGAGAAGTTGCTCGTCCAGCCACAGTGCCTGCGCCTGGATGAAGTCGATACCGTGCTTCTCGGCGTTCCCCCGGCTCTTCGCCTCATCGAACACGAAGTCCACGACGCCTCGCCCTTTCGGTATAGAAATCATACCCCTACGGGTGCGGCGCCCCGAGGCGCCTCAGATCAGAGCATCTCGCGCGCGGTGAGATACCGGAAGGACACGAAGCCCGGCGCGATGGGGAGCCAGAAGGTGGCGAGCCGGTAGAGGAAGACGGCGGCCAGCGCCGCGGGCGGGGCGATGCCCACACCGGTCAACGCAGCGAGGAGCACGGCCTCGACGGCGCCCAGCCCGCCCGGCGTCGGCGCCGCCATCGCGAGCGAACCCACGGTGAGGAACACGAGCGCGATGGCCGGGAAGGACGCGCCGCCCCCGAACGCCGCCACCGCGAAGTACAGGCACGCGGCATAGCCCAGCGGCAGCAGTGCCACGCCCAGGAAGAGCATGGACATCTTCCCGGGGCTGGCGACCACGCCGGACATCGCACTCACGGCCTCCCGCACGGCGGGCGCGACGGTCTGGCGGAGCCACCGCCGCGCGCCGGGGAAGGCCAGGACCAGCCCGATCACGCCGAGGACGGCCCCGGCGATGGCGAGCAGCACGCCCGCCGGCGGCAACTTCTCCCACTCGCCCTGGAGCGCGTCCGAGCTTCCGACCCACAGGGCGAACGTGCCGAGCAGCAGCAGGTGGACCACGAGCACTGCGGTCTCCTTGGCCGCGCTCGCGGAGACCGCGACCGACGTCGAGTAGCCCCGCTTCTGCAGGAACCGCACGTTCAGCCCCACCTGGCCGATCGCGCCCGGCGCCACGAGCACCACGAACGAGGAGGACAGCGCGACGAGCAGAGCCCGGCCCACCGGCACCCGTCCGGGCGTGCCCCCCGCCAGGCCCATGGCGGCGCCCACGTAGGTGAGGATCGACGCCGCGACCACGGCGGGCACCCACCGCCAGTCGGCGCCGCGCACGGTCTGCATCATGCTCGGCAGGTCGGCGAGCTGCGGCAGGAGCACGTAGACGGCGACCGCGAGCGTGAGCCCGACCACCACGGTGCGCCACCGCAAGCGCTCCACCTGCGCGAACACCGGCTCGGTGATCCCGGCGACCCGGCAGACCTCGGCCACGAGCGGTTGCAGCCCGCCCGGGGTGGCCTTCACCGCGGCTCGCGTGGGCCGGGTGAGCGCGGCGGGCACCAGCCGGGCGAGCGCCCCGCCGACCACCGACGCCGGCAGCACCGACGTCGCCGCGGCCACCGCCGCCTCGGCGCCCACACGCGTGTAGGTGCCGGCAAGAAGTTCGGCGATGTCGCCCTCGCGTGCGTTGGCCGACGCCGCGGGCTCACCGAAGGCGAAGTCGCGCAGCCAGACCCTGCCCTCGCCGTCGAGCAGGAACTGCGCCAGCCGCAGGTCGCGGTGCGCGATGCCCGCGCGGCGCAGCCCCTCGACCTGCCGCCAGGCGTCGGCGAGAACCTCGGGGGTGAGGGCGGCGTCGTCGACCTCGCTGAGCGGACGCCCCGGCACGTGGTCGACGGCGAGCAGGAACTCCTCGGCGCCCACGGGTTCGACGGCGCGCAACGTCGGCACGCGCACGCCGCTCTGCGCGGCGAGCAGGCTCATCATCGCCTCGGCGGCGACGGCGCGGCGCGGGGAGGGGTAGGGCTCGTCGTCGCCCACGTCCTTCAGGCGGATCCGCCGGTACTGCCGGTAGAGGGTGTCGGAGCGCTGCTCGCGCACCCCGACGGTGCGGGCAGCCAGCACGCCGGCATCGGTGCGGACCCGGAGGGTCCAGTCCGGCCAGGCAGGGTCCTGGAGTCGCTCGACGCCGCTGACCGCCAGCCCGGCGCGCTGCAGTGCGCGGTTCACCTGCAGCGCGGTGATGGGCTCCACGCGCCGGCCGAACGCCAGGAGCACGCCGGCGCCCACGGCCCCGCCGAGTCCGAACGCCAGCACGATCCCGAGCGGCGTGCCGGTGGCCGTGACGATCTGCGTCACCGCGACGAACCCCAGGATGATCCACGAGGCCCGTGCCCAGCGCCTGCTCAGCTCCGTCCCCACCACCGTGGCGCCCGCGGTGTAGGCGGCGATCGCCGCCCCGGAGGGCACCCGGAGGAAGCCGGGCACCACGAGCACGGCCTCGCCGACGTCGAGCTCCACCCCGATGGCGAACGGCAGCACGGCGGCGACCAGGAGGAACAGCGCGGCGGCACTCGCGAGGGCCGCGCCGCCCAGCCAGGCGATCCGCGCCCGTCCGGTCAGGACCAGGCCGATCGGCGTGCCGAGCGCCACGAGCAGCAGGGCCACCTGGGAGATCACGGCGGCGAAGGAGACGGCGGCGCGGGGGGCCTGGGCGGCGGCGCGGGCGATGTCGGCGGCGATACCGGACGCGGTCTGCTGCGCGAAGAGCGCGGCGCCGAGCCCCACCAGCAGCACCACGAGGAAGCCGATGAGGTGCTGGACGTCGACGGCGGAACGCGCCACAGTCGGGGTGATGGGGCGCGCCTGCGCACCCCGCACGCCCTTCCGCCGGGATTCCGGCGTCGCCATGCGCCTCCCCCGTGCGGCGACCTCGACGCTCACCGCCATGTTGCTTCCCCCACCGCCTCGCTGACCTTCGCACAGTACCGACGCCGCGGGCGAGGGCCGCGGAAGCCTCGCCGCTCCACGCCGAGGGTTCCTAGACTCATGGGGTTCGCGCGGCGGCGCCCGCTGCGGCGGCGCGCCCGGGACCTCGGGGCGAGGGGAGTGCCAGTGGACGACGACGGTCGGCGGGGCGGCGAGGGCGGCGCCGGGGAGGGCTCGGCTTCCGGCGCGACGTCGGCATCCGGCGCTGACCGGGCATCCGGCGCTGACAAGGTGGCCGGTGCGCCGTCGTCGTCCGGTCCGCCGTCGTCACCTGCCGCCGCATCCGTGCTGGACCAGGCGCGCCGGGCCGTGTGGCACGTGGAGACCGCGCCGATGACGCTGGTGAGCCCGGCGGTGGACCCCAGGGCCAAGTACCGGCGTCGGCGGCAGTTCACCATCGCGCAGCGCGCGCAGCTGAACGAGGCGGTCGACACGGCGCTGCGCATGGGCGCCGTGTTCCTCGCCGCGGGGGCACCGACGGATGACGTCGAGGCCGCCGTCTTCGCCGCCGGGACCGCGCTGGGGCTCGACCCCTTTGAGGTGGACATCACCAACAAGGCGATCACCCTCTCCGTGCCGCCGCGGGCGAACCGCTCCGGGCTCACCACGCTGCGCGTGGTCCGGTCCTCCGCCAAGCACCACACCCGGCTCGCGGCGGCGCACGAACTGGTGGTCGACCTCACCGCCGGACGCGTGAGCCGGGAGGAGCTGCGAGCGCGGCTCGCGCGGATCGAGCGGATGCCGCGGCCCTTCCCGCGGTGGTTCGTGACGCTGGCGTGGGGCGTGCTCGCGGGCTCGCTCGTGGTGCGGCTGGGTGGCGGGTGGCTCGCAGCGCTGATCGCGTTCGCGTCAGCGGCGCTGGTGGACCGGATCGGGCGGGTGCTGAGCCGGAACTCCGCCCCGCAGTTCTTCCTGAACGCCACCGGCGCTCTCATCGCGACCAGCGTCGCGGTGGCGATCACGTACTTCGGCGTGCCCGCGAACTCTTCGCTGGTGGTGGCCGGCGGCATCATCGCGCTGCTGCCCGGCATGGCGCTGGTGGTCGCGGCGCAGGAGGCGATGGGGGCGTTCCCGGTGACCGCGGCGGCGCGGTTCGTGGAGCTGTCCGTGGGGACGGCGGGGATCGTGGCCGGGGTGCTCGGCGGCCTGCTGATCGCGGGGCAGGTGGGGGTCTCGATGTCCGTGGCGGACATCCCGGCCGGGTCGCTCGGCTCGGCGGCGCTCGCGGTGCTCGCAGCCGGTGTCGCGTCCGCGGCGAGCGCCGTCGGCTCCCACGCGCCGGTCCGGGTGCTCCGGGCGGCCGGGGTGGCGGGCGCCGTCGGGCTCGTGGTGGTGTCGCTCATGAGTGAGTGGGTGAGCACCGCCGGGGTGCCCGAGGCCGTGGCCGCGACGGTGGTGGGGGCGCTGACGTACGTGCTCGCCGCGCGACTGCGGGTGCCGACCGTGATCCTCGTGGTGCCGGGGATCCTGCCGATGCTGCCCGGCCTCGCCTCCTACCAGGGGCTGCTCCTGCTCAGCGAGGGGAATGTGCCGGAGGGCACCGCGGTGCTGCTCGGGGCGGTGACGGTGGCGCTCGCACTGGCGGCGGGGGTTCTGCTCGGGGAATTGGTGGCGCAGGGGTTCGCCCGGCGGCGGATGGGGCGGCGCGGGGTCGACGCCGGACCGGCCACCGTGATCGGGTCGCTAGCGGTGGGGGTTCCGGTCGCGGCGGCGCCGTCGGCTCCGGCTCCGGCTCCGGCTCCGGTGCCCGTGCCCGTGCCCGTGCCCGTGCCGGTCAGGGGGGAGCCTGCGGCGGAGCCGACGATGCGGTCGAACGAGCCGGCCCCCACTGAGTCACCCGTGGCGACGTCGACCGAGGCAGCCGGTCAAGGCGAGCCCTCGCCGGCCGAGGGCCAACCGGGCACACCGATCCGGCGACCCGTCCTGCCCCGCGACGGCGGGCGGCCGCGACCGCCGCGCGCAGTCTGAACGTTCGTCGTCCGCCCTACTCCGGCGTGAAGGCGAGCGCGACGGAGTTCATGCAGTAGCGCAGGCCGGTGGGCGTGCGCGGGGCGTCGTCGAACACGTGACCCAGGTGCGAGCCGCACCTCGAGCACCGGACCTCGGTGCGGATGATGAACACCGAGCGGTCGTCGCGGAGGTCCACGGCGGCCTCGCCGGTGGGCTCATAGAACGACGGCCAGCCGGTGCGCGAGTCGAACTTGGCGTCGCTGCGGAAGAGGGGCTGGCCGCAGCCGCGGCAGGAGTACACGCCGGTGCGGTGCTCGTGAAGGAGCTCGCCGGTCCACGGGCGCTCCGTGCCCGCGCGGCGCAAGACCTTGAACTCCTGGCGGGTGAGGCGGGCGCGCCACTCGGCGTCCGTGGTGGGCACGGTGTCCATGGGGCATTCTGCGCCCGTGGCCCGCCCGCACGCAGGGACGTGGCGACTACGCGCCCACTGGCCGCTTGCCGTGTGCCCTTCGCCGTCGCCCCCGTCGCAGGGGCGTGGTGGTCATCGCCACGGCCCAGCTGATGAGCACCAGCCCGATCACCTCGCCGAACGAGAGCCGCTGCCCCAGCACCACGCGCCCCACCACCGCGGCCGTGGCGGGCAGAAGCGAGTTGAGCAGCGCGAACGCCGCGGTCTTGAGCCGCTTCAGCGCCACCTGGTCGATCGCGTATGGGATCGCCGAGGAGAGCAACCCCACCGCGATCGCCGTGAACGCCAGCCGGGCGTCGCTCAGCACGGGCGCAGCGCCGACCGCCGCGATCGGCGCCAGCGCCAGCGCCCCCGCAGCCATCCCGACGCTCAGGGACGTCATCCCGTCCCGCTGCGCCGCGATCCGCCCGCCGAGCACCATGTACGTCGCCCACGCTGCCCCGGCCCCGGCCGCTGCGAGCAGGCCGATCGCCGTCGAGCCCGGGTCCGGCGACCAGTCCACGCCCAGCCCGCCCAGGAACAGCACGCCCAGGCCCGCGAGCATGGCACCCATGAAGGTTCGGAACGAGCGCCCCCGGACCATCGCGAGCAGCACCGGCCCCGTGAACTCCACGGCCACCGCCGTCCCGAGCGGGATGTGCGCGATGGAGATGTAGAACAGCACGTTCATCAGCGTCAGGACCAGGCCGAACACCGCCGACGCCGCCAGCGTCCGCCGCGTCCACGTCGCCCGCCAGGGCCGCCGCCAGATCACCAGGACGATGGCGGCCACCACCCCGCGCAGCCACGCCACGCTCACAGGCGCCATCGCCGTGAACAACGTCACCGCGAGCGCGGCGCCCGCGTACTGCGAGACACCGGCGGTCATGAACAGCACGGGCGCGGGGATGCGCGGCGCGGAGACGCGCACCGGCTCGGGCGCCGGTGGGGGCGCCGGCTGCAGCGGCGGGAGGGCCTGGGCCTCGACCACCGGCGTCTGGGTGAGGATCGTCCGCGGTTCGCGGTAGGCCGGAACCTCCGGTGCCGGGGCGTCCTGCGGCAAAGGGGACGACGACGCTCCGCCCGACGGCGCGCCGTCACCACGGCCCAGGGTCGGGTCGGGCGAGGCGGGGGGCACCGGCGTACTCATCGGGACCTAGTCTGCGCCGCCCGACGCGCCGATCCGAACCTTGACCTGAAGGAGCGCGTGATCGCCGACGGTCAGGCGGGTCGCCGTCGCGGGCTCGGGGACCGCACCGGAGCCCGCCGCGGCCACCCTGCCGAGGCCCAGCACGTGGTCCACCTGACGGGTCGGTGCCCAGGCGGGGTGGGTCGGGACGTCCGCGAGGGCGGTCATCCCGGCGCGCGCCACCCGCTCGGGCCGCAGGTTCAGGTCCCCCAGCACGACGGCCGGCAGCGGCTCCCCCGGCGCCCCGGCGCGCGCCGCCAGGCCGGCCACCCGGCGACGCACCTCGGCGAGCTGCGCCGACGCCACCCACGGCACCCGGGACAGGTGCGTACACGCGGCAACGACCCGCGCGCCGGGGGCCTGGATCACCGCGGCGAGCAGCACGCGGGGCTCATCCGCCAGCACGCGGGCGCGCGCGATCGCGCGAGGAAGCGCCGCGGCCCGGCGCTCCGGAAGGCGCGGGACGCTCGGCAGCGGCTGGGCGAACCACGCGAGGACGGGGTATCGCGTGGCGAGGGCGATGCCGTAGCCGGGCGTCGCCGTCGTCGGCCGCGCCCGGGCGCGCGAGGAGCGGACGTCACCGGCCACGGCGGCCGCGAACCGGACGTAGCGCAAATCGGTGGCCGCGGCGACGAGGGCCGCCTGGTCGACGCCGCCCGAGCGCTCCTGCCCCACGTCCACCTCCTGCACCGCCAGCACGTCCACGTCCACGCCGGCGAGGGCGCGGAACAGCGCCGGAGGCGTGAGCGGGGGGCCGGGCCGGTCGCCCGCGTTCGCGCGGCCGTGCTGGAGGTTGAGCGTGGCGAAGCGGAGCGTGAGCGGCCGCGCGTTCCCGTCGCCACTCGTCGACGGTGCGCGGGCCGGCGAACCCGGCTCCGCGCCGTCGTCGGCCCTCACTCCGGCGTGAAGGTGAGCGACACGGAGTTCATGCAGAACCGGTCGCCCGTCGGCGTCTGCGGGGCGTCGGGGAAGACGTGGCCCAGGTGGGAGCCGCAGCGGGCGCAGCGGACCTCGGTGCGGATCATGCCGTGGGAGCGGTCCTCGAGGAGTTCGACGGCGTCGCCCTCCTTGGGCTCGTAGAACGAGGGCCAGCCGCAGTGGGAGTCGAACTTGGCCTCCGAGCGGAAGAGCTCCTGCCCGCACGCGCGGCAGGAGTAGACGCCCGACCGCTTCTCGTTGAGGAGGGCGCCGGTCCAGGGGCGCTCGGTGCCCGCCTCCCGGAGCACCACGAACTCGTGCGGGGTGAGGAGGGCGCGCCACTCGGCGTCGGACTTGGTCACCTTCTCGGCGGGGGTCTTGTCCATGGGAGCCGTGTCCTTGTCCACTCGGGCCGCGTCCTGTTCCAGGGCATTGTGCGTCGCCGGGGGACGACCGCGCGAGGCCGGCGCACCCGCGACTCGCCCATCCGCGCGACGCCCCCACCGGCCGCAAGGCCTCCGAGATCGACGTTCGGGGGCGTCCACGGCCCCCACACGCCCCCGAACGTCGATCTGATCATCGCCGACGGCGCGCCCGCCCTAGGACGACCAGGCGATCCAGATCAGGAGCCACGTCACGAGGAAGCCGACCGGCATGTTGAGCACCAGGAACCGGCGCCAGCCGAGGTTGGCCCGCTCGCAGTCCTCGTCCCGCACCGACCAGAACATCGCCGCGTTGACGGCGTACGGGATCGGCAGGATCGCGGCCAGCGTGCCGGGCCACGGCACGAACAGCAGGAGGAGCGAGGAGACGAGGTAGAGCACGGTCGCCCCGACCACCGTGGCGTGGGCGCCGAGCACCGTCGCCACCGAGGCGATGCCACCCTCCCGGTCCGCGCGCACGTCCTGGACCGCCCCGAACGCATGCGAGGCCATGCCCCACGCGAAGAACGACGCCAGCACCGGCCAGACCGACGGCGCGGACAGGTCCGCCCCCACCAGCACCAACGCGTAGAAGAGCGGCCCCACGAAGTGGGTCGAGGACGTCATCGAGTCCAGGACCGGCCGCTCCTTGAACCGCAGCCGCGGCGCCGAGTACGCGATCACGGCGAACACCACGAAGGCCAGGGCGAGGTTCGCCGCGAGGTCGCCGAGGAGCATGAGGACCACCACGAAGGGCACCGTCACCACGGCGCACGCGATGAGGATGCGCCGGTGGACGAACGCCGCCACGGCCGGGTCCGCGAGCGCGCCCTCGATTCCGCCCTTTCGGGGGTTGCGGAGGTCCGAGGAGTAGTCGAAGACGTCGTTGACCCCGTACATCAGCAGGTTGTAGGGGATGAGGAAGAAGATCGTCCCCACGACCAGGGCGAGGTCGATCCGGCCCTCGGTCGCCATGAGGTAGCCCGCGGCGAACGGGAAGGCGGTGTTGATCCAGGAGTACGGCCGCGAGGACGCGACGAGGTCCCGGATCCAGTGCGGCGCCGTCGTCGTGGTCACGGCTGTCCCTTCGCATGGGTGTCATCCGGACCGGTCCCCGCGGCGGCGCCCGCCGAGACGTCCGACAGCGCGGCGTCCGACTCCCCCGCCCCCCCGGAGCGCCGCCCGAGAACGGTCCACAGCGTCGGCATGATCATCACCGCAGCGACCGTGTACCCGAAGTCCTCGATCGGCGCCGCCCCCACGTAGACCCCCAGGATGGTCTCGGGGTCGTAGACCGTGAGCCCGTACCCGACGATGGCCGAGTCGAACACCGCGGTCATCGCGAGCAGGATCAGCCCCGTCCACGCCAGCGGTGCGAACGGCAGACGCCGTAGCACAGGCACGCACACGGCTGCCACGAGCGCGAGCACGACGACGGTCAGCACCAGGTACGTCACGGTCCCACCGCCCTGCTCGCCTCGACGCGTGCCCGCCCGAGCGGGCGCGGATCCCCGCCCCGGGTGGTGATCAACCGCCAGGTCAGAAGCGTGACGTAGTTCAGGAGCACCAGGAACACCGGCTCCTCGAGGGGCATGTCCGGCCACAGCTCCACACCGGTCATGTACTCGACGTCACCCCGCGAGAAGATCCCCAGCGCGATCCCCACCGTGTCCCAGACCAGGAAGAACGCCACCACGATGGCGAGCGCGAGCCCGGTCCGCCGCGCGTCCGCCCCGAACGCGAGCCGTCGGTGCCAGTCGAGCAGCCCGAGGCCCGTGAGGGAGAAGAGCAGGAGCCCGAGGTAGAGGAACGTCACGCGCCCGCCTCAGTGCTCGGGCCGGCCGGCCGGAGCCACGTGCTTGAGCCCGCGCGGCAGCGCCGCCTCGAGGAAGTCCCGCCGCAGCGGTACCGGCAGGGGCCACGTGCTCGTCTCGCCGAGCAGCCGCTTGGCCACCAGTTCCGCGCTGATCAGGCACATCGGCAGGCCCACCCCCGGCACGGTCCCGCCGCCCACGTAGAGCAGGTTCGAGACACGCTTGCTCGCGTTGCCGGGTCGGAACATCGCGCTCTGCAGGAGCGTGTGCTCCATGCCGAGGGACGACCCTCGCCACGCGTGGTACTGCTCCGCGAACTGCGCCGGTCCCACCACGCGCCGGACCACCACGCGCTCGAGCAGGTCGGGGATGCCGGCCCAGTCGGCGATCTGCCCGAGGTACTGATCGGCCAGGCCGTCCAGCTCCGCCTCCCCGCCCGGGCCGGCCCCGATCCGCGGATCGGCAGGGAAGGGAACGAGCACCATGATCGCCTCGTCGCCGGCGGGCGCCGCGGTGCGATCGGTCGCGGAGGCCCGAGACACGTAGAGGGAGGCAGGCACCGGCACTCTCAACTCGTCCGGCGGGACGGCGTGCCGCCCGGCCGGGCCGAGCGTGGCGTCGAAGTTGGCCGGCCAGTCCCGCGTGAAGAACAAGGAGTGGTGGGCGAGGTCAGGCAGTTCCCCCCGCACCCCGGCGTAGATCAGCAACGCGGAGATGCCGGGGTCCTTCTTGTCCCAGTAGGCCTCGGGGAAGGTCTGCCACTCCTTCTCGAGCAGGTCCGTCTCGAGGTGGCGCAGGTCTGCCGCCCCGACGACGGCGTCGGCCTCCAGCACCTCGCCGCTCGCCAGCCGCACGGCCGTGGCGTTCCCCTTGCGCCGGGGCACCGGGACGCGTGCCCCGGCAAGGCTGGGCCCTGGGCCCTGCTCGACGTCGATCCCCACCACCTCGACGCCGGTGCGGATCTCCGCGCCCTCCTCCCGAGCAACTCGCGCGACGGCGTCGATCACGGTGTAGACGCCGCCGTCGGGGTAGTGCACGCCGTCCACGAGGTCCAGGTGGCTCATCAGCGAGTAGAGGGCGGGGGCCCGATACGGCGAGGAGCCGAGGAAGACGGCGTGGTAGCCGAGGATCTGCCGCAGCCGCGGCGAGTTCACCGTCGCGGCGATGTGGTCGGCGAGGGGCGTGGTGAGGAGTCGCGCGAGTTCCGGGAGCTCCGTCCGCACCGACTCGTTGAGCACCCGCTCGGGCCGGGCGAAGGTGGTGTAGAGGAAGTTGTCCAGCGCCGTGCGATAGGCGTGCGACGACGCCGCCGCGTACCGCCGGATCGCCTCCCCGGCCCCGGGCTCGATGGCCTCGAACGTGCGCCAGTTCGCCTCGGCGTCGGCCACCACCTCGAGCGTCTCGGCGAGGTCGCCGGGCTCGGGCTCGGTGAAGACCCGGTACGCCGGGTCGAGGCGGCGAACGCTCACGTAGTCGCGGATGTCCCGCCCGAGCAGGTCGAAGAAGTGCGCGAACACCTCGGGCATGAAGTACCAGGTGGGGCCCGTGTCGAAGGTGAAGCCGTCCACGGCCCAGCGCCCGGCCCGGCCCCCGACCTGGTCATGGCGTTCGAGGACCGTCACCCGCGCCCCACCCCGCGCGAGCAGCGCGGCAGTAGCCAGCCCGGAGATCCCGCCACCGATCACGACGACGCGCGGCCGGCTCATCGCTCCTCCTCCTCGACGTCGCCCCGTGCTCCGCGCTCGCGTTCCGCCCGCGCGCGGTCGCCGTCGCCCCTGCCGGGCAGCTCCAGGAGCGCTCCCTGCACGGCGATGAACACCTTCTGCGGGTCCGAGATGCGGATCCGCGTGGAGAGGATCTCCTCCGGCGGGGTGTCGGCGATCCGCGCCAGCAGCCGCTCGTAGAGGGCGAGCGTGGCCGCGACGGCTGCGCGCGCCCGGCCGGGCAGGCGCGGGAGCGAGGACCGGGCGCGGGCCAGGTCGTCGCCGATCTCGGTCACGATCGCGTCGAGGGCGTCGGCGTCGAGAGCATCGGGAGTGACCCCGGGGAAGTAGGACCGGCCGCGGTCGCGGTAATCGGCCGAGAGGTCACGGAGGAAGTTGATCTTCTGGAAGGCCGCGCCGAGCGCCCGGGCGCCGTCGACCGTCTCCGCGTCCGGCTCGACGATCGGCGATCCGGCCGGCCTGTCCGCGTTGAGGAACACCCGCAGGCACATGATCCCGACCACCTCGGCCGAGCCGTACACGTACCGCTCGTAGGACGCCTGGTCGTGCTCCGTGATCTCGAGGTCCATCGCCATGGAGTCGAAGAACGGCCCGACCTCGGCATCGGTGACGCCGACCCGCCGTGCGGTGCGGGCGAACGCGTGCACCACGGGGTTGCTGCTCCAGCCGAGACCGAGCGCACGTGCCGTCTGCTCGCGCAGCTCCTGGAGCATGGCCGCGGCCTCGACCCCGCCACGGGTGTCGACGATCTCGTCCGCGATCCGCACAAGCGCGTACACGGCCTCGATATGGGCGCGCGCGCTCTTGCCGAGCAGGCGCGTGCCGAGGCCGAACGAGGTGGAGTAGGCGGCCAGGACGTCATGCGCCACGCGGTAGGCGGTGCGGTCGTAGCGCAGCCGCTCCTGCTGGGTGACGGTGCTCAGGGGATCGGCGCTCACGGGACCAACTATGCCTGGTCGCACCGACATCGTGCCCTGGCGGTCCCGGGAGCCCGGGACGGGTCCTCAGCCCCAGCCGAGGGCGTGGAGGCGATCGTCGTCGATCCCGAAGTAGTGGGCCACCTCGTGGACCACGGTGACGGCCACCTCGTCCACGACCTCGTCGGCGTCGTCGCACATCCGCAGCGTGGGGTTGCGGAAGATCGTGATCCGGTCCGGGAGCGAGCCGGCCGCCCACCACTGGTCGCGCTCGGTGAGGGGGACGCCCTCGTAGAGGCCGAGGAGGTCCGGCTCCTCGCCCTCCGGCGGCTCGTCCTCCACGAGCACCACCACATTGTCGATGAGCCGCGCGAGGTCCGGGGGCAGCAGGTCGAGGGCGTCGCCGACGGCGTCCTCGAACTCCTCCCGGGTCATCTCCACCACCCGCCCATCCTCCTGCCTCTCGCCGCTCCCTTGCGCCCCCTTACCTCCCCTCCCGGCTCCCCCTCCCATTCCCAACTCCGCCGCCCGGCGCCCCCCTCCCAACCCCCCTCCCAACTCCCCCTCCCGCGAGGGCGGGTGCGTGCGCCGAGGGCGGGCGCATACCGACCCGCCCTCG
>JARKOU010000074.1 GCA_029975645.1 Actinomycetales bacterium
CCGCGACGCCGTCGTCACCTGGGTCAACAGGTACGGCCAGCGCGCCTGGTTCCGCCAGCTCGAGTACCCGATCGACCGCGAGGCCGAGAACGCCGCCCTCCGCACGATCGCCCGTCTGGACGGGACCCCGTTCCCCACCACCGGCCAACTCGCGAAGGGGTGGCTGCTCGGCCGGACCCCGATCATCTCGGGGCGCCTCGGCGAGCGGGAACTGGAGACGGCGTACTGCTCCGAGATCGTCGCCCTCACCTATGAGGCCATGGGCCTCCTGCCGCGGGGGAAGCGGGCCAGTTGGTACGACCCCGGCAAGTTCTGGAGCGGCGACACCCTCCCCCTGCTCGACGACGCGCACCTCGGCGAGGAGATCGCCGTCGACGTCCCGCCGTCCGCCAAGCCCTCACGGCGGGCAGCGGAGGAGCCGGGCGAGGCCGACGACGCCGCGACCCCGGCGCCAGAGACGCCCTCAGGGACGACGGCGCCCGACGTCGCCTGAGAAGCAGGCTGCCCGCCGCCACCGGGGCGGGAGGCCGCCGGGACGTCGGGCCGTTGACGGGACAGGGCGTCGGTGCTACGCCGGAAGGGTGCAATGAGGCACCTGGAGGCGGTCGTCATGAGCCCGCGAGTCGCGCGTCACCTGTCCGTTCTGATCGCCGCGCTCATCGCGCTGGCCGGCCTCGCCCCACCCGCCCAGGCCGCGACGTCGGGCGAGATCACCGAGGCGCAGACGATCCTCACGAAGTTCGCGATCCCCACGGGTCCGGTGGACGGTATCTGGGGCGCACAGACCGCCCAGGGGATGTGCACCTTCCGCCAGATGGCCGGGCTCACCGCCCACCGCGGCGCGATCACCGCGGGCGACCTCGCCACGCTGCGGTCCTTCAACGCCTCGTACGGCTCGCTCGGCTCGATCCCCGCGCCGGCCCGGAACGGGCGCACCACCTACCTCCTGGCCACGCGCACCTGCCAGACGATGATGTACGTCCGCGGCGGCGCGTACGTCCGGGTCATGCGGATCTCGACGGGCAAGCCCGGTTACGGCACGCCCGTGGGGAACTTCTGGCTGGGCGCCACGCGGCCGGGATGGAGCTGCAGCACGCTCTACCCGGAGGCCTGCTACTACCGCAGCCAGGGGATGAACGCGCTCTACTCCACCAAGGGCGTGGCCTACTCCCGGTACGGGAACATGTACAACAAGCGGGTCATCAGCGGGTCGTACATGCTGCACGGCTCGACCTCGGTGCCCACGTACCCCGCGAGCCACGGCTGTGTACGGGTGAGCGTGGCCAACTCCGACTGGCTCTACCGCAACATCTCCAACAGCGGCGGGACCGTGTACCTCTCGATCATCGGCACCTACTGAGGTCACCGCAGCAGGGTGGTCACCGCAGCAGAGTGGTCACCGCGTCCGGAGGGTCAGCGCACCTGGGGACGATTGCCTCGGGCCGCCGTTCGTGCTGCCCAGTGAGCCGGGCGCACCCTGCCCTTCGGCACCCGCGTGGCGGCGTCGCCCAGCGCCGCATCCAGCTGCGCCTGGGGCACGAACAGCGCACGGCGCAGGTCAGCGCCGTGCAGGCGCGCCCCGCGGAGGTCCGCTCCGGTGAGGTCGGCGAGGGTGAGGTCCACGCCCCGCAGGTCCGCGCCCATGAGCAGCGCGCCGCGCAGGTTCGCGCGGCGCAGGTTCGCGCGGCGGAGGTCCGCGCCGGCGAGGTCCGCGCCGCGGTGATCGGGGCCGGGCGCACCGCCGTCGGCCCTGACGTGCGCGCTCACCTGGACCAGCACCGCGTTCGCGGCGCCCCGGTGGGCGTCGACGTCGAGCGCGAGGAGCGCGTCGGGCGGCAGGTCCGCGAGGGCGAGGATGCGGTCGCGGGTCGCCCGGACGGCGTCGGCCAGGCCCGACGGCGCGACGGCGAGCGCCTCCGTGAGGTACCAGAGCACCTCGTGGAGCGGGCGCATGACGGCGAACGCCGCGAACATCTGCGGTTCGATCGCGGGCGTTCGGCGCCGGTCGAGGCCGGCGAACGTCACCTGCGTGACGTGCTGCCCCGCGCCGAAGCAGTCGAACACCGCACACCCGCGGAAGCCGCGCTCGCGCAGGTGGGCGTGGATGCCGCACCCGAAGTCCGCGCGCAGGTTCGGGCAGGGGCGGCCGGCCGGCTTGTCGATCGCGAAGTCCGACGACGCCGCGAACGCAGGAGCCACGCAGCACAGCGCGGCGCAGCGGGAGCAGTCGGCCCGTAACTCCGGGCCGGGCACTGCGCCGTCGGTCGGCACTGCGCCGTCGGCCACCTCGTTCCCCTTCACCGGGCCAGGGTGCCACGCCGCGCCGACCCGCCCGCCTGGCAGCCGACCTCGCCATCAACCCGTCGACCCGCTCGTCAGGTAGTCGCTTCGGCGTCAGATCGTCGGTTCAGACCGACTACTTCGCGCCGGAGCGACGACTTCGCGGGGGTCGCAGGTCACAGGTCGCCGGTCACAGGTCGCGGCTCGCGGGGTTCGCCGGGCTCCCGGATACCCGCTACCGCACCCGCCACACGTGCGCCGCGGGGCCCGACGCAGGGAGTCGCCACGCGCCGTCGTCGGCCCGGACCGGCGCCTCGCCCCAGAGGACGTCTGCCTCCTCGAACCACCACGCCGGCAGCGTCACAGACTCGTGCGCCGCCCGCGCGACGTGCACGAGCACCCGCTCCCCGCCGTCGGGCGCCTCGCGCTCGAAGGTGAGGGCGTCGTCGCCGACGGCGAGCCAGCGCATCCCGCCGAGGCGCAGCGCCGCCGACCCGGCGCGCGCCGCCGCGAGCGCCCGGTGCGCCCCGAGCACGCGCGCGTTCCAGGCCTCCGGGCGGTCCCACGGCATCGGGATCCGCCCCTCCTCGCCGTTGCCGCCGCCGGCGCCGGTCTCCGCGCCGGCGAACACCATCGTGCCGCCGGGCAGCGTGAACAGGAGGGCGAGGCCGGCCTCGTAGCGCGCGATGTCGTCGCCCACCACGGTGAGGAAGCGCGGGGTGTCGTGGGAGTCCAGCTTGTTCATGCCGGCCAGCAGCGACCGGAACGGCATGCTCGCGCTCGCCTCGCGGATTGCCGACGCCGCCGCGCCCCCCGGGAAGGACGGCACGCCGTAGACCGTGGGGATGCCGAGGTAGTTGCGGTCCGTGAGCACGTCCGGGGCGTGGTTCGCCAGCCAGGTCCACACCGGGCGGGTGAAGCCGGCGTAGTTCATGGTGCCGTGCCAGCCGTCGCCCATGAGGTCCGGGCTCGCGTTGTGGCCGTGCTCGGCGATGAGCCAGGCGTCGGGGCGGACCTGCCGCATGGTCGCGCGGATCTCGCGGGCCACGCTGTGCGCCTCGTCCACGTCGCGGTACCGGCCGGTCATGTTCGCGACGTCGATCCGCCAGCCGTCGAGGTCGAAGGGCGGGGAGAGCCAGCGCCCGACCACGGAGTCCGGACCCCGCAGGAGGGCGTCGCGCAGCGCCTCGCTGCGCCAGTCGAGCTTGGGCAGGGTGGGGATGTCGAGCCAGCCGACGTAGTCGTCCGGGTGGTTCCGGAAGTAGTAGTACGTGGACTCGGGGGCGGCGGGGTCGGCCTGCGCCCGGCGGAACCACTCGTGGAGGTTGCCGGTGTGGTTGGTGGTGAGGTCGCCGATCACCTTCAGGCCACGGGCGTGCGCGGCCTCGACCAGACGCACCAGGGCCTCCTCGCCGCCCAGCAACGGGTCCACCTCCACGAACGACGACGCGTCGTAGCGGTGCGCGGACCCGGCCGGGAACACGGGGGTGAGGTAGAGGACCTCGACCGAGAGGGAGGCAAGGTGATCGAGGTGCTCGATCACGCCGTCGAGGTCGCCGCCGAAGAGCTGGAAGGAGTAGTCCCCGCGGGGTCGGCCGACCGGCTCGTCCCAGGTGGACCGGACCGCCCATGCGGGGGTGTCGCGGCCCTCCGCCGCGGCGGAGCGTGCGAAGCGGTCCGGGAACACCTGGTAGACGGTCGCGCCCAGGGTCCAGTCCGGTGGGGCGGGGTGGGCGGAGAGGAGGAAGTCGGCGTCGTCGCGCACGTCGCGGTTGCGGTGCCAGCCGGTGCCGTTGACCCAGCCGTAGCCCGCCGCGCCGTCCACGTAGAAGCGGTAGGAGGTGATGGGGTTGTGGCACTCGATCTCCGCCGTCCACCAGGTCTCGTGATCGGACGTCGAGGAGACCGCCATTTCGGTGAAGGCAGGCTCGGCGTCCTTGATCACCCGCACGTAGGCCCGGTCGATGCCGAGGCCGGCGGGGACGCGCAGGCGGACGGTGACCAGGTCGCCGAGGGCGGGGCTCATGGTCGAGACGTAGCGCAGCGAGCCGTCGTGGTGGGGCTCGAGCCGGAGGGTGCTCATCGGGGACTCCTTCGTTGCCGACGCCCGATCGCACCACATCCGGCCCCACGAGCACCACACCTTCCCCGCTCCGTCCCTTCCGCCCCTCCCCCCCCTTCGCCGAGGTCGAGGGTTGTGGCTGGTGACGTCGAGGGATGCTCGACGTCGCGAGCGAGAACCCTCGACGTCGCGAGCAAGGCCCTCGACCTCACGAGCGAGAACCCTCGACGTCGGCGAGGGAGGCGGCGAAAAATGGAGCCGTGGCGAGCACCGACTGGGCCGAATCGGCCGTCGCGCGCGTCCGGGCGGCGCTGGACCGGCTCGACGCCGCCGCGCACCTGGGCGCCGTCGTCGCGCGGGACGACGCCGCGGCCCTGGCCGCTGCGGCCGCCCTGGACCGCGTCCCCCCGGCCGAGCGCGGCCCCCTCCACGGCGTCCCGCTCACCGTCAAGGACTGGATCGACGCCGCCGGGCTGCCGTGCGAGGGCCAGGCCTCCCTCCGCACGGGCCGCGTCCCCAGCCGCGACGCGAGCGCCGTCGCCCGTCTGCGCGCGGCGGGCGCCGTTATCGTCGCCAAGACGCA
>JARKOU010000094.1 GCA_029975645.1 Actinomycetales bacterium
GAGGGATCCCTCGCCGTCACGAGCGACAACCCTCGACCTCGGCGAAAGGAGCGGGGGGAGGATGCTCCTTAGCACCGGCGATCCGAGGCCGGCAGTCGGGCGGAGGCAGCCATGACGAATCGTTCCCTTCCCGAGTCCAACCTTCCCGAGTCGAGGCCTCCCGAGTCCCGCTTTCCCACGTCCATGCGGGCGTGGATCGTCGAGACCCCCGGGCCCATCGACGGCGCACCGCTCCGCCTGGTCGAGATGCCCGTGCCCCGCCCCGGGCCGGGCGACCTCCTCGTCAAGGTCCGCGTGTGCGGCGTCTGCCGCACGGACCTCCACCTGGCCGAGGGCGATCTCACGCCCCGGGCCCCCAGCGTCGTGCCCGGGCACGAGGTGGTGGGCGACGTCGTCGCCGTGGGTCCCGGGGTCGACGGCGCCCGCGTGGGCTCCACTGTCGGCATCGCCTGGTTGCGTCGCACGTGCGGCATGTGTGCCGCGTGCCGGCGCGGCGCGGAGAACCTCTGCCGCGCTTCCGAGTACACGGGCTGGGACGCGCACGGCGGGTACGCCGAGTACGCGACCGTCCCCGCCGCCTACGCCTACGACCTGCCCCTGGGCTACTCCGACGCCGAACTCGCCCCCCTGCTGTGCGCCGGGATCATCGGCTTCCGGGCCCTGCGGCGGGCGGACCTCCCGCCGGGCGGGCGTCTGGGCATCTACGGCTTCGGCGCGTCCGCGCACCTCGCCGCGCAGGTGGCCATGGCCGACGGCGCCGTCGTCCACGTCCTCACCCGCTCGGTCGCGGCGCAGCGACTGGCGCTGGACCTCGGCGTCGCCTCGGCCGCAGGTGCTGCGGACGCCCCGCCCGAGCCCCTCGACGCCGCCATCCTCTTCGCCCCCGCAGGCGAACTGGTGCCCGTGGCGCTCGAGGCGCTCGACGACGGCGGCACCCTGGCGATCGCCGGGATCCACCTAACGGACATCCCGGTGCTGAACTACCAGCGCCACCTCTTCCGGGAACGTCAGGTGCGCAGCGTGACCGCGAACACCCGCGAGGACGGCCGGGAGTTCATGGCCGCGGCCGCGCGGCACCGCATCCACGTGACCACCACGCCGTACCCGTTCGACGCCGCGGATCAGGCCCTGCGCGACCTCGCCGCGGACCGGGTGAACGGCGCGGCCGTGCTCGTGATGCCCTGATCAGTGCTCGGCGCGACTGATCGGGGACCGTGAGGCCCTGATCAGTGCCCGGCCGTCCGCCAGTCCGGGCCGATGCCGACGGTCACGTCCAGGGGCACGTTCAGGTCCGCGGCCGAGGCCATCTGCTCCCGCACCAGGGCCTCGACCCGGTCGAGTTCGCCGGGTGCCACCTCGAGCACGAGTTCGTCGTGCACCTGGAGCACCATCCGCGACCGCAGGCCCTGGGCATCGATCGCACGCTCGACGCCGATCATGGCGACCTTGATGAGGTCGGCGGCGGACCCCTGGATGGGGGCGTTGAGCGCCATCCGCTCGGCCATCTCCCGGCGCTGGCGGTTGTCGCTCGTGAGGTCGGGCAGGTAGCGCCGCCGGCCGAGGATCGTCTCGGTGTACCCCAGGCGCCGGGCCTGGCCGACGACGCCCGCGAGGTAGTCCCGAACGCCCCCGAAGCGCTCGAAGTACTCGTCCATGAGCGCGCGCGCCTCTGACGTCTCGATCTTGAGCTGCCGTGACAGCCCGAACGCCGAGAGACCGTAGGCGAGGCCGTAGGACATCGCCTTGATCTTCGAACGCATCGCCGGCGTGACCTGGTCGGTGGGCACGCCGAACACGCGGGAACCCACGAACGAGTGGAGGTCCTCGCCCGACCGGAAGGCCTCGATGAGGCCGGCGTCGTCGGACAGGTGCGCCATGATCCGCATCTCGATCTGGCTGTAGTCGGCCGTCAGCAGAGTCTCGTAGCCGGGACCCACCACGAACCCACGCCGGATGCGGTGGCCCTCCTCGGTGCGGATCGGGATGTTCTGCAGGTTCGGGTCCGTGGAGGACAGGCGGCCCGTGGCCGCGATGGTCTGCTGGAAGGTGCTGTGGATCCGGCCGTCCGGAGCCACCGAACGGATCAGCCCCTCGACCGTCTGCCGGAGCCGGATCGCGTCCCGGTGGGCCAGGAGGTACTGCAGGAACGGGTGTGCCGTGCGCTCGTACAGGTCGCTCAGCGCCTCGGCGTCCGTGGTGTAGCCGGTCTTGATCCGCTTGGTCTTCGGCATGCCGAGTTGGTCGAAGAGCACCTCTTGGAGCTGCTTGGGCGAGGAGAGGTTCACCTCCCGCCCGATGACGGCGTAGGCGTTCGCGGCCGCGTCTTCCACGGCGGCGCCGAACTGGCGCTCCAGGCCCGCGAAGTACGCGCCGTCGGCCGCGATGCCGTCCTTCTCCATGCGTGCGAGCACGCGCAGGAGGGGGATCTCGACGTCGTCGAGCAGGGCGCGGGCGTTCCGCCGGTCCAGGTCCGCGGCCAGGGCGTCCGCCACCTCACGCACCGCCCTCGCCCGCAGCGCCGAACGCTGCCCCTCCTCCTCGCCGTCGAGCGCGAGCATGCCCTGCCCGCCGGACTCCTCCTCGGCCCGCAACTCGCGCCGCAGGTAGCGGATGCTGAGGTCCGCGAGGGCGTACGAGCGCTGGTCCGGGTGGCAGAGGTAGGCCGCCAACGCGGTGTCGAACGCGATGCCCTCCAGGCGCAGCCCGCGTCCGTCGAGGCTGTGCCAGGCCGTCTTCGAGTCGTGGAATGCCTTGGGCTCGGCGGGGTCGGCGAGCCACGCGGCGAGCGCCGCCTCATCCTCGGGAGAGATGTCGGCGAGGTCGAGCGTCACGGCCGCACCGCCGTCGTCGGCGATCGCGATCCCCCACGCATCCCCCGAACCCGACGCCACCCTGCCCTGGACGTCGACGCCGAGCAGCCGGCCCCGCCGCGAGCCCAGCCACTCCGCCAGGCCGTCCCGCGTCACGGACCCGACGGCGACGTCGAACCCGCCCCCGGCCGTCTCCTCCTCCGTGGGCGCGAGCGCGAGCAGCCGGTCGCGCAGCGTGCGGAACTCCAGGGCGTCGAACACCCGGTGGACCGCCTCGCGCGGGATCGGGCGCCGGACGAGATCAGTCACCCCGAGCGGGAGCTCCACGTCCCGCAGCAGGTGGTTCACCTCCCGGTTCACCACCACCTGGCCGAGGTGCTCTCGCAGCGCGTCGCCCACCTTCCCGCGGATCTCGTCCACGCGCGCCACGATGCCGTCCAGGTCCCCGTAGGCGGCGATCCACTTGGCCGCCGTCTTCGGCCCGACCCCCGGCACCCCGGGGAGGTTGTCGCTGCTCTCCCCCACCAGCGCGGCGAGGTCCGGGTAGTTGGCGGGCTTGACCCCGTACTTCTCCTCCACGGCCTCCGGCGTCATCCGGACGAGGTCCGAGACCCCCTTGCGGGGGTAGAGCACCGTGACCTGGCCGTTCACCAGTTGGAAGGTGTCCCGGTCGCCGGAGCAGATCAGCACGTCCATGCCCGCGGCGCGGGCCTGCTCGGAGAGGGTGGCGAGGATGTCGTCCGCCTCGTACCCCTCCTTCTCGAGGGTCGGCGTGCCGATCGCGGCGAGGATCTCCTTGATGAGCGGGACCTGGCCGCGGAAGGGCTCCGGTGTCTCGTCCCGCGTGCCCTTGTAGTCGGTGAACCGCTCGGTGCGGAACGTGGTGCGTCCGACGTCGAACGCCACCGCGACGTGCGTGGGCTTCTCGTCGCGGAGCAGGTTGATGAGCATCGACGTGAAGCCGTAGACGGCGTTCGTGGGCTGCCCCGTGGTGGTCGCGAAGTTCTCCACCGGGAGCGCGAAGTACGCGCGGTACGCCATCGAATGTCCGTCGATGAGGAGGAGACGGGGTCGCGCGGGCTCGGTCACGATGCAAGCCTAGGCGGCATGACCCACATCACCCCGCCCGGCCCCGGACCGACGGACCCGGGGGCGCTACCCGGCTACGGCGCCCTCGCCGAGCGCCTCGGAATCCAGGTCCTCGAAGCCGGACCCGACCGCGTCGTCGCCACCATGCCCGTCGAGGGGAACACGCAGCCCTACGGACTGCTGCACGGAGGGGCGTCCGTGGCTCTGGCCGAGACGGTGGGCTCGCTCGCCGCGTCGATCCACGCGGGCCCGGGGCGCGCGGCCGTGGGGATCGAGGTGAACGCCACCCACCACCGGGCGGTGCGCTCCGGCGTCGTCACCGCCGCGGCGACGGCGGTGCACCTGGGCGGGCGGACCGCCTCCTACGAGATCGTCCTCACCGAGGAGTCGGGGAAGCGGGTCTGCACGGCGAGGCTGACGTGCCTGCTGCTGGATTCCGCGCCGGCGGCGAGCGGGAGTCCGTCCACCTGACCGACGGCGCCCGCCTCGCGGGAGCGGCGCCGGGCGGCGATGAGGTTCTCCAGGCCGCGTGGACGACGGCGCTCGCGGGGCACGCCGTCGGCCTCCAGGCGCTTGATCAGCGACGACGTCTCGGCAATCCGGTGTGACGCGGCCGCGGCGAAGCCGAGGTGGGCGAGGAAGCGCTGCTCGGAGCGCGAGCCCGTGAGCGGCATGGTCACCACGCGTTGAGCGTCCTCGGCGACGGCGATGGTGCCCAACGTGGCCATGAGGGCGTGGCCTGCGCCGCGGCGTCGGTGTCGTTCGGCGACGTAGATCGCCTCGACCTGGAGCCAGCCGACGTCGCTGAAGAGGCCGGGGCGCACCACGCGGGCGACGGCGAACCCGACCGCGGCGTCCTCCAGCTCGGCGACGATCAGGCGCATGTCCGGAATGGCAAGGACGCCGGCGAGATGTTCGCGAATGGTGTCCCGGGACGCGCTGCACACCTGGGCGTTGACCGGGGTCTCACCCCGGGCCTCCATGCAGAGCTCGACCACGGAGTCGAGGTCCGCCGGAACCGCGAGTCGCGCTCCTGCACTCGTCCTGCTCACGAATCACCGTCCAGAGGTCGTCCGGCTTGCGGAGAGTTCCGATGGTAGCCCGAGGAAACCGGGGCGCGTTACCGGGTTCTCCGACTCAAGGTCAAGGAGGCGCGCCGGAGCGCGCCGAGACGCTCTGGCCTGAGGGTGCGCCAGAGTCGCTCAGCAGGAGGTCAGCGGGTCTTCTCGCCCTGGCCGACCTGGTCGATGACGGCGTCCGCCACCTCGCGCATGGTGAGCCGGCGATCCATCGAGGTCTTCTGGATCCAGCGGAAGGCCTCGGGCTCGGAGAGGCCCATCTTGGTCATGAGGAGGCCCTTGGCCCGCTCCACCCGCTTGCGGGTCTCGAACCGCTCGGCCAGGTCCGCGACCTCCGCCTCGAGGGCCGTGATCTGCTGGTGGCGGGCGATGGCGATCTCGATCGCCGGGAGGAGCTCGGCTGGTGTGAACGGCTTGACCACGTAGGCCATCGCGCCGGCGTCCCGCGCGCGCTCGACGAGTTCGGCCTGGGAGAACGCGGTGAGGAGCACGACCGGCGCGATGCGGGCCCTGCCGATCCGCTCCGCGGCTGTGATCCCGTCCATCACGGGCATCTTGATGTCCATGACGACGACGTCGGGCTTGAGCTCCGTGGCCAGGGCCACGGCGCGCTCGCCATCGCCCGCCTCACCGACGACGTTGAAGCCGGCCTCCGTGAGGGTCTCGACGACGTCGAGGCGGATGAGGGCCTCGTCCTCGGCGACAATGACCCGGCGGCCCGTCGCGATGACGATGGGACGGTCCTGTGCGGGCGCCGTGGCCGCGGCGGGAGCCGCTGCCGCGGCGGGCTCGGGAGAGGTGGGCTCGGCCTCGGGGGTCGTGGCCTCGGCGGTCGGAGCGTCGGCTCCTGGAGCCTGGGCAGGGGCCGGCTGGGTCTCGGCAACGGCGGTCGCGGGTTCCTCCGCCGCGACAGCTCCTGCTGCGGCCTTCCTCGTGGTCCGCGGCGCCGACTTCGCCGGGGCGCTCTCGGTTGCCTCGGCGTCGGCCGGCGCACCTGCCGCCGCCTGCGCCTTGGCCGACGCGCTCTTGGATGTGGAGGACGCCGGCGCCTTGGCGGCCGCAGTCTTCGGTGCTGCGGCCCTCGTCGCTGCGGTCTTCGCTGCCGTGGCCCGCGTGCGCGTCGAGCGCTTCGCCTCGGGGGCGGCTTCGGGCTGCTCTGCGACCGCGTCACCCGTGCCTGCGGCCACAGGCGCCGTTTCCGGCTCCGCTGGCGTGCGCTCCGGGCTCGGGGCCTCGTTCGTGCTCACGACCGGTAGCCTACCGGTGTGGGCGCGACCGCTCCCACGCGGGCCCCGATAGCCCAATCGGCAGAGGCGTTCGGCTCAAACCCGATCCAGTGTGGGTTCGAATCCCACTCGGGGCACCGTATTTATGCAGGTCACAGCCTTGAAGTACCGGCTTGTGTCGGATACGTGTCGGAGTGTCGTGGCATGTCGGCGACTCACGTTTCCCCTCGTTTCGAGCGTCCGCTGGGGCGGCAGCGTCCCCCGCGAGACGCCGGCGCCCCACTCTTAGGAGCGCGATCCGACACGGTCCTCGGCTCACGACGTCTGCGCCACGATCATCCGGGAGACTCAAGGACCGTGTCGGATCACCCGCCGCCTCGGCTCTCCACCTCACAGGAGAGTTTCTGGGTATGCGCTTGTCACCATCGTCACCTTCGTCACCAGATGCCCGCGACCTGCTGCGATGCTCCGGATTCGCGGTGACCGACCCGGTGACATCTCGTCGGCGGTCGATGACCTTGTCACCGCGCATGCGAGACCGGTGGCGGTGGTTCCAGCGGACAGAGTTCACCCGCGCGCTCGCCGAGCCCGACGCGGCAGACGACACCACCCCGGATGGTGGGCTTCGCAGGTGTCCTTGCTTCGCTCGACGAGGTGCTAACGCCTGACCTCGTTCGCCACGACCCGCGGGCGACTGCACCCACGTCGATCTGCTCTACCTTCGCCCGGCCCGCTGCGAGGGCCGGATCGGCACCTTCAACGACACCGGCCCGGTCAACCTGCTCTCCCGGTACAAATCATGAAAGTCGCTTACGGACGTTGCCCCGATCGGACGCTGCGTGCCCTCAGGAGCGTCGGTGGCGAATGGGATGATTGCACCGTGCCAGGTACGCCCGCCGCGCCGGTGTCGAGGACCGCCGGCCTCGACACCGGGATGATCCCGCTCGGCGAGCGGGCTCTGCGGATCATTCTCGACCACGTGACCGCCGTGGGCGACGAGGCGGAGACGACCTACTTGGAGGTAAAGAGCAGCCTCGACCTGGGCAGCAGGACAGGCGTTGCGAAGGTCGCGAAGTTCCTTCTTGGCGCGGCGAATCGGCGTCCGCACGAGGCCGCGAGGCACTTCCACGGCTACGCGGTGCTGGTCATCGGAGCACAG
>JARKOU010000104.1 GCA_029975645.1 Actinomycetales bacterium
TTCGCCCAGATCGGCTGCGCCGGATCGAACCGCAGGAACTCCTGCCACAACGTATACGCCACCGGCGCCAACGCGATCGGCGTCCCCGGATGACCCGAACCCGCCGCCTGCACCGCATCCATCGCCAACGTCCGCATCGTCACCACCGCCAACTCGTCGGGATCAGTGATGGTGGGGCGGCTCGTCATCGAGGTTCCGTTCGCAGTGGGTGGAAAGACTGGTGAAGCGGCTGCGAGAGACACCGCCCATCCGAGATGTTAGCGTTCACACGGACTGGACTCAACACGGAGGGCGACGGCGCCCGCCCGTTCCGACCGAGGAGGCCCACCATGGCACCCGAGCCCACTGCCGCGGCTCCCGCGACCGCTCCCGCGCCGTCGGGCAGGCAGTACCACCTGCGGTCCGGAGCAGCCCACGCCGTCGTCACCGAGGTCGGCGCAAGCCTGAGGCTGTTCCGCGTCGGCACGCGCGACGTCGTCGTCCCGTACGGAGAGGCCGAGATCATGCCGGCGATGCACGGGGCGATCATGCTGCCGTGGCCCAACCGCCTGCGCGACGGCCGGTACGCGGTCGACGGCGTGGCCTACCAGGTGGCGGTCAACGAACCCGAGCGGATGGTCGCCAACCACGGCCTGGTCGCCTGGGAGCGGTTCGTGCCGCTCGACGTCGCCGAGGAGCGCGTGAGCCTCGGTCTCGACCTCGTGCCCACGCCCGGCTACCCGTTCGGTTTGCGCGTCCGCGTGACGTACACCCTCCACCCGGACCACCTCGACGTGGAGTTGACCGCCACGAACCTCGGCGGACGCGCGGCGCCGTACGGCGTCGGGTTCCATCCGTGGCTCTCCCCCGGACCGGGCGCGCTCGACGCCGCGGCACTGCGCTGCGACGCGCAGACCTGGATCTCGACCGACGAGCGGCTCCTCCCGACCGGCGCCGTTCCGGTGCCGGAGCACCTCGACTTCCGGACGGCGCGCCCGATGGCCGGCGTGCTGCTCGACGATGCCTTCGTCGACGCCGTCCACACCGACGGGCGCTCGTGGGTCCGCCTCACCGGGTCCGACGGACGGACGGCGGCCGCCTGGATGGACCGGAGCATGACGTGCTGGCAGCTCTGCTCGGGTGACGAGGTGCCCGGGGCCACCCGCACAGGCCTCGCCGCCGAGCCGATGACGTGCATCGCCGACGCGTTCAACTCCGGCGAGCGGCTCATCCACCTGAGCCCCGGAGAGGAGCACACCGTCCGCTGGGGGCTGGTCCTTCTCTGAACGACCGAGCAGGGC
>JARKOU010000121.1 GCA_029975645.1 Actinomycetales bacterium
TTGATTCCTTCCCCGGATGCAACGAAATGACCTTCGGAGACCCCGAACGGTTGATGCAGGTGTTCCGCAACCTGCTCATCAATGCCGTCAAATTCACCCCCGACGGCGGACGCATTCATCCCCGGGTACGTGGGCTACGAGGAGGGCGGGCAGCTCACCGAGGCGGTGCGCCGCAAGCCGTACTCCGTCGTGCTCTTCGACGAGATCGAGAAGGCGCACGCCGACGTGTTCAACACGCTGCTGCAGGTGCTCGAGGACGGGCGGTTGACCGACGCCCAAGGCACCACGGTGGATTTCCGCAACACCGTGGTGATCATGACGTCGAACATCGGGTCGCACCACCTGCTCGAGGGCGTCGGCTTCGCAGGCGAGATCAAGCCTGACGTCCGCGAGGCGGTGATGGGAGAGCTGCGCCGGCACTTCCGGCCAGAGTTCCTCAACCGGGTCGACGACATCGTGCTCTTTAAGCCATTGACCCAGGCGGAGATCGAACGCATCGTGGAGTTGATGTTCGACGACCTGCGGGCCCGGCTGACGGACCGGCGGATGGTGCTGGAGCTCACCGAGGCGGGCCGACGGCTCATCGCCCACGAGGGCTTCGATCCCGTCTACGGCGCCCGGCCGCTGCGCCGCTTCATTTCCCGCGAGGTGGAGACTCGCATCGCCCGCGCCCTGCTCGCCGGCGACGTCGAGGACGGTGCGGTCGTCACCGTGGACGCACAGGACGGGGAGCCGGTGGTGCGCTACGAGAACCCGCTCAAGGTCCGGGAGGTGTCATGACCACCGAGGCGAAGGACTCGGCCGCGCAGGCCACGGTGGTCACGTGCGAGAACTGCGGGAAGAAGAACCGCCTGCCGGTCGCCGCCGGCGGGGCACCGCGCTGCGGGAACTGCCACCGGCCGCTGCCCTGGGTCGTCGATGCCGGTGACGACACGTTCGCGCAGGTCGTGGAGCAAGCCTCGCTGCCGGTCCTGGTGGATCTCTGGGCGCCCTGGTGCGGACCCTGTCGGATGGTGAGCCCCGTCCTTCAGCATCTCGCCGGTGAGCTGGCCGGGAAACTGAAGCTGGTCAAGGTCAACGCGGACGAGGCACCGCAGACCTCCGCGCGGTTCGAGGTTCAGGCGATCCCGACTCTGTTGCTGATCCACCGCGGTGAGGTCGTCGCACGACAGGTTGGCGCTGCGCCCGCCCCGGCGCTGCGGTCCTGGCTGGCAGAGGCACTGCCCCCGTGACGAACGCATCTGGTCTGGTCTGGATCGAGTGAGGAGCACGACGTGGCAGTCAACGCCTACGATCCCCACCTCGCGTGGGTCCGTCCCGTCAGGCCGAGGACGCCGCACGAGTGTGACGAATGCCGGCGGATCGGCTCGTCCTGGGTGGTGCACCTGCGCCTGTGCCTGACATGCGGACGCGTGGCGTGCTGCGACTCGTCCCAGATGAGGCACGCTCGCGGGCACGCACAGCTCTCGGGCCACCCCATCGTGTCATCCCTGGAACCGGGTTAGAGCTGGCGGTGGTGCTACGCGGACGAGAACTATGTCTGAGGACGCGGGCCGGATCGACGAGACGCCCGACCACGCGGGTGCCTATCCAAGGCTGAGCGACGCCCAGGTCCAGCTGCTCGCCGGCCACGGGGTCACGCGCTCGACGGCCGAGGGTGAGGTGCTCTACCGGGAGGGGGACGATCTCAGCGACTTCTATGTCGTTCTGTCCGGCAGGATTGCCGTCGTCCAGAACATCGGACGAGCCGAGCGCCTCGTCGCCGTGCACGGGGCGGGCCGTTTCCTGGGCGAGCTCAACCTGTTGGCTGGCCAACCGATGCTGCTCTCCGCGGTCGTACGGGAGGCGGGCGAGGTCGTCGTCATCCCCCTCGACCGGCTCCGGCAGGTGGTCTCCCAGCAGCCGGCCATCGGCGACCTCGTCCTCCGGGCGATGCTCGTCCGCCGATCGCTGCAGATCGAGATCGGGGCGGGTTTGTGCATCCTGGGCTCGGGCTACTCGTCGGACTCGCAGAGGCTGCGGGCCTTCGTGGCCCGCAACCGCATCCCCTGCACCTGGGTCGACCTGGAGCGCGACAGCGGGGCGGAGGCGCTCCTCCGCGAGCTCGGTGTCGCGCCCGACGAGACGCCGGTCGTGGTCTGGCACGGCGAGCAGGTGCTGCGCAACCCCAGCAACGCGACGCTCGCCCAGGTGATCCGGCTCGGGCACGACGTCTCCGGTGGCGAGCGTCTCGACCTCATCGTGGTCGGGGCCGGGCCCGCCGGTCTCGCCGCGGCGGTGTACGCCGCGTCCGAGGGCCTGGCCAGCGTCGTGGTGGAAGCCATCGCGACCGGCGGGCAGGCCGCCACGTCTCCGCTCATCGAGAACTACCTAGGCTTCCCCCTGGGCATCTCGGGCGCAGAGCTCGCCGATCGCGCGGGGCTGCAGGCCGAGAAGTTCGGGGCGCGCATCACTGTGCCCGCCCGGGCCTTTAGGCTGGAGCACGATGGTGGCTACCACGTGGTGGCAACCGACGGTGGTGACACGCTTGTCGCGCCGGCCCTCATCATCGCCACCGGCGCGGCCTACCGCAGGCTCGACGTGCCCGGCATCGACCGCTTCGAGGGTACGAGCGTCTACCACGCCGCCACCGACATCGAGGCCCACCTGTGCCGTGGAGACCCGGTCGCGGTCGTCGGCGGCGGCAACTCGGCCGGTCAGGCCACGGTCTTCCTGGCCCGCTACGCGGACAAGGTGTCCCTTCTGGTGCGCCACGGTGACCTGGCGAGGGACATGTCGCGCTACCTGGTGGACCGGGTCGAGCGGACACCCGGGGTGGACGTCTTCCTCAACACCGAGGTCCGGGAGCTCGTGGGCTCGGGGTCTCTGGAGGCGCTGGTCATAGCCGACCGCCTCACCGGCGAGACCAGGCTTCTGGATGCCCGAGCGCTCTTCGTCTTCATCGGCGCCATGCCTTTCACGGAATGGCTCCGCGGCGCCGTCGAGCTCGACGAGCACGGGTTCGTCAGGACCGGCGGCACGGTGGGCTCCTACGAGGATGCTGGTCCCGACCGCGGTGCGGCCCGCCCTCTGGAGACGAGCCGCCCAGGGATCTTCGCTGCAGGCGACGTACGCAGCGGCTCGGTGAAGCGGGTTGCGGCGGCCGTCGGCGAGGGAGCCATGGCGGTGCGGTTCGTGCACGAGCATCTCGCCGTGGTGGGCCGCAACTCGAGCGGGTGAGGCCGGGCAGCGTCGGGTTGGAGAGGCTGCCGCCCCGCGTCTGCTCGCACATGACCCGTGCGCGCTGGCAACATGATCACCGGCATCGTTGCCCGCGACGGGCGTCCCGCTCGGTATCCGGCCCAGGGGCCGGGTCGGTTAGGTCGCCTGAGGGTGGTCTCCGTCGATGGCAGGGTGTCGGCGGCGGCGCCTGTCAGTCGGGGATATCGGCACCCACAGTGTTCCGTTCCGACCTGCTGATCTGCGGAAATGCACCGCGCGTAGTCGTCCAGAGTGCGCGACTACCTGGACTGAGGTCGACGCGGCTAGCACCACGCGCGGAGCAGTGCCTCGGCCCCCTCGGCGATGTCACGGACGATCTGAGCGGCCGGCTCCGATCGGCGGACGAACCGAACGGACTCGCCCGCGTACATGGCCATCGCCTCGACCGTTCCGGTGCTCTCCCGCAGTGGCATCGCGATCCCGAACACCGGGACCGCGACCGACACGGGGCCGATCCTGAGTTCCCCGACGATGTCGCCGGCGAATCCCTGAGCTGCCAGAAGGCTCGAGCGCAGGACCCTGGACGACGACTGCTCGTGGGGCCAGCCGGATCGGAACTCGCCCGTCAGCACGGTGTCCGTCGCGGCGGCCGCGATCACGGCGTCGCGGTAGACGGGGTGCGCGCCGGACTCGACGGCGGCGAGGAACCGCGTCCCCATCCGCACCCCCGCCGCTCCCGCCGCCAAGGCTGCCGCCAGCCCGCGCGCGTCGCCGATCCCACCGGCGGCAAGCACCGGGACGTCGACCGCAGGGACCACCTCGGCAAGCAGCGGCCACAGCGACTCCGAGCCGTACATCCGTCCGCCGCCTTCGATGCCGCGCACCACGATCACGTCGCATCCCACCTCCGCGGCCAGGCGGGCGTCCTCGAGCGAGCCGACCTGCCATCCAGCGAGCGTCCCGTGCCGGTGGACCATCTCGACGAGTCCCGCGTCGGGGGTGGCGTGGAAGAAGTCGACGAGTGACGCGCCCGCCGCGGCGGTCTCGACCAGACCGAGGCTCTCGATCGCGACGCCCGGGGCCCTGGGTGCGGGCGCGCATCTGCACGAGGGTCGTCGCCAGAGCGGCGGCGGGCATCGGACCGACGCCGGGTCGCCGCCCGCGAGACGTGGAGGGCCCGGCCGGTTCATCCGGCCGGGCCCTCACGAGCGTGGAGTGGAGGGGTCAGCGCGCGGGGGCGTCCTCGAGCAGACGGTTGCTCTGGTCGTGGACCTCGAGGGCCACCTCGCGGAGGGCTTCGGCGTGCTTGCGGCCGTGGTGGGCGCAGAAGAGGAGCTCACCGACGGGGAGCACGACCCGGACGTAGGCCCGTGCGCCACACCGGTCGCAGCGGTCCGCCGCTGTCAGGTGATCGGTCAGAGTGGCGTTCATGCGTCCATGGAACCATCCGGATGTGACATCCGTGTCACGGGATACCTCGGGTTCGCTCACCGCGTAGTGGCGTCGGCCACATGCCCGTGCCGAGCGCCGGCCCCGGCGCCCCCGGAGCGGCGGCGGGGAGCCGCCGTCGGCCGCGCTTACGATGACCCGCGTGTCGTCGCCGTCGGACTCGACCTACACCGCCCGCCACCTCTCGGTGCTCGAGGGGCTCGAGGCCGTGCGCAAGCGCCCCGGCATGTACATCGGGTCCACCGACTCTCGCGGGCTCATGCACTGCCTGTGGGAGATCATCGACAACGCGGTCGACGAGGCGCTCGAGGGCCACGGTGACCGGATCGAGATCGTGCTGCACCCCGACGCGTCGGTGGAGGTCCGCGACCACGGCCGGGGCATCCCGGTGGACACGGTCGAGCAGCTCGGGCTGAGCGGCGTCGAGGTCGTCTTTACGAAGTTGCACGCCGGCGGGAAGTTCGGCGGCGGCTCGTATGCGGCGTCCGGCGGACTGCACGGGGTGGGTGCGAGCGTGGTGAACGCCCTCTCGGCGCGCTTGGACGTGGAGGTGGACCGGGGCGGCAAGACGTACCGGATGACCTTCCGACGGGGCGAGCCGGGGCAGTTCGACGACCGCCTCGGGCGCACGCCGGACTCGCCGTTCAGCCCGTTCACCGACCGCTCCGAACTGGCTGTGGTGGCGAAGGTGCCGCGCGGACGCACCGGAACTCGCGTGCGCTATTGGGCCGACCGGCAGATCTTCCCGGCGTCGTCCGCGTTCTCCTATGACGAGCTCCTCACGCGGGCGCGACAGACCTCCTTCCTGGTCCCCGGCCTGGAACTCGTGGTGCGCGACGAGCGCCGGCTCCCCGGCACCCCGGGCGAAGGGGGCGTGGTGGAGGAGTCCTTCCGCCACGAGGGCGGGCTGGTGGACTTCGTCGACTTCCTGGCACCGGACCAACCGGTCACCGACACGTGGCGCCTGGTGGGCACGGAGACCTTCACCGAGACCGTTCAGGCGCTCGACGAGCGCGGCCACCTGGCGCCCATGGAGGTGGAGCGCGCGTGCGAGGTGGAGGTCGCGCTGCGGTGGGGAACCGGGTACGAGACCGAGGTGCGGTCCTTCGTCAACATCATCGCCACACCCAAGGGCGGCAGCCACCTCGCGGGCTTCGACGCCGCGTTGCTGCGCACCATCCGCAAGCAGGTGGACCTGAACGCGCGCCGGCTCAAGATCTCGGCGAAGGACGGCGGCGAGCGCGTGGAGAAGGACGACGTCACCGCCGGCCTCACGGCCGTGGTGGCCGTCCGGTTCCCCGAGCCGCAGTTCGAGGGGCAGACCAAGGAGGTGCTCGGGACGGCGCCCGTCCGCGGCATCGTCTCGAAGGTGGTGGAGCGCGAGCTCACGGAGATCCTGACGTCCGCCAAGCGGACCGAGAAGGCGCAGGCCGCCGCGTTGCTGGAGAAGGTGGTCGGCGAGATGCGCGCGCGCGTCTCGGCGCGCATGCACAAGGAGATCTCGCGCCGGAAGACGGCACTCGAGTCCTCGACGCTCCCGGCGAAGCTGGCGGACTGCCGCACCGACGACGTCGCCCGGTCCGAGTTGTTCATCGTGGAGGGCGACAGCGCGCTCGGCACCGCGAAACTCGCGCGGGTGTCCGACTTCCAGGCGCTCCTGCCGATCCGCGGCAAGATCCTCAACGTCCAGAAGGCGTCCCCGGCGGACATGCTGAAGAACGCCGAGTGCGCCTCTCTCATCCAGGTGATCGGGGCGGGGTCCGGGCGAACCTTCGACCTGGAGTCCGCGCGGTACGGCAAGGTCATCCTGATGACCGACGCCGACGTCGACGGCGCCCACATCCGCACCCTCCTGCTCACGCTGTTCTTCCGGTACATGCGACCGCTCGTCGAGGCGGGGCGCGTCTACGCGGCCGTCCCACCGCTGCACCGGGTGGAGATAGGCGGATCCGGCAGCCGGCGCGGCGAGGTGGTCTACACCTACTCCGAGGCGCAGTTGCACCAGACCCTCGCGCGGTTGGAGAAGTCGGGCCGCCGGTACATGGAGCCCATCCAGCGCTACAAGGGTCTGGGCGAGATGGACGCCCACCAGTTGGCCGAGACCACGATGGACCCCGCGCACCGGACGCTGCGCCGCATCCGGGTGGAGGACGCGGCCGCAGCGGCGTCCGCGGAGGGCGTGTTCGAGTTGCTCATGGGCAACGAGGTGGGCCCGCGCAAGGACTTCATCGTGGCGGGGGCCGAGCGTCTGGACCGCGGCAAGATCGACGCCTGAGCGGCGCCGTCGGCGTCCTTCGGGAGCGCCATACGCCGGTGGTCCGGGCCCCCGAGGAAAGCTCTTGGCTCGGTTGGGAATGGTCAGGGTGCGGGGGAGTACGTATCGTCGTCCCCGTGAGCACGACGTCGACGCCGCCGCAGCGAGTGGGCGCGCCGTCGTCCCCGTTCTCCGACGCCCGCCCGTCGAGGGAGATCCGGCTCCCCAACGGGGCCCTGGGTCTCACGTGGCGACCGCTCGAGGCGGCGGACGCGCCGGGGCTCGCCCGGCTCATCGCCCGGATCGAGGAGGCGGATGCCCTCCCGTACCGCACCACGACCGAGGAGGTGCGGGAGTACTTCGAGGGTGAGTGGAAGGACCCGGCCCGCAACTCCCTCGGCGGCGTGGACACCGCCGGCTACGTCCGCGCGTACGCGTTCGTCCGCGTCGCGCCGGGGGACGAGCGGACCGTCCGAGCCTTCCTCGAGGGCGGGGTGGACCCGCGTTGGCGACGCCGGGGTATCGGGACGTCGCTCCTGGCGTGGCAGACGGCCCGCGCACGCGAGGTCATCGTGGAGTCGGGCAAGGACGTGCCGGGTCGGATCGCCGCGTTCGTCGACGACGGCCTGGAGGACAAGCGCTCCATCCTCGCGGCGGCCGGCTTCGCCGCGCGGCGCTTCTACACCGACATGCGCCGGGACCTGCGCGAGCCGATCCCCGAGGTCACGCTCCGCGACGGCCTCGTGCTCGTGGGGTGGCGCCCGGACCTGGACGACCAGGTGCGTCGGGCCCACAACGACGCATTCGGCGACCACTGGGGCTCGGAGCCGCACACGCCCGAGACCTGGGTCGACGGCCGCACGTGCTTCGCGCCTGCCTGGAGCTTCGTGGTGCTCGACCGCTCCGACGACCGCACCCCCGTGGCGGGCTACCTCCTGTCCAGCCGGTACGAGCAGGACTGGCCCTCGCTCGGGTACCGGGAGGGCTACATCGACCTCCTCGGCGTGCGGCAGGCGTGGCGGGGCAAGCGGGTGGCGACGGCGTTGCTGACGACGGCGATGCGTGCCTACGCGGCCGACGGCATGGAGTACGCGGGCCTGGGCGTGGACACCGCGAACCCGTCCGGCGCGTTCGGCATCTACGCGGCGCTCGGTTTCGAACCGACCCACGGCCAGGCGATGTACAGCCTGGAGATCTGAGCGCCGGCCCGACGACAGCGCGCCAGCCCGACGACGGAGCGCCAGCCCGGGCCGGCGGTGACCTCAGCCGATCCCTGCCACCGGTTGCGCCAGAGGCACGCCGGAGCCGTCCCGGCGCTCGTCGACCGCCGGGAGAGGAACCGGCTGCCCTCCCGCGGCGCAGGCGCGCGCGGGCGAGGACCCCACCCAAGCGAGGTCGAGGCGGTCCTCGCCACGGAGGAAGCGGTGAGCGCGCACGCCAGCCGTGGCTCGCCCCTTGCCCGGGTAAAGGGCGAACGGGGTGACCTTCCCGGTCCCCGGCACCGTCCCCGGCAGCGCGGAACTGCTCCCCGCGACCGTGACGACGACGGCGCCTGCCGTGTGCTGGCGCGCCACCGCGCCGAAGTAGGCCACTCGGGCGCCGTCGGCCAGGCGGATGCCGGCCATCCCGGCGGCCGCGCGGCCCTGCGGACGCACGGAGGTGGCGGTGAAGTGGAGCAGGTGGGCGTCGTCGGTGACGAACACGAGGTCGTCGTCGTCGCCCGCCTCGGCCACGCCGACCACCTCGTCGCCCTCCTTCAGGGCGATCACCTCCCAGGCGTCCCTGTTCGCCGGGCGGTCGGCGGTGACGCGCTTGACCTGGCCCAGGGCGGTCCCGAGGGCGAGCGTGGGGGCGTCGGCGTCGAGCCGCGCCAGCCCGACCGCCCGCTCGCCCCGCTCCATCTCGACGAGTTCGGAGACGGGGACGGCGCCGGAGAGGCCGGGCGCGCCCTGGGTGGGGGGCAGGACGGGCGCGTGGACCACGTCGATGCGGACCACCCGGCCGCGGCTGGTCACGAGCCCCACCTGTCCGCGCGCCGTCGAGGGGACAGCCGAGCGGAGCGCGTCGTGCGCGGCGCGCGAGCCCTCGCGCGCCGGAGGCTCGGCGTCGCTCGTGCGGGCCACGAGGCCGGTGGTGGACAGGAGGACCCAGCACGGCGTGTCGGGGACCTCGAGGGGGCCGGCGGACGCGGCGACGGCCGCGGCGTCGAGCGCCGGGCTGCCCGCGCCCTCGAGCAGCACGGTCCGGCGGGGGGTACCGTGCTCGGCGGCAACCGTGGCGAGTTCGTCCGAGACCAGGGAGCGCAGGGCGTTCTCGTCCGCAAGGATCCGTTCGAGGTCTGCGATCTCGCGGACCAGGGTGTCGCGCTCGGCCTGCAGCTCGATCCGGGAGAACTTGGTGAGGCGGCGCAGGCGCAGTTCGAGGATGTAGTCGGCCTGCGGCTGCGACAGGTCGAAGACGGACATCAACCGGGACCGGGCGGCCTCGGCGTCGTCGCTGCTGCGGATGACGGCGATGACCTCGTCGATGTCGGCGATGGCGACCAGGAGACCCTCGACCAGGTGGAGCCGTTCCTTCCGCCGTCCGAGCCGGTGCGCCGTCCGACGCCGCACCACGGCGAGCCGGTGCGCCACGTACACCTCGAGGAGGTCGCGCAGGCCCATGGTGCGGGGCTGGCCGTCCACGAGGGCGACGTTGTTGATGCCGAACGACTCCTCGAGCGGGGTGTAGCGGTAGAGCTGGGCCAGGACGGCTTCCGGGTTGAAGCCCGTCTTGAGCTCGATGACCAGGCGCAGGCCGTGCTCGCGGTCGGTGAGGTCCGTGACGTCGGCGATCCCGGTCAGGCGCTTCGCCTGGACGGCTTCCTTGATCTTCTCGATGACGCGCTCGGGGCCTACGAGGTACGGCAGCTCGGTGACCACGATGCCCTTGCGCCGGGCCGTGACGTTCTCGATCCGGGTGGTCGCGCGCGTGCGGAAGGTGCCCCGCCCGGTCCGGTAGGCGTCCCGGATCCCGGCCAGGCCCACGATCTTCCCGCCTGTGGGCAGGTCCGGGCCTGGCACGAAGCGCATGAGGGTCTCGAGGTCGGCCTCGGGGTGCGCGATGAGGTGGCGCGCCGCGGCCACCACCTCCACGAGGTTGTGCGGCGGCATGTTGGTGGCCATCCCGACGGCGATCCCGCTCGCGCCGTTCACCAGCAGGTTGGGCAGGGCGGCGGGCAGGACCTCCGGCTGGGTCAACTGGTTGTCGTAGTTCGGCACGAAGTCCACGACGTCCTCGTCGAGGTCGCGCGTCATCACCAGGGCCGCCGAGGCCAGCCGGGCCTCGGTGTACCGGGGGGCCGCCGGGCCGTCGTCGAGCGAGCCGAAGTTGCCGTGGCCGTCGATCAGGGGCAGGCGCAGGGAGAACGCCTGCGCCATGCGTACGAGGGCGTCGTAGATGGCGGTGTCGCCGTGCGGGTGCAACTTGCCCATCACCTCGCCCACCACGCGGGCGGACTTCACGTGGCCGCGGTCCGGCCGCAGGCCCATCTCGGCCATCTGGTAGAGGATCCGGCGCTGCACCGGCTTGAGGCCGTCCCGCGCGTCGGGCAGTGCTCGGGAGTAGATGACGGAGTAGGCGTACTCGAGGAAGGAGTCCTGCATCTCCCGGGCGACGTCGATGTCGACGATCCGTTCGACCGGTCGCTGGTCGGGCGGCGGGGCAGGGCTGCGGCGTGGCATGGGGACGATTCTCGCCCGTGCCGCACCGTCCCCCGCGCGCACACGCCCGGGGGTCCGGACCCCGGCGCGACCCTGCCGACGCCGCGACGTCGGACCTCGACGCCGGACCGCGACGCCGGACCTCGACGGGCGACGCCGGGCGCCGGGCTAGGGTGACCGGCGTGGGCGACGAGGCTGCCGCGCCGTACCCCGCGCACTGGGAGGCCGACGTCGTGCTGCGGGACGGCACCCCCATGCACATCCGGCCCATCCGACCCGGCGACGCCGACGCCCTCCAGCGCTTTCACGTGCGCCAGTCGCCCGAGTCCACGTACTTCCGGTTCTTCGCCCCGAAGGCGCGCCTGAGCGAGACCGACCTCGCGCACCTCACGCGCGTGGACTACGCGGACCGTGCCGCCCTCGTGGTGGTCGCCGGCGGCGAGATCGTGGCCGTGGGCCGATACGACCGCCTGGACGACGGCGAGGCGGAGGTGGCCTTCAACGTCGCCGACGCCCTTCAGGGCCGAGGCCTGGGCTCGGTGCTCCTCGAGCACCTGGCCGCTGCTGCGCGCGAACGGGGAATCCGGCGCTTCGTCGCGGACGTCCTGCCCGGCAACGCGCGCATGATCAACGTGTTCCGCGATGCCGGGTACGACGTGCGCCAGTCCTACGACGAGGGCGTGATCGGCGTCGCCTTCGACATCGACCCCACCGAACGCTCGCTCGCCGTGATGGCCGAGCGCGAGCACCGTGCCGACGCCGAGAGCATGCGCGCGCTGTTCCGGCCCGCGTCCGTGCTGGTGGTCGCCGAGGGCGAGCGCGAGGGGCGCGTGGCCCTCGCCGTCGCGCGCTCGATCACCGCCGGCGGCTACCGCGGCGCCGTCCAGGTGGTGGCCGGGCTGCCCGACGACGGCGTCGGGCCGGTGGACCTCGTGTTCGTGGGAGCGCGGGCCGACCGCGTCGCCGCGATCGTGGACCACGCCGGGCGGCTGGGGGCGCGGGCCGCCGTCGTCCTCTCGTGGGGCTTCGGGGAGACGGGTCCCCACGGGCTGCGGCGGCAGGCGGACCTGGTGCGGGCGGCCCGAGACCGCGGAATGCGACTGGTGGGTCCGCAGTCCCTCGGGCTCGTGACGACCGGCCCCCTGGGCCGGCTGAGCGCCACGCCGTGCGTCGACGTGCCGCCGGCCGGTGGCGTCGGTCTGTTCTGCCAGAGCGCGGCGGCAGGCCTCGCCCTCCTGGAGGAGGTCCGCGCACGGCGGCTCGGCATCGGCACGTTCGTCTCCGCCGGCAACCGCGCCGACGTCTCGGGCAACGACGTCATGCAGTTCTGGGTCGAGGACGCGGCGACCGCCGTGGCCGCCGTGTACCTGGAGTCGATCGGCAACCCCCGCAAGTTCACGCGCGTGGCGCGCCGGCTCTCCGCCGCCAAGCCGGTGGTCGCCGTCGTCTCGGGGCGCACGGGCCAGGTGGTCCCGGCCGGCCACCCCGTACGGACGTCGCGCGAACCCCCGCGCGTGCTCGAGGAGCTGCTCCGTCAGGCCGGCGTGGTGCGGGTGGGGGACACCCACGAGATGCTCGACGTCGCGATGCTGCTGCAGGCCCAGCCGCTCCCGGCGGGAGACCGCGTGACCGTCCTGACGAACTCCGCCTCGCAGGCAGGCCTGCTCGCCGAGGTGGTCCGCGCCCACGGGCTCGACGTCGTCGGGGACGCGCTCGCCCTAGCGCCCGACGCCGATGCCGGCGCCTACCGCGCCGCGCTGGACGCGGTGGAGGCGCGGTCGGACTGGGACGCCCTCGTGGTCGCGCACGCTCCGGTCCTGGCGGTACCGGACCGCGGGGTCGCGGCGGCGATCGCCGAGGCGGCGGCCCGGAGCGCTCGGCCCACGGTGGCGTTCGTCCTCGGCCTGCGCGGATGTACCGAGGACCTCAGCCACGCCGACGGCGAGCGCGTGGTCACCGTCCCGGCGTTCGCGAGCGGCGAGGACGCGGTGCGCGCGCTCGCCGCGGCCGCGCGATACGCCCGGTGGCGGCGTGCGGAGCGCGGCGTCCACCGGGTGCCACCGGGCGTGGACCACCGCCGTGCCGTCGACCTGGTCCGCGGCCTCGCCGCCAGTTCCGGGACGGCGGAGCCGGTCACGCTCGACCGCGACCGGACCGCCGAGGTGCTTGCCCACTACGGGATCGGCCTCTGGCCCACCCGGACGGTCCGGACCGCCGACGAGGCCGTCGCGGCCGCTCGCGAGCTCGGCTGGCCGGTCGCGGTGAAGACGGCCGACGTGCGCCGTCGGCCACGCCTCGACCTCGGTGGCGTCCGGCTGGACCTGTCCGGGGAGGGCGAGGCGCGCGACGCCGTCGCGCACCTTCTCGGCGGGCGTCGCGAGGGAGCCCTCGAGGTCCAGCCCATGGCCCCGCGCGGCGTCGCGTGCACCGTCCGGGCCACGGAGGACCCGCTCTACGGCCCGGTGGTCTCCTTCGGGATCGCCGGTGACGCCGTCGAGCTGCTCGGTGACGTCGCCTACGGGATACCTCCGCTGACCGACGTGGACGTGGGGGAGATGGTGCGCGGCGTGCGGGCCGCACCGCGCCTGTTCGGCTACGGCGGCGCGCCGCCTGCCGACGTCGCGGCGCTCGAAGACCTCCTCGCGCGCGTGGCGGCGCTCGCCGACGACCTCCCGGAGGTGGCCCACCTCACGCTCGACCCGGTCGTGGTGGGGGAGCGCGGCCTCGTGGTGCTCGCGGCGCGCCTCGAGGTCGCCCCGCCCACGGGGGGTGGCGACCGGCGACGGGTGCTGCCGGGATAGCGGCCGGTTCAGCGGGAGGCCTCTCGCCCGAGGGCGGGCGCGGGTGGGCGGGACGACGAAAGTGGGAGGATTAGCGGGTGACCACGCTGCACTCCCGGCTTCGCGCGGACCTCGATCATGCGGGGTACTACCCCGACCTGGTGGCCGACGTGCTCGACGTCGCCCTCGGTGGCGAAGCGGTGCTGTCCTACCTGGTGCACCCCGAGACCACGTTCGACGACGCCGAGGTGCGCCGCCACGTCACGGCCCTGGTCCTCACGCCCAGCCGGCTCATCGTCGCCCACGCCGATGACCACCCGGCCGAGTCGCCCGACGCCCCGCCGGTCGCCTCCGCGACCACCGAGGCGGTGCCCCTGCGGGAGATCCGGTCCGTGGTCCTGACGCACGGCGTCGAGAACCCCGCCCGTCACCGGTCCGGGCGCACCCCCGGCGAGCTGACCCTCGCGCTCGGCTGGGGCGCCATGCAGCGCATCGACCTCGAGCCCGCGACGTGTGGCGATCCGCGGTGCGAGGCCGATCACGGCATGACCGGCACGATCGCGCACGACGACGTCGTGGTGCGGATCAGTTCCGCGGCCGAGGGGCGGGGCGCCGTCGACGCGGCGATCGCGTTCAGCCGAGCGCTCTCCGCCGCCACAGCCCGGCGCGCGTGACCAACCCTGCGGTGGCCCGCGCGACGCCCCGCGCGATGCCCGAAGGCTTGCGGGCGCCGGACTACGTCGGAGCGAGCCTGCGCGCCGTGCTGCCCGCCGTCGCCGAGGCGCTCGGCTCACCTCTCGGCTCGCCGGGGGACCCGGGTGCGGCCTGCGGGGAGGACGAGGGAGGCGTGACCGCAGCGGTTCGTCTCGACCCCGCGGACAAGGTGTGCCTGGTGCTCGTGGACGGGCTCGGGACCCGGATGCTCACCGAGCGCGGCGGGCACGCCCCGTTCCTGCGCTCGCTCCTGGGCGCGGGGCGGACGTTGAGCACGGGCTTCCCCTCCACCACCGCGACCTCCCTGACCATGCTCGGCACCGGCTTGTGCCCCGGGGTCACCGGGATGCTCGGCTACACGCTGCGGGATCCGCGTTCCGGCGAGTTGACCAACATGCTCGGGTGGGGCGGTTCGGCCACTCCCGAGGAGTGGCAGCCGTGCCGCACCCTCTTCGAGCGGTTCGCCGGCCTCGGGCTCGAGGTGCTGAGCATCGGCAAGGAGAAGTTCCGGGGCTCGGGGCTCACCCGGGCGGCCTTCCGCGGCGGGGACTTCGCCGTCGGGGCGTCCCTCGCCGACCGGGTGGACCTGGCCGTCCGCGCCCTGCGGCACGGCACCGCGCGGCTGGTCTACCTCTACTGGGGCGATGTGGACACGGCCGGGCACCACAAGGGGTGGGGCTCCTGGGAGTGGGGCGAGCAGGTGGAGGCCCTCGATCGGGAACTTGCCCGCCTCGCGCGGTCCCTGCCCCGGGGGACTCACCTGGTGGTGACCGCGGACCACGGGATGGTCGACGTCGGGCGGCACGACAAGGTGGACGTCGCCGCCACGCCCGCCCTGGCCCGCGACGTGGACCTCGTGGCCGGTGAGCCGCGGGCGTCCCACGTCTACTGCGCCCCGGGCCGAGCCGAGGACGTGGCGCGGCGTTGGCGGGAGGAACTCGGCGAGACCGCCTGGGTGCTGACGCGCGCCGAGGCGGAGGCGTCGGATCTGTTCGGGCCGCTTCACCCGCGCAACCGCGCGGTGGTCGGGGACGTGGTGGTTGCGGCACGCGGCCGGCGTGCCGTGCTCGACTCGCGTACCCAGACGCCCCAGTCGCTCGGGCTGATCGGGATGCACGGTTCCCTCACGCCGGAGGAGATGGAGGTCCCGCTCCTGGTGCTCCCGCGCTGAGGCTGGTGCTCCCGCGCTGAGCCGGGTCCTCCCGCGCCCGAGTCGTGGCCGGGACCCGGTGGCCCCGGCGGCCGCCGACGGAGCGCGGGGCACGCGCTATTCGGGCTTGGCGCCGAACACGATCTCGTCCCAGCTCGGCACGCTGGTGCGGCGCGAGCGGGAGCGTGGCTTGCGCGCGGACTCAGCGGGAGCAGGCTCGTCCGGACCGTCGCCCGCGTCCGTCCCTCGGGACGCCGACCACGCACCGACCGGGAGGGGGAGGACCGCCGCGTCCACAGCCTCCTCGGGGGCCGACGCCGGCGGGTGGGCCGACGGGATGTCGCCGAGGAGCGCGTCGTCGTCCACCTGGACCACCTCGTGCCGTACTCCACGCGAGGCCCGTAGGGCGTCGAGCAGGTCCGCGGTGCGCGAGGCGGGCTCGTCGATGTGCTCGTCCACCTCGGGCGTTTCCTCGGTGAGGTCCGCCTCGATCGCGGTGACCTCGGCAGGAGGCCCCTCGGCGACGTCGACGTCGTACACGCGGGCCCGCACCGGGCTCAGGTGCCGGCGTGCGGCGGGGCTGCCCAACTCCACCTCGGAGAGCCACCGGCCCTCGTCGTCGAGCGCGTGCAGGGAGCGGGACGGGAGGTCGACGCTCCAGCGTGCCTCGCGCTCGCGGCCACCCGCGGGGAAGGTGAGCACCACTTCCCAGGCCTCGCCGGGCCGGCGGACGGCGGTCCACGTGAGGTCCTCGGGCGAGACGCCGCGCGCCGCGAGGCGGTCGACCACGAGGTCGCCGAGGCGTGGGGCGCCGTTCTCCCGGCCGATCGGGATGCCGCGCGACTGCTCGGCGACCCATTCGCGCTCGGCGAGAACGGGCCCTTCGTACGTGCGGACGTACTCCACCGGAAGGTCGGAGAGGCGGGCGACGTCCTCAGCGGACTCGCCGGCACGGATGCGGCTCTGGATGTCGCGTGGTCGAGGCCGGGCGGAGGCCCGCAGGTGCTCGAGGCGCGGCCGGTCGCGGCGCACGGCCGCCCGCAGCGTGTCGTCGATGAGCAGCCGGAACCGTTGCCCGTCCGGGCCCACCAGCACCAGGTGTTCGCCGTCGGCGTGCAGCCCCTCGAGCTCGAGCTCAGCCATACCCGCCTCCTCACACATCGTCGCCGTCAGGGTGCCATCCTCGGCGCCGGGGGCGCAGCATCCCGCCCGGTGTGGCGCCGTCGACCCGGCGTTCGCCCGGCGCTCGCCGCGCGTTCGCGCGACTGCCCTACGGTGGGCGGAGCGCCGCCCGCGGGCTGGACCCGCTCGGGTGCGGCGACCCAGCGTCCCACAGGAGGCCGTCCGTGAGCACCGTGCAGCCCACGATCACACCCGAGGAGACGCGCGCGCTGCTCGACGTCGCCGTCCGCACGGCGCGAGGCGCGGCCGACCTGGTCCTGGCCCGGCGGCGGTCCGGCGTCGACGTCGCCGCCACCAAGTCCAGCCCCGTGGACGTGGTGACCGAGATCGACACGGCCGCCGAGCAGTACATCCGCGCAGCCTTGCGGCAGGCCAGGCCGCAGGACGGGGTGCTGGGCGAGGAGGACGGGTTCCAGCCCGGCAGCAGCGGCCTGACCTGGGTGGTCGACCCCGTGGACGGCACCGTCAACCTCCTCTACGGAATCCCGTCGTACGCGGTGAGCGTCGCCGTCGTGACCGGGGACCCCACCGTGCCCGGCCGCTGGTCACCGGTCGCCGGCTGCGTCAGCGCACCCGCGCTGCGCCGCACCTACTGGGCCGGTGCCGGCCTCGGGGCGTGGCGCTCGGAGGACGACGGCGGCCCGGCCCGACCGGTCGCCGTCCGGCCCGCCGTCCCGCTCGCCGTCTCCCTCGTGGGCACGGGTTTCGGCTACCGCGCCGAGCGCCGCGCGGCCCAAGGCCGCGTCCTCGCGGTCCTGGCGCCGCAGGTGCGGGACATCCGCCGGGCGGGCTGCGCCTCGCTCGACCTGTGTGCCGTGGCGTCCGGCGAGCTCGACGGGTACTACGAGCGCGGCCTGAACCCGTGGGACCTGGCGGCCGGTGCGCTGGTGGTCACAGAGGCGGGCGGCGTGGTCACCGGGCTGCGCGGGGGGCCGGCCGGTGAGGCGATGACCCTCGCGGGGCCGGCAGCCACCGTGGCGGCACTCGACGCCCTCTTGACGGACCTGCGGGCCGACCACGACGCCTCCTGAGGCGTCGTCGTCGCGACGCGGCGGCCCGTCGGGCTGCGCAGACCCGGTGAATGGTGCACAATCCCTTCGCTCGCGGAGAACTTCTCTCGCTCGCGGGAACATCGGGCCTTGCCCGACGTTGGATACGGTGCCGGACCCCGACCCGGCGCACGGCCCACCCGCCGCACCCACGACACACGAGACCGGAGCGTGACGCCCCCCATGGCGACCGACTACGACGCACCGCGGAAGACCGACGAGGAACTCAGCGAGGACTCGCTCGAGGAGCTCAAGGCCCGGCGGGCCGAGAAGGCCTCGGCGACGGTGGACGAGGACGAGACCGAGGCTGCCGAGGGCTTCGAGCTCCCGGGCGCCGACCTGAGCGGCGAAGAGCTCTCGGTGCGGGTGCTCCCGCGTCAGGCCGACGAGTTCACGTGCTCGCGCTGCTTCCTGGTGCACCACCGCAGCCAGCTCGCGTACGAGGAGAACGGTCAGCTGGTCTGCTCGGAGTGCGCGGCCTGAGCGCCTCCCCGCGACGTCGCCTCCCGAAGCGCCGCCGCGAGGCGGTCCGGGCGGCGGGTGGACACGAGCCAGTAGGGCGCGGGATCGCGTACGTCCAGGACGCGGACGCGGACCGACGTCGAGACCCAGGGGCGGGTGCAGGTGAACGCGCGGGCGTCGAGGCCCGGTCCCAGAGCATGCCGCGTGGCGGTCCGGTCGAGGGGCTCGACGCCGCCCAGGTGACCGAGCGGCAACCGGGCCCGGCCCGCCTCGAACGCCCGGTCCGTGACCACCACCGGCGCCGCCGCGCGGTTCAGGCCGACCACGCAACCCGTCGCGGCGAGGACCCCACCGACGATCGCGAGGCGTGCGTCGACGGGGAGCAGCGCCAGCGCCACCAACAGGCCCGCCACAGGGCAGAGCACCCAGTACCCGGCCGACGCCGTCAGGCGCTCCCGGTACGGGAGGAGGGGTTCGTCCACCGTCGCCACGGCACCAGCCTCCCATGCGCGGCGGGCCACGAGGCCCTGGCAGGGGTCGGCCGGACCGCATGCAGTCAGTACCCTCGTATCGTGACCGACTTCGCCGTCGACGTGGTCGACGTCCTGCTGTGCCGCCTCGACCCGGACCTGGCGCAACCCGACTACGCCCACCCCGGGGACGCCGGGGCGGACCTGCGCACGCGCGTCGACGTGACCCTCGCTCCGGGTGAGCGCGTGACCGTCCCGACCGGGACGTCGATCGCTCTGCCCGACGGGTACGCGGCCTTCGTGCACCCACGCTCCGGCCTGGCCGCTCGGCATGGCGTCACGATCGTCAACGCACCCGGCACCGTCGACGCCGGCTTCCGGGGCGAGATCACGGTGACTCTGCTCAACACCGATGCCCGGGAGCCCGTCACGCTGAGCCGTGGGGACCGCATCGCCCAACTCGTGGTGCAGCGAGTGTCCCGGGCCCGGTTCGTTGAGGTGAGCGCGCTCCCCGGTTCGCACCGCGGCAGCGGCGGCCTGGGCTCGACCGGCGGCTGGGCAGCACCCGGCGGGGGTGCAGCATGAGTGCGTTTCGCCGTCGCAAGAAGGACGAGGACGTCGCCCCGGACGACGTCGCCGGCGAGGTCGGCGACGAGGTTTCCGAGACGGAGCCGGACGAGGCGCCATCCGGTCCGGCGCGCGGGCCGTGGGACGTCTCCGAGGTGCCCGAGCTGGGCGCGCGGCTGGACCTCGGCGCGCTGCGCATCCCCGGGCGGCAGGGCATGCAGCTGCGCATGGAGATGGACAAGAACGGCTCCCGCGTGGTCGCCGCGAACATCGGGCTCGAGGGCTCCGCGCTCCAGGTGCAGGCCTTCGCCGCCCCGCGCACCCAGGGCATCTGGGACGAGTTGCGGGCCGAGATCGCGAGTTCGGTGACCCGCCAGGGCGGGACGGCCGACGACGTGCCGGGGCCGTTCGGTCGCGAGCTGCTGGCAAGGCTCCCCGTCCGCACCGACGAGGGCCGCACGGGGCACCGGCCCGCCCGCTTCATCGGGATCGACGGGCCGCGTTGGTTCCTGCGCGCCGTCCTGACCGGGCGCGCCGCGGTGGACCCCGAGGCAGCGACCGATCTCGAGAGGGTCATCGCCGACATCGTCGTGGTCCGTGGGTCCGAGGCCCGGGCCCCGCGCGAGCTCCTCACCCTGCACCTGCCCGGTCGGCCTCCGGTGCCGTCCGGCCCTGCGGCGTCGGGTCCCGCGCCGGCCGAGGCCGATGAGGTCCTCCGGCGCGGGCCGGAGATCACGGAGGTCCGCTGATGACGCCGGCCCCGACGACGGTGCCGCCGGGCCGCGGGTTCTTCCGCCGGCTCATCGCCTCGCGCGCCGAGATCGAGGCGGTCGACGAGCAGGCCGTGGCGTTCCGGCGCGGCAGCACGCCGGCCGCCGAGACCCGGCCGCGGGCGCGGGCCGAGGTCTCCGGCGTCCTGCGCGCCGTGACGTACCGGCCCCAGGGGAAGGTGCCCGCGCTCGTGGCCGAGTTGTACGACGGCTCGGGGAGCGTCGACCTGGTGTGGCTCGGCCGCCGGGACGTCGCCGGGATCCAGCCCGGCCGCCGGGTGGTCGCCGCGGGGATGGTGTGCCCCGGGCCCCGGCGGAACACGATCTACAACCCGCGGTACTCGCTCGCGCCGGTCGGGGGGGAGTGATGGGCACCCCCGACGTCGGTGCGGCCGGAGTCGGTGCCGAGGGGATCGGCACGGACGGAGGAGGCGCCGAGGGAACGGGCGCCGAGGCCATCGCCGCGGTGGGGCTGGGCGCGCCCGACGCGGGCGCCCGCGGTGTCCGGCAACTGGTCTCGGCCGACTTCTCGGTGGCCGACGCGATCGGCGGCTGGCGCGGGCTCGCCGAGTCCATCGCCCCGGGCCTGGTGTTCGTGGTGGCCTACGTGGCCACCCAGGAAATCGGCCCGTCGCTCACCGCCTCGCTCGTTGTCGCCGGCGTCGCCGTCCTGGCCCGCCTCGCCGCGCGAAGCCCGCTCACCCAGGCCTTCAGCGGCGTCGTTGGCGTGCTGATCGGCGTCCTGTGGGCCTGGCGGTCCGGACAGGCGGAGGACTACTTCGCCTGGGGCCTGGTGACCAACCTGGCCTTCGCGCTCGGCGTGCTGATCTCGATCCTCGTGCGCTGGCCGGCGGTCGGGGTGGTCGTGGGGCTGATCCGGGGGACCGGGACGTCCTGGCGGCGCGACCCCGATCACGTGCGTCGCTACGCGATCGCGACGTGGCTCTGGTTCGGACTGTTCGCGGTCCGGCTGCTGGTGCAGATCCCGCTCTACCTGAACGCCGAGGTCGCGTGGCTCGGGACCGCTCGCCTGGTCATGGGAGTGCCGCTGTGGGCGCTCACTCTGTGGCTGACGTGGCTGCTCGTCCGGGAGCCAGCAGCTGCTGCAACTCGTCCAGTTCCTCCGGGGAGTCCGCCGATGCGATGAGCAGGATCTCGTCGCCGGCCTCGAGCGTGTCGTCGGGGCTGGGCGGGATGGGGCGGTCGCCTCGGATGATGGCGGCCAGCACGGTGTCCCGCGGCCAGACCACCTGACCCACCCGGAGGCCCACCACCGGGGAGTCCTCGGGGAGCGTCATCTCGAACATCGAGGCGCCGGACTGGTGGAAGGTGAAGATGCGCACGAGGTCGCCCACCGAGACGGCCTCCTCGACGAGAGCCGTCATGATCCGCGGGGTGGAGACGAGCACGTCCACGCCCCAGGCCTCGTCGAACATCCACTCGTTCTTGGGGTTGTTCACCCGGGCGACCACGCGCGGCACGGCGAACTCGGTCTTCGCGAGGAGCGAGACCACGAGGTTGGCCTTGTCGTCGCCCGTCGCGGCGACCACCACGTCGCACTCCTCGATCCCCGCCTGGATGAGCGAGGACGGCTCGCACGCGTCCGCGAGGTGCCACTCGGCGTCGGCCACCGAGGCCACCTTCATGGCCGACGGCTGACGGTCCAGGAGGGCCACCTGGTGGCCGTGGCCCAGGAGCTCCCGGGCGATCGACCGCCCCACGCTGCCTGCACCGGCGATGACGACCCGCATCTCAGCCCTCCCGTGCCGGGGGTTCGGCGAGAATCCGCTGGACCGCCCCGATCTCGTCCGTGCGCACCATCATGTGCACCACGTCGTTCTCCTGGAGCACGGCGTCGGTCGAGGGGAGCATCCCTTCGCCGAGTCGGCTCAGGTAGGCCACCCGGGCACCCGCATCGGACTCGAGCCGGCGCACCGAGTGCCCGATCCACCGCGTGTTGAGGTCCATCTCCACCAGGCTGACCAGACCCGAGGCGTCGCGGTACTCGCTGGCGGCGCCCATCGGCAGGATGCGCCGCAGGATCTGGTCCGCGGTCCATCGCACCGTGGCCACGGTGGTGATCCCGAGCCGCTGGTACACCTCGGCACGGCGCGGGTCGTAGATGCGGGCGACCACGTTGTCGACGCCGAACGTCTCGCGCACCACCCGGGCGGAGAGGATGTTCGAGTTGTCGCCGTTGGAGACGGCGGCGAAGCCGTAGGCGTCCTCGATGCCAGCCTGGCGCAGGGAGTCCCGGTCGAAGCCCATGCCGGTGACCCGCTGGCCCTCGAACTCCGGCGGCAGGCGCCGGAACGAGTCCGGGTTGAAGTCGATGACGGCGACCGAGTGACCGAACGACTCGAGCGACTCCGCGACGGTCACGCCGACGCGACCGCAGCCCATGATGACGAAGTGCACGCGCGGAACGCTACACGCGCGGACGCGCCGGGGCGGCGGGGACAGCCGCCGCGCGGTGGGCGCGGTGGTCGGTCCGGTGCCGTCGAGCGGTTCGGGCCCTAGCATGTGGCCTCGTGCTGGACATCGCCGACGCCGCCAAGCGCTTGCTGCTGGGAGCGCCCGTCCGATCCGAGCGGATGAGCCACACGCTGCTGCCCAAGCGGATCGCTCTGCCGGTGTTCGCCTCAGACGCGCTCTCCTCCGTGGCATATGCGCCTGACGAGATCCTGCTGACCCTCTCCATCGCGGGGATGACGGCGTACGTGCTCTCGCCCTGGGTGGGGCTCGCCGTCGCCGTCGTGCTCCTCACGGTCGTGGCGTCCTACCGGCAGACGGTCCACGCCTACCCCTCCGGTGGGGGCGACTACGAGGTCGCGGCCGTGAACTTCGGGCCGACGGCGGGGGTCACGGTGGCCAGCGCGCTCCTCGTCGACTACGTGCTCACGGTGGCGGTCTCCATCTCCTCGGGGGCGCAGTACCTCGCGACGATCGTGCCCGCGGTCCGCGGGTACGAGGTACAGGTGGCCGTGGGTCTCGTCGTGATCCTGGCGGTGCTCAACCTGCGGGGCGTCCGCGAGTCCGGCACGGCGTTCGCCATCCCGACCTACATCTTCATGGCGTCGATCGGGCTCATGGTGTGCCTCGGCGCCTTCCAGTCGCTCACCGGGACGCTCGAACCTGCGGTGAGCGCGCAGTACGACCTGGTGGCCGAGCCGGGATTCGAGGACGGGCTGGTGGGGCTGGCGGGGGCCTTCCTCGTGCTCCGCGCGTTCTCCTCCGGGTGCGCCGCGCTCACCGGGGTCGAGGCCATCAGCAACGGGGTACCCGCGTTCAAGAAGCCCAAGTCCAAGAACGCGGCCACCACGCTCCTCCTGCTGGGGACCATCGCCGTGGCGATGATCATGAGCATCCTCATCCTCGCCCAGCGGACCGGCATCCACTACGTCGAGAACCCGCACGAGCAGCTGATCCAGGCGAACGGCGAACCGCTCCCGGAGGGGTACCTCCAGGACCCCTCGATCGGCCAGCTGGCCGAGTCGATCTTCCGCGACGTGCCGATCCTCTTCTACATCGTGACCGCCGCGACCGGTCTCATCCTGGTGCTCGCCGCCAACACGGCCTTCAACGGGTTCCCGGTGCTGGGCTCGATCCTGGCGCGGGACGGGTTCCTGCCGCGGCAGCTCCACACCCGTGGTGACCGGCTGGCCTTCTCCAACGGGATCATCATCCTGGCCGGCGGGGCGATCGTGCTCATCATCGGCTTCGAGGCGCAGGTCACTCGGCTGATCCAGCTGTACATCGTGGGCGTCTTCGTCTCCTTCACCATGAGCCAGCTGGGGATGATGCGGCACTGGACACGGCACCTCCAGCGGGAGGCCGACCCGGCCGCCCGGGCCCGCATGCTGCGCTCCCGGGCGGTCAACACGTTCGGCTTCGCGATGACGGCGGCTGTGCTCGTGGTGGTCCTCATCACGAAGTTCGCCCGCGGGGCGTGGATCGCGATCCTTCTCATGGCCGTGATGTTCGTCACGATGCGGGGCATCCGGACCCACTACGACCGCGTGGCGCGTGACCTCAAGGTCGCGGATCCGAGCGCCGCCCGAGCGCTGCCGTCCCGTGTCCACGCGATCGTGCTGGTCTCCAAGGTTCACAAGCCCACGATGCGCGCCCTCGCCTACGCGCGGGCCACGCGCCCGTCGGTGCTCGAGGCCGTCACCGTGGCCGTCGACGAGGAAGCACAGCACCTGCGCGACGAGTGGGAGGCCGCGAACATGCCGGTTCCCCTCACGGTGCTCGACTCCCCGTTCCGGGAGATCACCCGCCCGGTCCTGGAGTACGTGCGCTCGATCCGGCGCGAGTCGCCGCGCGACCTCGTGGTGGTGTTCGTCCCCGAGTACGTGGTGGGGCACTGGTGGGAGCAGGCTCTGCACAACCAGAGCGCGCTGCGGTTGAAGAGCCGGCTGCGGTTCACCACCGGTGTGGTCGTGGCCTCGGTGCCGTGGCAACTCGTCTCGACGGCGGAACTCGACGAGACCGCGTCCGGCTCGTACGAGACCACCCAGCTCGGTCTGGTCCGGCGTGGCGACTGACCCCGAGGAGGCTCCGGCCGACCCACGACCGCTGCCGTCCCGGAGCGTGGGCGGTGCCGTGGGGAGCAGCGCTGGGGCCGGCGAGGAGGCGGTGGGCGACGTCGTCCTCCTCGAGATCGGCACGGCCGCTCACGGCGGACACTGCGTGGCGCGCCTCGGCGGGCGCGTGGTGTTCGTCCGGCACACGCTGCCAGGCGAGGTGGTCCGGGCCCGGTTGACCGAGGTGGGCGGTTCGCGGCGCTTCTGGCGCGCGGACGCCGTCGAGGTCCTCGAGCCGTCGGCGGATCGTGTCCCGTCGGTCTGGTCCGCCGCCGGCCCCGGGGGGGTGGGCGGAGGTGAGCTCGCGCACGTGGCGCTCCCGGCGCAGCGCCGGTGGAAGGCCGCGATCGTGGCGGACGTGCTGCGCCGGATCGGGGGGATCGAGCGGGAGGTCGACGTCGAGGCCGCCCCCGGGGACGACGCCCGGGGCGGTCTGGGCTGGCGCACCCGGATCACGCTCGCGGTCGATCCGCGCGGGCGCGCCGGGATGTACCGGTACCGCTCGCGCGACGTGATCCCGCTGCAGGACATGCCGCTCGCCGCGCCGGCCATCGCGGACCTCGACCTCTTCGGCCGCCGATGGCCCGCCGGGTCCCGGATCGAGGCTGTGGCACCCGCCGGCGGCGACCGCCCGCTCGTGCTGCTCGACGGCGAGCCGGTCAAGGGTGAGCGGCGGGCGGTGCGCGAACGGGTCGTCATCGCCGGGCGCGAGCACACCTACAAGGTGTCCGGTTCCGGGTTCTGGCAGGTGCACGACGCCGCACCGGCCCTCCTCGCCGAGGCCGTCCTGCACGCCGCGGGACCGCTGGACGGCGCCCACGTACTGGACCTCTACTCGGGGTCCGGGCTGTTCACCGTCCCGCTCGCGGAGGCGGTGGGACCCGACGGGCGCGTGGACGCAGTCGAGGGCGACGCCCGCGCGGTCCGCGACACCCGGCGGAACGTCCACGCGCTGCCGCACGTGGCGGTGCACGGCGGGGACGTGGCCGAGGTGATCGCAGACCTCGGGGTGGGGCCGGGCGCCGTCGTGGTCCTCGACCCGCCGCGCACCGGAGCCGGTGCCGAGGTGACCGGTGCGATCGCGGCGGCGGAGCCCGCCCGGATCGTCTACGTCGCGTGCGACCCGGCAGCGCTGGCCCGGGATCTTCGCGTCGCGGCCTCCCGCGGCTACGGACTCACCTCGCTGCGCGCCGTCGACCTCTTCCCGCACACGCACCACGTGGAGTGCGTTGCCGTGCTGGAGCGGGCGTGAGCCCGGGCGGCCTCGTGGGCCTGACCGCCACCGAGGTCGCCGAGCGCGTGGCGGATGGGCGCGTGAACTCGGCCACCGACGCTTCCTCGCGCAGTCTCGGCAGCATCGTCCGCGCCAACGTCTTCACGCTGTTCAACCTCATCCTGAGCATCGGCATGGTCCTGATCCTCGTGTCCGGGGACTGGCAGGACGCCATGTTCGGAATCGTGCTCCTCGCCAACACCCTGATCGGCATCGTGAGCGAGTACCGGGCCAAGCGCACGCTCGATCGCCTGGCGATCCTGCACGCGACGGGCGCCGTCGCCCTGCGCGACGGCGAATCGGTGAGCGTGCCGATCGGCGACATCGTCCAGGACGACATCGTCCTCCTCTCGACCGGTGACCAGGTGCCCGCGGACGCGGTGGTGCTGGACGCCGTCGGCCTCGAGGTGGACGAGTCCCTCCTGACCGGGGAGTCCGAGGAGATCGTCAAGAAGGCCGGCGACGAGGTGCTCTCGGGCTCGGCCGTGGTCGCGGGCACGGGCGTGGTGCGCGTGGCGCGGGTGGGGCCCGAGGGCTACGCGAACCGGCTCACGGCGGCCGCGCGGCGCTACTCCCTGGTGACCTCGGAGCTGCGGACCGGCATCAACAAGGTGCTCGTCGCGGTCTCCTGGATCATCGTGCCCGTCACGGTGCTGCTGTTCTGGAGCCAGCTGCACAGCCAGGGTGGCCTGACGCAGGCCATTGCCGACGGCACCTGGCGGCGGGCCGTGGTGTTCGCCGTCGCCGGCGTGGTCGGGATGATCCCCGAGGGCCTGGTCCTGCTCACGTCGATCAACTTCGCCCTGGCCGCGGCGATCCTTGCCAAGGCGCGGGTGCTGGTCCAGGAGCTCCCGGCGGTGGAGATCCTCGCCCGCGTCGACGTCCTGTGCGTGGACAAGACCGGGACCATCACGGACGGCACGGTGGTGCTCGAGGCGATCGACGAGCTCGGCGACGACGCCGCGGTGCGGCCGGCCCTGGCGGCGTTCGCCGCCGATCCCCAGGCGAACGCCACCGTCGCTGCGCTGCACTCGGGGCTGGCCGAGGTGGTTCCCGCCGTCGTCGACGGCCAGGTGCCCTTCTCGTCGGCGCGCAAGTGGAGCGCCATCGCGACCGGTTCCGGGACCTGGGTGCTCGGCGCCCCCGAGGTGCTGCTCGCGGGGCGCGACGACGCCGCGGCGTCCTCGGCGCTGGACCAGGTGGAATCCCGGGCCTCCGCCGGGCTGCGGGTGCTGGTCCTCGCCGCCGCGCCGTCGGGCCTGCCGGGGACCGACCGGCCCCTGCCGGCCGATCTGGCGCCCGCGGCGCTCGCCGTGCTGCGCGAGCGGGTACGCCCCGATGCGGAGCACACACTCGCCTACTTCCGAGAGCAGGGAGTCCGGGTCAAGGTCATCTCCGGGGACAACGCCCGGACGGTCGGGGCGATCGCGCGCGTGGTGCGCCTGGATGGCGACGCCGCCGTGCGCGGCGTCGACGCACGGAACCTGCCCTCGGGCGCGGACGAGGAGTCGCTGGACGCCCTCGCGGCCGCGTTGCGCGAGGACTCGGCCTTCGGACGCGTGAGCCCGGAGCAGAAGCGGTCCATCGTCAAGGCGCTGCAACGCGACGGCCACACGGTGGCGATGACGGGCGACGGCGTCAACGACGCCCTCGCGCTCAAGGACGCGGACCTCGGCATCGCGATGGGATCGGCGGCCGGGGCCACCAAGGCGGTCGCGCGACTGGTCCTCCTCGACAACCGCTTCGCGACCCTGCCGGACGTCGTGGCACAGGGCCGCCGCGTGATCGCGAACATGGAGCGGGTCTCCAACCTGTTCCTGACCAAGACCACGTATGCGGCGCTGCTGGCGATCGTCGTCGTCGTCCTCGCCTGGCCCTACCCGTTCCTGCCGCGCCACCTCACCCTGGTGGGCTCTCTGACCATCGGCATCCCGGCGTTCGTCCTAGCCCTGGCGCCGAACCCGAGGCGGTACGTGCCGGGGTTCCTGACGCGGGTGCTCTGGTTCGCGGTGCCCGCCGGCGTGGTCTCGGCGGCCGCGGTGCTCGCGGTGTACGCGCCGCTCCACGCGGCCGGGGACGAGGGGCAGGCGCGCACCGCTGCCACACTCGTGCTGCTGGTCATCGGGCTGTGGGTGGTGGGGATCCTCGCCCGGCCGCTGAACGCCTGGCGGCTGGCGCTCGTGGCGTCACTGGCCGGGGCGGCGGCGCTGGCGTTCGCCATTCCGCTGGTCCGCGAGTTCCTGGCCCTGGAGATCCCCACACCGGCCACGGCACTCTCCGTGGTGGTGGCGGGGAGCGTGGGCTGCCTCCTGGTGGAGGTGGTCCATCGCGCCGGGGCGCGGCGCACCCGGGCCGCGGTAGATTGACGTCCCCCGGCCCGAGCCGACGTGTCCCGTCGTCGTTCGGGACCTGCCCATCGGTGACCCGGGGCTCGTCACCCGAGGTCACACCGGACCCGCCGACCACGCCAGCAACCGCCGTTCGAGGGAGCGCACGTGAGCACCGTCGATTCGTTTTCCGCCCGGCAGACCCTCGACGTCGCGGGTCGCGCGTACGAGGTCTTCTCCCTCTCCGCCGTCGAGGGCCTCGCGCGGCTTCCCTTCAGCCTGAAGGTCCTCGCCGAGAACCTCCTGCGGACGGAGGACGGCGCCAACATCACCGCCGACCACATCCGGGCGATCGCGCAGTGGGACCCGGACGCCCAGCCGCACACCGAGATCCAGTTCACTCCGGCCCGCGTGGTGATGCAGGACTTCACCGGGGTGCCGTGCGTGGTGGACCTCGCGACGATGCGCGAGGCGGTGGCGGAACTCGGGGGTGACCCCGCGCGGATCAACCCGCTGGCGCCCGCGGAACTCGTGATCGACCACTCCGTGGTGATCGACGTCTTCGGCCGGCGCGACGCGTTCGAGCGGAACGTGGAGCTCGAGTACGAGCGCAACCGCGAGCGCTACCAGTTCCTCCGCTGGGGCCAGACGGCCTTCGACAACTTCAAGGTCGTCCCGCCGGGCACCGGCATCGTGCACCAGGTGAACATCGAGTACCTGGCGCGGGTGGTCATGACGCGGGAGGTCGACGGCGTGGTGCGCGCCTACCCCGACACGTGCGTGGGCACGGACTCGCACACCACGATGGTCAACGGCCTCGGGGTGCTCGGGTGGGGAGTGGGCGGGATCGAGGCCGAGGCCGCGATGCTCGGCCAGCCCGTCTCGATGCTCATCCCGCGCGTGGTGGGCTTCAAGTTGACCGGCGCGATCCCCTCGGGTGCGACGGCCACGGACGTGGTCCTGACGATCACGCAGCTGCTGCGCCAGCACGGCGTCGTCGGCAAGTTCGTCGAGTTCTACGGCGAGGGCGTGGCCCAGGTGCCGCTCGCGAACCGCGCGACGATCGGCAACATGAGCCCGGAGTTCGGCTCGACGGCGGCGATCTTCCCGATCGACGGCGTGACGCTCGACTACTTGCGGCTCACGGGACGCAGCGACGAGCAGGTGGCCCTCGTGGAGGCCTACGCCAAGGCCCAGGGCCTGTGGCACGACCCCTCGGCGCCCGGATACCGCGAGCCGGTGTTCTCCGAGTACCTGGAACTCGACCTCTCCACCGTGGTTCCGTCCATCGCCGGGCCGAAGCGGCCCCAGGACCGCATCGAGCTGAGCCTCGCCAAGTCCGCGTTCGAGCGCGACCTGCCCACGTACGCGCCGGATGTGCTGGACGTGGTGGAGGAGGCGGAGATCGAGTCCTTCCCGGCCTCGGATGCGCCGGCGGTGACGCACCACGCGGGGCGGTCCGTGCCGGTGACCCGGCCCGACGGCGCGACGTACGACCTCGAGCACGGCGCCGTCGTCATCGCGTCCATCACCTCGTGCACCAATACCTCGAACCCATCGGTGATGCTCGCGGCCGGCCTGCTCGCGCGGAACGCCGTCGAGAAGGGGCTGAACGTCAAGCCCTGGGTGAAGACCTCCATGGCGCCGGGCTCCAAGGTGGTCACCAACTACTACGAGGCCGCCGGGCTCTGGCCGTACCTCGAGAAGTTGGGCTTCCACCTGGTGGGTTACGGCTGCACCACGTGCATCGGCAACTCCGGGCCGCTGCCCGAGGAGGTCTCGGCCGCGGTGAACGCGCACGACCTCGCCGTCGTCTCCGTGCTCTCCGGCAACCGGAACTTCGAGGGCCGGATCAACCCGGACGTCAAGATGAACTACCTCGCCTCGCCGCCGCTGGTGGTGGCGTACGCGCTGGCGGGCACCATGGACTTCGACTTCGCGACCCAGCCCCTGGGGCGAGACGCGGACGGGCGACCGGTGTTCCTGGCGGACATCTGGCCCTCGCCGGCGCAGGTGCAGGCGACCATCGACGCCGCGATCTCCCAGGAGATGTACACCCGGGACTACGCCGACGTCTTCGCCGGCGACGAGCGGTGGCGCTCTCTGCCCACGCCCCAGGGCGAGACGTTCGCCTGGGATGCCGACTCGACGTACGTGCGCAAGCCTCCGTACTTCGAGGGGATGACCCAGGTGCCGGCCCCGGTCGGGGACATCCGGGGCGCCCGCGTCCTGGCCAAGTTGGGCGACTCGGTCACCACGGACCACATCAGCCCGGCGGGCTCGATCAAGCCCGACAGCCCGGCGGGCCGCTACCTCGCCGAGCACGGCGTCGCCCGCAAGGACTTCAACTCCTACGGCTCCCGCCGCGGGAACCACGAGGTCATGATCCGCGGCACGTTCGCGAACATCCGCCTGCGCAACCAGTTGGTACCGGGCGTCGAGGGTGGGGTCACGGTCAACCACCTCACGGGGGAGCAGACCACGATCTACGACGCCGCCGAGGCCTACGCCGCCGCGGGCGTCCCGCTCGTGGTGCTCGGAGGCAAGGAGTACGGCTCCGGGTCCTCCCGTGACTGGGCCGCGAAGGGCACGAGCCTGCTCGGGGTCCGGGCCGTCATCACCGAGAGCTTCGAGCGCATCCACCGCTCGAACCTCATCGGCATGGGCGTCCTGCCTCTGCAGTTCCCCGCCGGGGAGACGGCCGACTCCCTCGGGCTCGACGGCACGGAGACGTTCGACATCGTGGGGGTCGAGGCCCTCAACGACGGCGTGACGCCGCAGACGGTGGCGGTGAAGGCCACCAAGGGGGACGGCACCGTGGTCGCGTTCAACGCCGTCGTCCGCATCGACACCCCCGGTGAGGCGGACTACTACCGCAACGGCGGCATCCTCCAGTACGTGCTGCGCTCGCTCGTCGAGGCGTAGGGAACCATCCCTCCACGCGGCCCCCTCGCTTCGGCGTGGGGGCCGCGCTGGTCTTCGGGAGCGTGGTGGCGTCTGGGCGCGACGTCGTGCTCGCCTCGGGGCGGGTTGTGGCCTCTGCGCGGGGAGGTGGCTTCCGCACGGGGACGGTGGTCGCCTCCGCGCGGGGAGGTGGCTTCCGCGCGGGGTCGTGGTCGCCTCCGCGCGGCGGAAGGCCCGGCCCTGCTCCGCCCGGGCGCTCGTTCCTCGCGCAGCGCCCACCACACCCGCGCAGGGCCGGGCCGTCCCCCGCGCTCGTAGGTCAGGTCGCCCCGGGCGAGGCGCGCGACCCCGTGCCGATGGTCGAGTGCCACGTTGTGGGGGTCGGGGCTGCATGGGCCGGGTCGAGTGCTACGAAATGGGGCGGGGCGGCGCCGTGGACGCCCGACTTCGTAGATCTCGAAGTCAAGTGCCCCCGATTTCGTGGCGCTCGTCGGTGTGCTGATGGCCGAGTGCCACGTTGTGGGGGTCGACGGCGCCGGTGGCCGGTCGAGTGCTGCGAAGTGGGGCGTGCCGGGGCCGTGGACGCCCTGTTTTGTCGATCTCGTGGGCGGGCGGCCCCGGTTCCGTGTCGCTCGTCGGAGTGCGCGTCGAAAGCCGCGTTGTGTGGGTCGACTGCGCGGGTGGCCGGTCGAGTGCTACGAAATGGGGCGTGGCGGCGCCGTGGAGACGCCCGACTTCGTAGATCTCGAAGTCAAGTGCCCCCGATTTCGTGGCGGTCGTCGGGGTGCAGGTGTGCGGGCGCCCCGCTGTGGGGGTCGGGGCTGCGTCGGCCGGGTCGAGTGCTGCGAAGTGGGGCGTGGTGGGGCCGGCGACGCCCCACTAGGAGACTGCTGAACAACGCGTGTCCGGTCGGGGTCCGCTCGGGCGGGTGCGGGATCCTTGGGTGTGCAGGGTTCTGGGAGGGTTCAGCGGGATCTGCTGGACGCGGAGTCGATGGCGGGCCGGCTTCTGGTGCCGGGC
>JARKOU010000126.1 GCA_029975645.1 Actinomycetales bacterium
GCTCGTGGACGTGATCGTGGACCAGGCCAGCCAGAAGGGCACCGGCCGGTGGACCGTGCAGAACGCCCTCGACCTCGGCGTCCCGATCACCGGCATCGCCGAAGCCACCTTCGCGCGCGCCCTGTCCTCCTCCGTCCCCCAGCGCCAGGCCGCCGCCGGTGTCCTGCCCGCCCATGCCGGCACCTGGGCCGTCACCGACCGTGCCGCGTTCATCGAAGACGTCCGCCAAGCGCTGTACGCCTCCAAGGTGGTCGCCTACTCCCAAGGCTTCGACCAGATCGCCGCCGCCAGCGCCCAGTACGGGTGGGACATCGACCGCGGGGCCATGGCCCGGATCTGGCGCGGCGGATGCATCATCCGCGCCGTCTTCCTCAACCGGATCACCGAAGCCTACGAACGCCAGGGCGACCTCCCCCTCCTCCTGGCCGACCCCTTCTTCACCGACATCATGGACAAGGGCGTCCCCTCCTGGCGCCGCGTCGTGGCCCACGCCGCGCTCAACGGCGTCGCCACCCCCGTGTTCGCCTCCTCCCTGGCCTACTACGACGGAATCCGCGCCGAGCGTCTGCCCGCCGCGCTCATCCAAGGCCAACGCGACTTCTTCGGCGCCCACACCTACCACCGCACCGACAAACCCGGCACCTACCACACCCTCTGGTCCGGCAACCGCACCGAGATCGAGGCATGACCCCGCCTGCGCGGGGTGACGGCGCTGGGGTGCCCGACGTCAGCAGTTCACGACGGACACGAGCGTGAAGGCGAAGTGCTCCATCCATGCCGTGGCGATGTGTTGGCCCACCGTCGTCGCGTCCAGTGTCTGAAGCGCCATTTCATGTCCCTTCGTGCGATCGGGAAACCGCGCGGGAATTCGGCGGTGGCTCAGAAAATCTCGACGGGCGGCCAGCTCGGGTTCTCGATCTCGTCCTCGCCGACGGAGCCGGCGACCGACGCCGCGAGCGCGTGCGGCAGGTCCTCGGTCGGCAGGCAGACCTCGACCACGAAGTTACGCTCCGGCGTCGTCCTGATCTCGGCGAGCACGGCCGCGAGGTCCGCCGTCGTGCTCACCCGGCGCCCGAGCGCTCCGAAGGCCTGGGCGAGCGCGACGAAGTCCCACGCCGGCAACCGGTTGTAGGGGTAGGGCGAGTTCAACATCGGGTCGGGGTACGCCACCGGCGGGTTCCGGAAGGGGTTCGGGTTCACCAGGTACTGCTCGATCCCGTAGAGCCCGTTGGCGAGCACGAAGACCGCGGTGTTGTGGCCGTGGGCCGTGTGGTCGGACACCGCCTGGCACGTCTCGTGGAAGGCACCGTCCCCGACGACGACGACGGTGCGCTTCCCTGGGTTGGCGCAGGCCACGCCGGTCGCGGCCGGGACCGAGTAGCCGATCGACAACCAAGCCGCCTGCGCCACGAAGCCGTCCTTGGCGGCGATGTGCACACCCTGGGCGCCGATCAGGGGGAAGCCCGCGTCGACCACGAGGATGTCGTCGCTGGTCACCCACCCGCCGAGCGCGCCGAAGAAGGCGTCGTAGGTGAGGTCGGCGTCGGGCGCGGGCTCTCGGACGGTGACCGCGCCGAACCGGGTCAGTCGCGTCGTCGATAGCGGGGTCGGTCGGACTCGCTCGTCGGCGGCGATCGCCGTGGCGAGCCCCTCGAGGTAGGCGGCGAGGTCCACCAGGGGGTAGAAGCTCGCGCCGATGACCACGTAGCCGTTCGCGGCCAGGATCGTGCCCGGTCCGCGGATGTCGTCGTTACCGGTGTCCTTGCTCGTGGTCCAACCGCCGAGACCCAGGATCAGGCCGTCGTCGCCGACGAGCGACTGGATCTCCGAGTTCGCCAGGGTGACGCAGCCGTCGAAGAGCGGGTGGTCCTCGGAGATCACGGACTTGCTCATCGACGTCGTCACGAACCGGACCTGCTCGGCCGGTTCCCGGCCGGCGTTGATCGCGTCCAGGAGGGCGAGGAACTCCGTCTCGAGGCCGAAGCGCTGCAGCTCCACCCCGGCCCAGAGGATGGTCTTGGGGCGCTGCGCCATCAGCGCCAGGGTGGCGGCCACGGCGTCGCGCGTCTCGTGCGCGGTGACGACCTGACCGGCGCCCGAGCGGAGCGTGCGCCTGGGCGGGATGCAGGGCGCCCGCCAGACGTCCTCGGCCACCTCCAGGTAGCCCGGCCGATGGTCGGTCAGCATGGCGGTGAGCACGGAGTCGATCTGGAACGGGGCCTGGCCGCCGTTGGTGATCCGCTCGCATGCGGCGGTGATCGGACGGAACATGTGGATGTCCACCAGGTCGTAGCCCGTGGTGTGGGAGTAGAGCAGTGCGGCGTTCTGCTCGACGCTCGTCTCCTTGCTGGTGGGGGCCCCGTTGACCAGCAGCACGGGGACTCGCTCGACGTACGAACCGGCAATGGTGTTCAGCAACGTGAACGAGCCGACGCTGTACGTGGTGTAGAGACAGCCGAAACCGCGGAACCGGGCGTAGGCATCGGCGGCGTAGCCGGCGCAGATCTCGTTCGGGTTGCCCGTGATGGCGATCGGCGAATGGGGATCGGCGAGGATGGTGTCGAGGAACGGCGCGGTGTAGTTCCCCGCGACGCCGAACATGCGGTCCAGGCCGAGTTGCTCGAGCCGGACCTTGAGGTAGCTGGCCACGGTGGTGCGGGCCCTGGAGGTCGGGGCGGTTGCGGTCGGGGCGGTTGCGGTCGGGGCCGATCGAGGCATCCCGGGGCCCGTCACTTCCGGTCGAAGTACGTGAGGCGGACGGCGAATCGGCTGGCTGCGCCCAGGCGGTCGAGGTGCGGTTCGCCGTCGAAATCGGGATCGACGTACTCGCGGATGCTCGCCCGCGTGCGCTCGCCATAGACAGCCTTGATCCCGTCCGACGGCGTCTGCCCGGTCTCGCACTCGTAGACCTCGCTGATCGGGTCCAGCCCGAAGCCGGCCGAGAGCACCTTGTCCGCGGAGCGCAGCGCCCCCTCCACCCAGCCCTGGTAGTCCGAGAACGACTCGCCGCAGGTGAACAAGCCGGGCACCGGCTGGACCAGGTCGGCCATCGCCTGTCGGTCGTCGGCATGCAGGCCCCACTGATGGACGCCGTAGCCGACCTGCTCCGCCGGGGCCACCCCGAACGTCGTCGCGCCGCTCCAGATCCGCGCGCTCGTCAGCACGGGGCGCGGGACGTAGTGCGTGTTGAACAGCTGCCGGAAGAACCGGGTGGCGGCCTCGACCACGGCCTCGGACGCCGGGTAGAGCACCTGGGGGTCCGCCGCGGAGGCGGCCTCCTGCATCGGCGAGTCGAACAACGGCCCGCTCTGCTGGAGCGCCCGCCAGAAGTTGATGTTGAGGTAGTCGCAGTAGATGGTCAGCGCCGCCGGCTTGCCGTACTTGGCGGCCGCGATCGCATCCAGCCGTGCCCGGACCTCGGGCGTGGGCTGCGAGCCCGTGTGCGCCAGCCACTCCTCGTACTCGAGCCCGGCGTACACGGCCGGGTCGATCGCGTAGAAGGGGTAGACGGTCCCCATCGGGAGGTCCGTGAAATTCGGGCCGAAGGACACCGGCGCCTCACCGGTGAGCGCATTTCCCCACCACGCCGAGGGGTAGTACAGGTTGATCTTCAGGAGTGCCTGGTCCGTCGTGGTCTGGAGGGTGTTCCAGAGCGCCTCGGCGCGCCCCTCTTCCGCCCGGTTCAGGACGTCGGAGCTGATGAAGAGCTCCTCCAGTGCCAGCCGCGGGAGCCCGAGGACCACCCTGGGTGCGGTGACGACGCCCGAGGTTGCCGCGCCGTCTCTGAGGGTCGTCCAGCGCACTGCGTACCCGCCGTCGTCGGTCGCCTCGATCCTGTCAACGGTGGTGTCGAGAAAGATGTGGCCAGGGCCGATCGCGCTCACGAGGGCGTTGGGAAGCGTGCTGAAGCCGTCCTCGAGAGTCTTGAACTGCGGCTCGGCCGGGAAGTCCTCCAGCAACTGGAAGGCCTCGCCGGCATTCATGGTCGAGAGGAACGTGCCGTTGAAGCCGAGCAGGCGGTAGAGCAGCGTGATGGCCTCGTTCGAGTAGCCCATCGAGTCCAGCAGGCCCCAGAGCGTCCAGTCCTTGAGGGCCACGCCCTTCCAGCGGCAGTCGAGCCGGAACGCCTGCCAGAAGTCGGGAGTCCGCGGGTTCGGTCGCTGCGTGAAGTCGGGGTTCTCGGCGAGGATCCGGTTGAAGACCGTGTCGATGATGCTGCTCGGATCGACGCCCTGCTCCGCGGGCGCGAGGTCGTACAGGTCACCCCAGATTGCGAAATCGTCCGTGGCGGCGTCCGCCTTGCTGAACGACCGTCCTCGGAAGCAGAGGCGGTTGTTCCCGTCGCTGCCCATCGGGAACGGCACGATCTGGTCGTCGATCCCCAGCGTGCGGAAAAGGGCCATCAGGTCGTCCATCGTGTCGAAGGTGAAGCGCATCCCGCCCTCCTCCTCCTTCACGTCGGCCGCAGGGAAGTGCACGACGTCGGAGTCGAGGCGCCCGCCCGTGCGGTTGATCTTCTCCAGCACGCAGATCCGCAGGTCGGGGTCTTCGCGGAGGAGCCGCCACGTCACGTACAGGCCGGACATGCCCGCACCGACGACGACGACGTCGGCCTCGCTCGGGACCCGTGAGTGCGCATGAATCTGGGCACGCGTGAAATGAGCCATGAATCCCCCCGGTTTCATGCGCCATTCGCCAACTGGCGAAATCGGGACGGCCGGCCCCCTCGTCGACATCGGCGGGTCGGATCTGCCGTCTCGACCGACCCTACCCGCCGCGCCCGAGCCCGGCTATACGCCGTCTGACGCCGGTCCGTTCCGCCGTCGGCGTCGTGGTCGCGCATGCCCCTCGACGAACTGGGAGGCTCCTGGGCGCCCGGGCTCAGGCGGGTGCCCGGATCTCTCCCTTGACCGGATCCGGGCCCGGGCGGATAGTGAGGATGCCCTAAGTCGTAGCGGGATCACGATCGCCGACTACGCATGCCTGCCCGATCAGTAGGGGGAAGAACCCATGCGCATCAGGAACTTCGTGGCAGTCGCCGTGTGCGCGCCGCTGCTGGCCTTCGCGGGAGCCGGCGCCGCCTACGCAGGCGAGGTCAGCGGCCCTCCCCGAGATGGGTTCGCGACGGGCAACACCACCCCCATCGCGGGTTACGTCGCGAACTCGATCTGCGCGTTCTCCGGTCTCAACATGTACCACCCGGGGAAGGAGCCCGTCTTCCCGACGGTCCAGAGCTACGGAATGGCGGTGCGCGCCGGCCTCAAGGCCGACGTTCCGAGCCCCGGCGATGCCTGCAACGGCCACACCGGTGAACTCACCGGACCCTGACGGCGGCACAACCTGGGCCCGGTTCCGGCGATCCGCTGGAGGTGTTACGAACCCTGCCGATGATACTCGGCACTCGTCGAGAATCCTCGACAAGTGGACGTACCGCTCGTACGGCCACCATGGGGTCCATCCACGGCGTATCGCGCTCCCAGTTGGACGTTCACCACGACCGCTACGAGCGCTCAACCGATTCCACTGACCATTCACTGACCACGCCGAGGGCGGTCAGAAGAGGGCCTCGCGCTCCGCCCAAGCGGCGAATCCGCCGGGGCCGAAGGGCAGGCGGTACTCGTGCTCAAGGAGATCATCCGCCACGGCCGAGACAAGCGGAACCGTGAGAAGCCCCTTGTGGATGGCCTCGCAGATGAGTCCCAGGCTGCCGCGCACCTCAACATTCCGCTCCAAGCCCGCACGCCTGGCGACCCGGTCGTCGACGACAGCTACGGCGCCCGTGATGCTCTCAGCCAGCGCCAGCACGCCGCATTCGCCCAGGTTGCGGCCGCTTGGACCGACGAGTCGGTGTTCATAGTGCACGAGGGCAGCGAGTTGATCTGTCGTATCGATCGTGATCACCTCGAGCCAGTCGGCCTCTTGGACGGCGTGCAGGTGAGGGTGTTCGACTGTCGCTCCCGCCACCTCGGCGGCAACAAGATCTGGAATGACCGCGCGGGAGCCCTGGACGACGGCCTTGAGCACGCCGAGCCACTGGCTTCGGGCGAACACGCTCAGCGGGCCCGTGTCGAAGACATAGGTCACAGTCACGAGGTGAAGGCCCAGATCTCCGCCTCGCTAACGGGCGGCAGGTCCGGAAGCGCGTCGGCATCGAACGTCCCCAACAGAAGTCCGAGGGCTCGATCGGCGCTGACGAGTTCGCGCCGATACAGGCGCAGCACCACCTGCTCATAAGGACGGGGCAGCGCGACGGGCTCGAGCTCGTGGTGGACGATCAGGCCCTTCTCCACGATGTCGGCCTTCTTGGTCTGCGCGCGGCGGATCACGTCGGCCTCCGCGGCGTCGGCCAGCTCGAGTTCGTCGAGCCTGCGGGCCAACGTCGCCATGTCCACTCGGTAGTGGCTTCCCGCACGGACCGCCGCATCGCGCAGCACCTCGTCCGGGTTCGAGATCCACTCCCCCCAACGCACGCGCAGATCCGCCTCAGGGAGCAGGAGCGCACGCGCGAATCGGTCCAGTCGGGATTCCAGTGCGTCCGAGTCCGCAGCGGTCACCCGCCAGTCGACCGTGTAGGGGTCGGCGATCAGGTAGTGACCCACCTCGTGAGCGAGCGCGAGGCGACGCCGCCCGACCTGGAGGTCGCCGTTCACCACCGTTACGCCTCCCTGGGGAAGCAGGACCGTCCCGGCGTCCGCACCCTCACCCAGCGGGACCGAGAACGCCAGCAGCCCGATCGTCGCCACAAGACCGGCAAGCTCGTGCGCAGGCGTCTCCGGCTTCAGCCCCAGCAACGAGCGCGCCTCGGCAGCCAAGTTGTCGGCGTCAGCGTTCGAGCCAGGAACGGGGGCCGACGCCGCCGGCGCACCGCCAACGAGGGCGGGGGCCTGACCCACCACGAACTCGACGTCCCGAACGATGCGTTCGAGCTCGAAGTCGATCGCCTGGGTCGCAACCTCCGACGTGGCGCGGTAAGACACAATCGCCGGCGGCCCCGGCTCGACGAACCACTCGATGCGTCGGTGCAGCTCCCGAGCGATCGCCACCAGCTCCACCGCGGACACACCGCGCGAACCGGTCTCGATCTTGGCGAGCGCGCTGCGGTCGACGCCGACAGCCGACGCTAGCTGGACCTGCGTCAAGCCGGCGTCGATCCGCGCCTGCGCTACACGCTCCCCGATGCTCATGTGTGCGATTTTAGAACAACCGCGGGGATCCGGCGGCGCCCAGGTCAGCGAAGCGTGATCGGGGCGTCCTCCAGTCACGACAACCGTCGGCGCGGGTCGGGGAACCCGAGGCTCGTGTAGCCGCGGGCGCGTTTGGCGAGCATGGCCGCCAGGACCGGTGTCGCGGCGTCGTGGTAGTCGTGGACCTCGGCCGAGGTCTTGCCCGGATACGGGCGGAGAACCCGTCCCGCGTACTGCACCAGGCGGCCGTGGAAGGCGATCGGGGACGCCAGAAACAGCGTGTCGAGCACGGGGCAGTCGAACCCTTCCCCCACGTACGCGCCCGTGGCCACGACCACCAACGGCGGACCGTCCGGCTCGCGGACCAGGCGGCCCGACGCCGCGGCCCGCGCCTTGGCCCCCATGCCACCGCGTAGCACCACCGGATCGAGACCTTCGCCGCGGAACAGGTCCGCGAACCGCTCGACGTGGTCGGTGCGCATCACGAGAACGAGGCAGTTCCTGGCCCGCCCCACGGCCTCGACGACGTCCCGGACGATCTGCGCGTTGCGCACCTCGTCGGCGGCGAGTTCGCGGTAGATGCCCGCGATCCACCCCGGGCCGTCGGAGTCCCCCGTGCCGGTGGGGACGAACCCCGTCGAGTGGACCCGCAGGTCCGGTCGCGGCCGGACCAAGTCGGCACCGGTCTCGAGCGCAAGGCGAGGGGCGCCGTCGTCGGCGAGCCCGCGGTGGCCTGCCATCGTGTGTCGCACCGGTCCGAGCTGGAGCGCGATGAGGTCGTCCAGCTTGTCCCGTCGGTAGGGCGTCGCCGTCAGGCCGAGCCAGCGGCGCGCCGGGATCTGCTTGACGGCGTGCTCGAATGCGGCGGCGGGCAGATGGTGACACTCGTCGACCACGACCAGCCCATAGTCGGCCGTGATCCCCGCAACGTCCGTGCGCCTGGCCAGCGTCTGCAGCGTCGCCACGTCGACGGTCCCGCGCGTCGTCCTGCGTCCGCCACCGAGCTGGCCGGCCTTGACACCGAGAAGGTCGGAAATCCGGCCCCGCCACTGGTCGGCCAACGCCTTGCGGTCGACCAGCACCAGCGTCGACGTCGCGTGCCGGGCAACAACCGCGCACGCCATCACCGTCTTGCCCGACCCGGGCGGAGCCACCAGCACGCCGAGATCGTGCGGGACGAGGTCGTCAACGGCGGCAGCCTGCTCCGTGGTCAGCGTCGCCGTGAAGGAAGAGTGCCTGTGCCGTGCCCACAGTGCGCGCGTCGTCGACCTCCACGCGGCTGCCGGCCTGCGTCACCAGGGTCTGGACCACGTCACCCAGGCCGCGAGGAAGGACCAGCTGACCGTCCGGAGTCTCGTCGAAGGAGCAGATGAACCTCGGGATGTTCCATACGGAGGCCCGGCGCCGCTGCCGCTCGTAGAACTCCGGGTTCGCCATCGACGCCGCGTGCTTGAGGGAGGCGAGCAAGGCCGGGGTCAGTTCGGCCTGGCTCAGCGTGATCCCGGCGCTCAGTCGAGCCTTCACCACGGGCGCCGGCCGGGGCCGGGTACGCGTCGAGGTCGGCATCGCAAGGCGATCGACTGCGGTTCCGACGGTCACGGCTGCGAGCCCGTCGACCGCGCGAGTCAGCTCCCGCGGCGACATCCGGGACACCGACGAGAGAAAGGCCCACTGGTCGGCGTGCGGCTCCATGGTCGCGACGTCCAGGAAGATGGTCGCCCCATCCTTGCGGTAACGACCCTGGAGGGGCGCACCGATCTGGTTCCCGATGCCGCCGGGTGGAAGCACGTCCTGAGCGGGAAAGAGCCGGTCGTAGCTCGCCAAGCTCATCCGGCCGCGGACTGACATCGCCTCGCGCAGCAGGCCGGTCCCCAGCCTTCGAGCCGCCTCCGCCGACACAGGCGCGGTGAAGAAGACCCAGGCGTGGGCTCCGAGCCCGGAGCGGGAGACCTCGAGCGCCGCGGGAACCGACGCCGCACGGGCGGCCTTGAGATAGGCGAGGGCATCGAGCATCGCTGCTGCGCCGTCGAAGTCGGCGGCCAACCACCAGCACCGATCGCCATCAAGGAGCGGGTACAACCCGACGTGCAGGTCACCCGTGAGGTGCGCGGCAAGGACCGCCGAAGTGAGGGGAAGGTAGTCGCGCGACCCGTGCGGCACATCCTTTCGCCACCCACCACTCACCGCGGGCAACCAGCCCGCCTTGCCCGTCCTGGCGTTCTCCCAGCGCGTCGCGTACACATCGGTGCGCGCCGCGAACATCGCGGCGTAGAACGCAATCTTCGCCTCCACCGGCGAACCCGCATGAACGCCACCCGGGTGCGCCTCGAACCAGCCCGCCTGCGCCGGACCCGGCGGTGCCGCCTCCCGCGGCGTCAACTCCAGCAGACGCCGCAACCGCGCGTTGTCGGCCTCAAGCCGCGCGACCTCAGCCATCAATTCGGCCGTCACCCGGTCCGCGACCGGGTGAGACGCCCGCTCCGATGAGCCGTTGGCACCGCTCACCACGACTCCACGGTAGGAGACCGCCGGCCCTGAATCCCAACCGAGGCGCCCGATTCAACACCAGCCCGGCAACTGCCGCGAAGGCCCCTCGCCCGCGCCGGGCCGGACCCGCGGCACGGCGCGCCTCTCCCGACACCCCCGCCGAAAGAAGCGGGTGTCGCTCGCTGACCATTCACGGACCGCACACAGTCAGACAATCACTATGCAACGGTCATATGTTGGCAATCTCAGAGCCCTGAACTGCAACGACACTCTGTGCCCCCGGCGCGATTCGAACGCGCGACACCCGCTTTAGGAGAGCGGTGCTCTATCCCCTGAGCTACGAGGGCGTGGCCGCCCACGAGCGGCACGGCATGAGGGTACCGGGCGGCGCGCGGGTCGACCCCATTGGCCGACGGCGGCCCAGAGCGGCCCCGGCAGATCGACCACCCCAGCGGCCACGTCGGCCCTACCGGGTAGATCCGTACCTACCGGGTAGATCCGTCGGCCATACGACGACGGATCTACCCGGTACGTACGGACCTACCCGGCAATCGACCGCCTGCACCACGTACGCTCGCCGCCACCACCACCAACCGCAGATCGAAGGGCCCGCCCATGGAGCGCACGGTCGATCTCCCCGCCTCGGACGCGTTCGCCCTGATCAGCGACTTCCACGTGCACGAGCGCTGGATCCCCCTCACCACGATCGAGGCCCCGCGACCGCCGCTGAACCCCGGAGATCAGGTGGTCGCCGTCTCCGCCGGCTTCTTCACCGACCGCATGCGCGTACTCGAGGCCACCCCGCCCGACGGCGCCACCCCCGGCGTCGTCCGCGTCCGCAAGGAGGGCCCGATCCTGCTGGGCGACGCCGCGATCACGGTGGTCGCCGTCGGCCCGGACACGTCCACGATCCTCTGGGAGGAGGACGTCTGGCTCGCCGGCCCGCTCCCCCGACGCCTCACCCGCGCCCTCCTCGCGCCGGCGTTCGCGGCGATGCTCGCGCTCGCGTTGCGCGGCGTCGGGCGCGACGCCGCAGCCCTCGCCCGGGTCCGGGACGCGCGCCGGACCTCCTGACCCCACGGCGCTCGATCCCAGCAGCCCCCGACCCCACAATGCGGAAGATCCGGCGGACGAGCGCCGCCAGGTCTCCAGCACTAGCCCACAAGAGGCCCGAGGGCGTCAGCGCACCACGCGCGGATCGACCATCGTCAGCATCAGCCGGCTCGGCTCGACGGCATAGACCGCGTGGGGCAGCCGAGTCCCCAGGTGAACAGCGCCGCCCGGGCGCAGGTCCACCGTCCGGCCGTCCGCCGTGACCCTCAGGTGCCCGTCGAGCACCTGGAGCAGCACGGGCATGGCCGCGGTGTGCTCGGTGAGTTCCTGACCGGCGTCGAATGCGAACATCACCACCCGCACACCCTCGCCGCGCAGGACCGTCCGGGACACGGTGCTGTCCGGCTGCACAGGCACGAGGGCCAGCACGTCCTCGACGTCCGTCATCACCGGCGCCGTGCGTTCCTCCACGTCACCCACCTCCTCAGGCATCCACGCGTTGGCGGCCGACGACGGCGCCCACCACCACCGGGCGGGCACCGCTGGGTTCCTCCGAACTGCCGTCGCCGTCGCCGTCGGCGTCGTAGGCGCCGTCGAGGTTGAGGCCGCGGAGGAACTCGTACGCCTGGGCAGGCAACCGCTCGAACGGCGGAAGGCGAAGGACGCACGCACCGGCTTCTGCGAAGGGGCGCAACTCGATCTTCTCGACGTCGAGGGTCCCGGCGAGGCTGCCCCGGAGCAGCCCGAGGTGCACTGAGCAGACCACCTCGGGGTACCGGCGGGCGAGGTCCAGCACGGGGCAGCGCTCGAGGCGCAGTGTGACGCCGTCGGCGCCGCACGCCAGTTCGGGTGGAACGGTGCCCTGAACGGGGATCCCTGTAGGCGCGGCGGCGATCTCCTCCGCGGCCCGACGGGCGAACCAGTCCTCGGCCGCGGAACGTGAGTGGTCAGCTCGCACGGACTGCTCCGGCGAGTGCACAGCGAGGTGCTCGATGAGCAGCTGGGCGAGGATGCGGTACTCGGGGCCGATCGGACGCGTGCCGGGGACCGCGCGGTAGATCATCGGGGGACGGCCGCGCCCCACCGCCGGGAGCTGCGCGCGCGCAAGGTGCCCACACTGGACGAGCGCGTCGAGGTGTTCGCGGACGGTGTTCGGATGGGCGCCCGTGGCCTTGGCCACCTCCGCGACGGTCATGCCTCCCTCGGCGTCGACCACCAAGTCGAGCACGTCCTGTCGCGCCGGCGACAGGCTCTCGCGCCGTCCCGCAGGGCGGGCGCGCGCCGGGCCGAGATTACTCACGGAACGACCGTAGATTTCCCCCGCCGCCCGCACCCGGGACCTCTGGCCCAGGCGCGCCCGGTCGCCGTCGAGATCGACGTTTCGGGGCGTGCGCCGCCCGGTCCACGCCCCAGAACGCAGATGTCGAGGGGACCGCGGGAGGTAGACCCGCGGTGGGGCGCCGGGTCGCCGTCGAGATCGACGTTTCGGGGCGTGCGACCCCCCGCGCACGCCCCAAAACGCAGGAGTCGCGGGGATCGCGGGAGGTGGGCCCGCGGTGGGGCGCCCGGTCGCCGTCGAGATCGACGTTTCGGGGCGTGCGCCGCCCGGTCCACGCCCCAGAACGCAGATGTCGAGGGGACCGCGGGAGGTAGACCCGCGGTGGAATGCGCCCCCGGCCGCCGTCAGCCCGCCGCGACCTCGATCCGGGCCGTCATGACGTGCGTTTCGCCGGGCGCGAGCGTGATCGCCCCGGTTCGCACGTTCGCGGTCTCCACACAGACCATGCCGGGCCACTCGTCGTCGCCGAAGTCCGCCATCGCGTGCGCCTTGTCCGCCCACGGATTCCACACCACGGTGTTGGAGGACCCGGACTTCGCGACCGTGATGCGTCGCCCGGCGCCGGGATCGGAGACGACGACGGCGGCGTCCGTCTCGACGTAGATGCGGTCGGTCTCGGCCGCGAAGCGGATGACGTCCTCCTCCTGGACCACGGGCTCCGGACCGCCGAGACGGTCGAGGTACCGGGCGCCGTCGAGACCCTCCACGGCGACCTGTCGTACGTCGCTCACCGCGAGGTAGGTGTGGAGCGCCTCCTCGAAGGCGACCGCCTCCTCGCCTGCGTTACGCACCTCGAGAGCGACGCCGAGGGCCTCCCCGACCGTGACGCGGTACGTCGCCTCGAGCGGGAGGTCGCCGTCGTCGACCGGCAGCGCGAAGGCGAGCGTGACGCCGTCGGCGTCCTCGCTCACGGCGACGAGGCGCCAGTCGCGGAGGCGGGCGTAGCCGTGGGAGGGCTTCTGGTCGTCGGCGGGGCCGCCGCCGAACCACGGGAAGCAGATGGGGATGCCGCCGCGGATGGCGGCGTCGGAGCGGAAGTGGCTCTGGGCGCTGAGCCAGAGGACCGGCGCGCCGCCCGGCGGCGTCCAGCCCGTGACGTGCGCGCCGTGGAGGTAGACCTCCGCGGAGCCGAACCGCTCGTGGTCGACGCCGAGCCGGAGCAGGTCACCCGGCCCGGTCTCGAGCCGGACGGACGCTGGGAGGTCGATTCCGCGGAGCACTCGGCGCATGAGCCCACCGTGCCACCACGTGATCGCCGAGGTCGAGGGTTCTCGCTCGCGACGTCGAGGGGTTTGGCCGCGCCACCGCGCCGAGCGCGGCCCCCCACGCCGCGAGGGCGGCCCTGTACGCGACGCGCGGGTCGGTCCGCACCCGCCCTCGGCGCAAAAGACCCGCCCTCGCGGGACGGCTCGATCGCGGCCGCGGGTCCTACGCTCGGACAAGCCCCACGACGGCGCCCACCAGGGTGCGGCCAGCCGATCCGCCGGAGCCGATCCGCCGGACCGCCGGACCGCACCCACCCCACGAGGAGGACCCATGCGGCACGCCCGCCAGCGTCGCTACCTGATGTGCCCGCCCACGTACTTCACGGTCTCCTACGAGATCAACCCGTGGATGCACAAGGACGAGCCCACGGACACCGCGCGCGCCGTCGCCCAGTGGGAGAACCTGCGGGACACGTACCTGCGCCTGGGTCACACGGTGGAGCTCATCGACCCGCTCCCCGGCCTGCCGGACATGGTCTACACCGCCAACGGCGCCACGGTGGTGGACGGCATCGCCTACACCGCGAAGTTCCGCTTCCCCGAGCGCCAACCGGAATCGCCCGCGTTCGAGGCCTGGCTCGCGGCGGACGGCTTCGCCATCGCCCAGGCGGAACAGGTCAACGAGGGCGAGGGCGACATCCTCTTCACCGAGCGCGCCATCCTCGCCGGCACCGGCTTCCGCACGGACCACGCCGCCCACCTGGAGCTCCAGGAGACGTTCGGTCGGCCGGTGGTCTCGCTCCACCTGGTTGACCCGCGGTTCTACCACCTGGACACGGCGCTCGCGATCCTCACCGACGACCACCTCATCACCTACTACCCGGGCGCCTTCTCCCCCGGCAGCCGGCGCATCCTCGAGCGCCTCTACCCGGACGCGATCATCGCCGAGGAGGCCGACGCCCTCCACCTCGGCATCAACTGCGTCTCCGACGGCCTGCATGTGATCCACTCGCCGTGGGCCGTGGGGCTGGCTGAGCAGTTGCGGGCGCGCGGCTTCGAGCCGATCGCCGTCGACACCTCCGAACTTCTCAAGGGTGGCGGCGGCGCCAAGTGCTGCACCCTGGAGCTGCGCGAGGCCGCGTGGTCCGCGGCCGCAGGGCCGGAAGACGAGGAGGACGTCGCCTCGCCGCGCTCGCGGTGGAAGACGACGACGGCGCCCGCCTGAGCGGGCACGGTTCCCTCACGATGCGCAGCCCTCGCCTCGCCCCGAACTACCGGCCGCTCGACGTCGTCCTCCACTCCGGCGACGGCGCGTGGGTCACCGACGTGCACGGCCGGCGCTACCTCGACTTCCTGGCGGGGTACTCGGCGCTGAACTTCGGGCACCGGCACCCGGGGCTGACGGCGATCGCGCACGCGCAACTCGACCGGCTCACGCTCACCTCGCGCGCGTTCGAGCACGACCTGCTGCACCCGTTCGCGGAGGCGCTCGCGGGGCTGGCCGACGCCGAGATGGTGCTGCCGATGAACACCGGCGCCGAGGCCGTGGAGACGGCGATCAAGGCCGCCCGCAAGTGGGGGTACGACGTCAAGGGGGTGCCGGCGGACCAGGCGCGGATCGTGGTGGCCGCCGGGGCGTTCCACGGGCGGACCACCACGATCGTCTCGATGTCCTCGGACCCGCTGGCGCGCGCGGGGTTCGGCCCGTTCACGCCGGGGTTCGTGGTGGTGCCGTACGGGGACGCGGACGCCGTCGAGCGCGCGATCGACGAGCACACCGTGGCCGTGCTGGTGGAGCCGATCCAGGGCGAGGCGGGGGTGCTCATCCCGCCGCCGGACTACCTGCCACGGCTGCGGGCGATGTGCTCGGCGTCGGACGTGCTGCTGGTGCTGGACGAGATCCAGTCGGGGCTGGGCCGGGCGGGGGCGACGCTGGCCGCGGACCTGGTGGGCGTGCGCGGGGACCTCGTCACCCTGGGCAAGGCGCTGGGCGGCGGGATCGTGCCGGTGAGCGCCGTGGTAGGGCGCCAGGACGTGCTCGGGGTGCTGACCGCCGGCACGCACGGCTCCACGTTCGGCGGGAACCCGCTGGCGTGCGCCGTCGGGCTGGGCGTGGTGGACCTCCTCGCGCCCGGCGATCTCCAGGCGCGAGCGCGCCACCTGGGCGTGGTGCTGGAGTGGCGGCTCGCGGAACTCGTGGCGGACGGGCTGCTGGCGGGCGTGCGGCAGGTGGGGCTGTGGGCGGGGGTCGACGTCGCGCCGGGCGTTGGCCTGACCGGGCGAGAGGTGTGCGAGCGGATGGCCGAGCGCGGGGTGCTCGCGAAGGACACGCACGGCTCGACGATCCGGCTCGCGCCGCCGCTGGTGATCTCGGAATCGGACCTGCACCGCGGGCTCGACGCGCTCGCGGGTGTGCTGCGCGCGGCGTAGGACCGGTCGTCAGGCCCGGCGCGCCCGGCGGACCCCCCCACCCCGCGCGAACATCGCGACCCGCCCACCCCGACGTTCCGCGAACATCGCGGCCCCACCCAGCCCGCCATTCCGCGAACATCGCGGCCCCACCCACCCCGACGTTCCGTGAACATCTCGACGAAGCGCGAACATCGCGTCGGACTGCGAACTCCCGGAGTTCGCGGTGTGACGCGATGTTCGCGGTCCGGCGGGGTGTTCGCGGTCTGCGCCGCCGACGGCGCCCGATACCGGCCCCCGGCGCCCGCACGTGGCCGTACGGTGAGCAGGATCCGGGACCTCGACGACCACGGACATCGATCACCACGGGAGTCCAGCATGCGCATCGCGATGGCGAGCGACCACGCCGGCCGCGCACTCAAGGAAGAGATCAAGGCCCTGCTCGCGGCGGGCGGGCACGAGGTGGTGGACTTCGGCACCGATACCGATGACCCCGCCGACCTCCCCGACCACGTCTACCCCGCGACCCTCGCTGTGGCGAAGGGCGAGGTGGACCGCGGGATCTTCGTCGACGGCGTGGGTTACGGCAGCGCGATGATCGCGAACAAGGTGGCGGGCGTGTTCGCCGCCGTGTGCCAGGACCCGTTCTGCGCGGAACTCGCTCGCTCGCACTCGGACACGAACGTGCTGTGCATCGGCGGCAAGATCATCGGCTCTGCGATCGCGCTGGAGATCGTCAAGGTCTGGATGGCCACGGACTGGCTCGGCGCCGAGCCGGGCGGCGAGAAGTACGCCCGCCGGGTCCAGAAGGTCAAGGACATCGACGCCAAGCACCTCGTCCCGCTCGCGTAGGCAGCCCCGCCGCGAAGGCGAGGGTCCATCGAAAGGGCGAGGGAGGTCCCGCGCCCGCGGTGACCCAGATCCGAGTTGGATTACGGCCGCTTGCGCCCGACGGCGGTGGGCGGCAAGCCCTCGTCGCGGATGCGAGACGGCACCACCATCACGGGGCACACCGAGTGGTGCAGGAGCGTCTGGCTGGTCGACCCCAGCAGC
>JARKOU010000157.1 GCA_029975645.1 Actinomycetales bacterium
GCCCTCGATGAAGTCGCCCAGCCGGCCGACCACGCGGGCCTGCGCCAACGGGGTGTCAGCGAGGACGGGCAGCACGCGGCCCTCGGTGTTCCCCCGGGCGCCTGCCGCCACCACCGGAACCACCGCCGCGCCCAGCACCACGGCTCCGACCAGCAGGCCGACGCCGGGCCGTTCGAGGAGAACCCGGGCGTCCTCGCGGAGCAGGCGAGGCGAGGCCATCCGCGCCGCAGCCACGAGGAGGAGCAGGAGCGACCAGGCGAGCACCGTGCGCCGTCCGGCGTCGGCCACCAGGTCGAGCGACGCCGTCCGGATCGCGACGTCGGGACGCGTGAAGAACTGCAGGTAGGCGTCGAGGTCCCCGGCGAGCGCGAGGTTGGGGTTGGCCGTCGCCGCCGCGAGGTCGGCGGGGATGGCGCCGACCACCACCTCGACGCCCAGGGGCCACGGGAGCGGCGACTCCAGCACGAGCGAGCCCAGCGGCCCGAGGTCCACGGTGAGCGCGCGGTCCACGGTCACCGCGTAGCGCGCCTCGTGGGGTCCGAGAGACCCCTCGGCGCTCGCCGTGGTGACGCCGGCGACCACCGCCACCACCCCGCAGACCGCGACGGCGAGGATCGATCCCACCAGGCGCCGGGTGCGCGCGGACCGGCGTCGCCACCAGCCTGGCGGAGCGCCGTCGTCGGATCCCACGGGTCCATTCTGGCCCGCGCGCCCTCCCGGGCAAGGAGCCGCGGGCTACTGGTAGGAGACCAGGTCCGGCTGGGGAACGATCCTCATGGTCTGCTCCGGGGTGAGCATCGGGATGTCCTCGTCGTAGAAGTTCTTCCAGCCCCAGTACACCGGCGGTGCGTTCACCTGCAGCGCCCGCCACGTCTCGTTCTTCGCGGGCTGGGTGCCCTGGCCGTCCACGTGGATGGTGATGGCGAGTTCGGAGCGGGACATGTCCAGGCGCTCCCGCCCGGCGATCATCGAGCCACGGAACTGGTGGAGCACGAGGAGCTTCTGCGGGAGCCGGTTGGCCTGCGTGAGATCCGCGAGGTACGTCACCACCTGGTTGACCTCGTCGATGCCCACCGATCCGATCTGGCGTAAGTGCACCTGGTCGGGCTTCAGCCGCCACTCGGGGTCGAGCGCGAGGCCTACGTACGGCAGGAGGAGCAGTTCCTCGTACAGGCGGGCCTGGGTGAGGAAGTCCGTCCGGCCCGGTTGGAGGTCGAGCACCACGTAGAGGCCCGCCTCGTGCGCGGCGTCGATGAGGGGCCGCAACTGGGCGACCGGTTGCTCGCTCGAGTAGTTCCCGTCGTCGCCCGCCCCGCCCGACGCCACCGACGCGATGATCTCGAGGGACGGGACAACCGTCTCGTCCGTGTAGGGCTCGTACGCGGCAGCGTGCTCCCGCGCCCGCGCGATGGTCTCCGGGATGCCCTGCTCACCGAGCACGCCGAGCGCCCCGGTGCCGGGCGTGCCGTACAGCGCCACGTTCATCTTGCCCTGGTACGCCAGTTGCGTCCCGCCCGGGAGCTCCACCCCGGTCGCGGCGGTGGCGGCCCGCCAGGCGAGCGTCGCGTCGTCGCCGAACGTCGGGCCGAAGCCGACGACGGCGTCCGGCGGCGCCGCCGCGAGCGCCTGGATCACCGCGCCCGAGCCGCGCGGATCGCCGCCGGGCACCACGAGCACTCCGGCACCGGCCGCGCGAGCCGTGGCAGTTGCCGCGACCTGGGCGGCCGCGCCGTCCGAGAGCGCGACTACGCCGCTGACGGTCTCGGTCGGCGCGCGCTCGGGCAGGTCCGCCTCGCCAAGCGTGGCGCTGGTCTGCGGCGTCGCCGGTGGCGCGGCGGCGGCGAGCGTGAGGAGCGTCGGCGTGGTCGGGTCCAGCGCCGCGACCGCGGCGACCTGTCCGCCGTCGGGCACCGGGTGGCCCGTGGCGAGGGCGACGCCGAGGAGGGCGCCGAGGGCGCCGGGGTCGGCCGGGGCGGGCACCACCTCAACCGTGACGCCCGTCGCCGGCGTCGCGTCCTGCTGCCGGTCCGGCTCGGCCTCGGCGGAGGCGCCGTCGTCGCCCGTCGGGAGGCCGTCCACAGCACCGACGGCGAGGACCGTCTCAGTGCCGAGGCGGGCCAACTCGGCCTCGAGCGGGTCGCTCCCGCCCGCACCGCCGGACAGGAGCGCGGGGACTCCCAGGAGAACGGCGAGCGAGGACGCCGTCACCTGGGCTCCGGCGTCGGTCACCGGCGCGACGACGGCGATCGGGGCGCTCGCGAAGAACGCCCGACTCGCCTGGAGCGCCAGTTCCGCGGGCTCGGCAGCGGCCAGAACGGTTGCCGCGGCGCCCGGGGCCTGCGCCTGGGCGGTGACGGTGGGCTCCGGCTCGGGCGAGGCGCCCGACGGCGCGCAGGCGGCCAGGGCGAGGGCAGCGACGGCGAGGGCGGGCATGAGGCGGCGCAGGCGAACGCGCAACGAGTGCTCCGAGGGGTGGGCGTGCGCCCGGGCACCGGGCGCGTGATCACCTCCAGGGTACCCAGCCGAACCGACGAGGCCCGGCCCGCCCTGCGCCCACCCCCGACGCCGCGCCACCCCCATCGCACGCGCCGACGTCGCTATCTCGCGCGATCGCGCGGTCGATCGGCAAGACTGGGCGCTATGTCTGACCTCCCCACCAACGGCCGGTTCGAACTCGACGTCTCGGGCCGCACGGGCGGGCTCCTCGGAGCCTTCGTCAACGGCCTGTCCTTCCAGCCCAACCTCATCTCTCGGGGCAGCCAGGGCCAGGCGATCATCAGCGGCATCGCGGCGTCGACGGCGTTCGGCTGGGGAAGCGCCTCGCACTCCTTCCTGCGATCGGTCGCGAACCGGATCCCCGGCGCCCAGACCTCCCGCACCGGGCGGGTGGTGACGGGCCTGGCGGTGGATGCGGCGGCCCTGATCGGTGGCGCGGCCCTGGCTCGCACGCTGCCGGACCGAGCGGACGACCCCCCGGCGCGCGCTCTCGCCCGGCTGGCCGGGGAAGCGACGGCCGCCACGGCCGCCGCCGGGCTGCTCGCCGACCTCCTCGAGATCCGGCGCGGGAAGAAGTGGAACCGAGTCGGCACCCTCGCGGCCACGCTCGGCGTCTGGGGTGCCGGGTACGCCCTCGCCCGGCGGGCCGAGTCCGTCCGAGTAGCCGGGGCCGGCGAAGGGATGCGCGAGGACGTGGTCCGCGAGGTCGACCTCCCGCGGGCCACCGCCGCCGGCGTCGGCGTCACCGCGGCTCTCCTCGGACTGAGCTGGGCGGAGTCCCGGGCCACCGGACTGACGGCGCGGGCGGCGGCAGCAGCCATCGGGGGCGAACCGGACGACCACCGAACGCTCGGCCGAGGAATCGTCTGGGCCGGCCTGAGCGCAGCCGGCTGGTACGGCCTCACGCAGATCAACGCCAAACTCACGGTCGCCGGGACCGGGCTGGAACCGGCGCACTCCGCCGCGCCGGCCATTCCCGAGGTGACCGGCGGCCCCGGCAGCGTCATCCCGTGGGAGGCGCAGACGCGGGAGAGCCGGCGGTGGCTCTCGATGGCGCTGACGCCCCCGGTGATCGAGGACGTCATGGGCGAGCCGGCCGTGCAGCCCATCCGCGTGTACGCCTCGCTCGATTCCGCCGACACGCCGGAGGAACGCGCCGCTCTCCTCCTGGCGGAGATCGACCGGACCGAGGCGTTGCGGCGCCCGGTGTTCGTCCTGTTCTCACCCACCGGTTCGGGCTACATCAACTACGTCGCGAGCGAGGCGGTCGAGTTCCTCACCCGTGGCAACTGCGCCTCGGCCGGCATCCAGTACTCCGTGCTCCCCTCGGCCCTCTCGCTGTCCAAGGTCGAGATGGCGGCGCAGCAGACCCGGATCCTGGTCAACGGCATCGTGCAGCGCCTCCTCGCGATGCCGGCGGCCGATCGCCCGAAGTTCTACCTCTTCGGGGAGTCGCTGGGCTGCCACGTCAGCCAGGACATGTTCGTGGGCCAGGGCATCAGCGGAGTCGAGGGCGTCGCGCTGGACGCCGCCATCTGGATCGGCACACCCGCCGCGAGCGACTGGCGCCTGCAGCTCTGGGGGCGGCGGCCCCTCCACGTGCCGCCCGGCATCGGCCCCGGCGATGCCTACCTGCCGCGCTCGATCGGCGACTGGGTGGACCTCCCCGAGGACCAGAAGGAGCGCGTCCGCTACCTCCTCCTGCAGAACGGGAACGACCCCGTCCCCAAGTTCTACGTGCCCATGCTCTGGCGCCGGCCGCCGTGGCTGGGACCGGACGAGATGCGCCCGCCCGGCGCGCCGCGCGGGACGTACTGGATCCCGGTCACCACGTTCTTCACCACGTTCGTGGACCTGCAGAACTCCCTGGTGCCCACACCCGGCGTCTTCGCCGAGGGCGGTCACGACTACCGCCTGGTCATCCCGGACACGGTCCGCCGCGTCTTCGCCTTCGAGGCCACGGACCAGCAGATGGAGCGCGTCGAGGAGGCGCTGCGCCGTCGGGAACTCGTCTGGGAGGTGCGCCGGCGCTGGGCGGCAGCCGCTGCCAAGCCGGCGGAGGAGCGGGCGACGGCGCGCGACGGCGTGCTCGCGAAGGTTGCGGAGTGGACGGGAAGCCCCGTGGACGAGGCGGGCGTGGAGGCGCTCGTCACGAGCGCCGTCTGACCCGGCCCGGACCGCCCGGACCGCGGCTAGGGTCGACGTGACGAAGGGGCCGGACGCGCCGCGTCCGCTCGGTCCCGGCCCGACGAGGAGGTGCGGTGGCTCGGCTCAGTGTGATCTCGGACATGGACGGGGTGATCTACCGGGGCAAGCAACTGATCCCCGGCGCCCGGGACTTCGTCGAGCGGATGCGCGCGCGCGACGTGCCGTTCCTGTTCCTGACCAACAACTCCGAGCAGACGCCGCTGGACCTGGTCCGCAAGCTCTCGGCCCTGGGCATCGACCGCCTTGAGGAGGGCAACTTCATCACCTCGGCGATGGCGGTGGCCCAGTTCGTGGCGACGCAGCGGCCGGGCGGCTCCGCCTACGTGGTGGGCGGGGCCGGTCTCGCGACGGAGCTGCACAAGGTCGGCTACTCCCTCACGGAGTCGAGCCCGGACTACGTGGTGGTGGGCAAGACGGCCGCCTTCTCCTTCCCGATGCTGAAGAAGGCCGCCCAGTTGATCGACGACGGCGCCAAGTTCATCGGCTCCAACCCGGACATGATCGATCCTGTGGAGGGCGGCACCGAACCGGCCGCGGGCGTGCTGCTCGCCGCCATCGCGGCGGCCACCGGCAAGCAGCCGTACATCGTGGGCAAGCCGAACTCCCTCATGATGATCTACGCGCGCCGCATGCTCGGTGCGCACGCCGAGGACTGCGTGATGATCGGGGACCGGATGGACACGGACATCGTCGGCGGGATGGAGGCCGGCATGCGCACGTGCCTGGTGCTCTCGGGCGTGTCCACGCGCGAGGTGATCAGCGAATTCCCCTACCGACCCACCTTCGTCTACCCCAGCATCGCCGAGATCGACCTCGACGAACTGGCCACCCACACCTGAGGCGCGCCGTGGAGATCCAGATCCCCTCGCTGCTGCGGATCAAGCCGCACGCCCTCTACAAGGTGGGCAAGTACCTGAGGAAGAGCGGCTTCCACCACGTGGTGGTCTACTACGGCACCGGCATCAAGGACCTCTTGGGCCAGACGATCGAGATCTCCCTCGACTCCTCCGAGATCACGGTCGCGGTGGAGGAAGAGGTCCATACGAACGCGATCGAGGACGTCATCGCCTCCGCCTTCCGCCTGCCGCGCGACGCCCAGGCGATCGTGGCGGTGGGCGGCGGCGTCGCCGTCGACTTCGCGAAGTACGCCGGCTTCCTCACGCAGTTGCCGGTGGTGGCGGTTCCGACGGCGATCTCCAACGACGGCTTCGCCTCGCCAGGGGCGAGCCTCACCATCGCCGGTAAGAGAGCGAGCTGCAAGGCCACCATTCCCTACGGAGTGGTCATCGACACCACGGTGATCCAGGGCTCGCCCGCCCAGTTCAACTACTCGGGGATCGGAGACCTGCTCTCGAAGTACTCCGCGATCGCGGACTGGAAACTCGCCTACCACACCACCGGCGAGCCGGTGAACGACTTCTCCGTGATGATCTCGATGCAGAGCGTCACGAACCTGGTGAACCACCCCGTCAAGAGCGTCACCGACCTGGACTTCCTCCAGTTGACCGCAGGGGCGCTCGTCATGAGCGGGGTGGCGATGGAGGTCTGCGGGTCGTCGCGACCTGCGTCCGGGAGCGAGCACCTGATCTCCCACGCCTATGACCGCCTGGCCGAGCACCCGTCCCAGCACGGGCTCCAGGTGGGCGTGGCGACGCTCGGCACGCTGTGGCTCCAGCAGAACCCCAACCTGGAGATCGTGCGCCGCGTGCTCGACGAAACGGGGTTCACCGCCTACGTGTCGGAGCACCCGCTGGAGCGGTCGACGTTCCTGGCCGCCATCGCGGCCGCCCCGGCCGGCCGGCCCGGGTATCACACCGTGCTCAGCACGCCGGGCGCCGTCGAGCGCCTGCAGACGTACGTCGAGACGGACCCGACGTGGGAGGCGTTCCTCGCCTGAGGGCGAAGCGCGGGCGCGCCTTCGCTGCAGGCACGCGACGTCGGGCGAGAATGGGGCGTCGTGGCACGTGAGGGGGTCGATCGATGCGTTTTCTGGCCGGGCTGGCCCTGATCGCGCACGCCCTGGTGCACCTGGCCATCTGGCTCCCCGCCTACGACCCCGAGAAGCGCAGTTTCGACGCCCGGGACTCGTGGATCCTGCGCACGGAACAGGTCGACGAGCGCGGCGCCCGCCGCGCCGCCGTCGTCGTCGCGATCGGTTGCGCGGCGCTGTTCGCGCTGGCGGCCCTCGGCTTCTTTGTCGGCGCAGGTTGGCCCGACGAGGTCGCCGCCGGCACCGCCGTCATCTCCCTCCTCCTCACGATCATCTACTTCCACCCGTGGCTGGCGAGCTTCGCCGTCGTCAACCTCGCGATCCTCGCCCTCGCGCTGTAGCGAGAGCGTTGTGATCCCGATACCCCTAGGGGTATCCCGGCCCCATGCCGAGCGCCATCACGTCCTTCTTCAGCCGCTTCCACCGCACCGAGGTCGACGCCGAGGGCAACCCGCTGATCAAGGTGCCGCACACGATCTCGGCGACGCGCGCGCTGGAGATGGTGGCCGACGGCGCCACGCTGGTGGACGTGCGGGAGTCGAACGAGTGGCGGTCCGGCCACGCGCCGCGCGCCGTCCACATCCCGTTGGCACAGGTCGCCTCGCAAACCCGCCGCATCCCGGCACACCTCCCCGTGGTGGTCATGTGTGCGTCCGGGTCGCGATCGGCGGTCGCCGCACGCCAACTCCGGTCCGCGGGCTACCGCGCCACAAGCCTGTCGGGCGGGATCGCCGCCTGGCAGGCGGCGGGCGGGGCGGTCCGGACGGGGCGGTGACCGCTCCCGGGGTGGGATCATCGCCCGAGGAGCCCACCCCTTCTCCCCAGATCCTTCCGCACTCCATCCTCCAGACACCCGACCAGGGAGCACCGATGCAGCTCGAACCCAAGAAGATGACAGCGGTCATCAACCGGCTGCGCCGGGCGCAGGGCCAGTTGGGCGGCGTGCTGCGCATGCTCGAGGCCGGCTCCGACTGCGCTGACGTCGTGACGCAACTCGCCGCTGTCTCCAAGGCGATCGATCGAGCCGGTTTCGCGATCATTGCGACCGGGCTGGAGCAGTGCGCGCTCGAGGGCGAGGAGGCGGCCGGGATCGACCGCGCCAAGCTCGAGAAGCTCTTCATGTCCCTCGCCTGACCCGGCCGATCCTTCCCCCGAGCCGACGCCGCCCGAGCCCCGCACCCGAACTGGTCGCCGCATGGACTCTCACGGATGGGACGCGCGATACGCCGCGTCCACCACGCCGGTCTGGCACGTCGAGCCCAACGTGTGGGTTCGGGAGGTGGCTGAACCGCTCGCCCCGGGCCGCGCCGTCGACGTCGCCGCCGGCGAGGGCCGGCACGCCATCTGGCTCGCGACGCGAGGGTGGCAGGTGGACGCCGTCGACTTCTCCGGCGTCGGCCTGGAGCGCGGGCGGACGCTGTCAGGCGAACGCGGGGTGGCACACCTGATCACGTGGCGCATCGCCGACGTCGTGCACGAGCCTCCCGCACCCGGGGCGTACGACCTCGCCGTCGTCGCCTACCTCCACCTGGAGCCGGACGCGCTGCGCACCGCGCTTCGGGGGGCTGCGGCGTCGATCGCTCCCGGCGGGACGCTCCTCGTGGTGGGGCACGACGCCGCGAACCTCGCGGACGGCGTCGGCGGCCCCCAGGACCCGAGGGTGCTGTACGCGCCCGACGACGTCGTCGCGCACCTCGCCGGCACCGGCTTGACGGTCGAGACGGCCGAGACGCGCCGCCGCGCGGTCGCGGGGTCCGACCGACCCGCACTGGACGCCGTCGTCGTCGCCGTCCGCACCGACTGACAGGCCGTCCGCACCGGTCGGCCCTGCAACGACCGCGCAGATCGCGAACAACCGAGCAGATCGCGAACATCCGGTCGGATTGCGAACTCCCGATGTTCGCCACCCGCCTTGACGTTCGCGATCCGGCGGGATGTTCGCGGTTCGGCGGGATGTTCGCCGTCCGGCGGATCGCGAACATCCGGTCGCATTGCGAACTCCCGATGTTCGCCACCCGCCTCGATGTTCGCGATCCGGCGGGGTGTTCGCGATCCGGCGGGGTGTTCGCGGTTCGCGGTCCGGCTGTGCGCGACGTGACCGAGACCACGCACCCGGGAGGGACCAAGATCCTTGGCGGTACATACCCCCGGGGGTATAGTGATCTGCAGGAACGAACCGCCCCCGAGCCCGAGAGGGACTGGACATGAAGATCGTCATCGTCGGTGGCGTCGCCGGCGGCATGAGTGCGGCCGCCCGGGCGCGACGCCTGTCCGAGGACGCGGAGATCGTCGTCGTCGAGAAGGACGACTACGTCTCCTTCGCCAACTGCGGCCTGCCGTACCACGTGGGCAACGAGATCCCCAACCGCGCGGACCTGCTGGTCCAGACGCCACAGAGCCTCCGCGCGGCGCTGGCCCTGGACGTGCGGACCGGCACGGAGGCCGTCGCGATCGATCGCGAGGCCAAGCAGGTGCGCGTGGTGGACGCCAACGGCGAATATGCGCTCGACTACGACGCGCTGGTCCTCTCCCCCGGCGCCCGCGCCATCCGCCCGCCGATCCCCGGCATCGACTCCCCGCTCGTGCAGACCCTGCGCACGGTCCCGGATGCCGACTCGGTCCGCGCCCTGGTCGACGGCGGGGCGCGGCGCGCCGTGGTGCTCGGCGCCGGTTTCATCGGCATCGAAGCAGCCGAGGCGCTGCACCTGCGCGGCCTCGAGGTCTCGCTGGTGGACCTCGCCCCGCACGTCCTCCCGCCGATCGACGACGAGTTGGCCTCGCTCCTCCAGGAGGAGTTGGTGCGGCACGGCATCGACGTCCACACCGGCGTCTCCGCCACGGCGATCGAGGAACCGATCCCCACGGAGGAGGACGCGCCGGCGGAGCCGCACGGCGTCGAGGTGGTGCTCTCCAACGGCACCCGGCTCCCCGCGGACGTGGTCCTCCTCTCGGTCGGCGTCCGCCCCGCGTCGAACCTGGCCGCCGACGCCGGACTCGCCGTCGGCAGGAACGGTGCGATCGTGGTGGACCAGACGCTTCGCACCTCCGACCCGAGCATCTGGGCAGTGGGCGACGCGATCGAGGTGCGCCACGGCGTCACCGGAGCGCTCGGCCCCGTGCCGCTCGCCGGACCCGCGAACCGGCAGGGTCGCGCCGCGGCGGATGCGATCTTCGGCAAGCCCGTCACGGCCCCCGCCGTGCTCGGCACCGCGATCGTCCGGGTGTTCGGCCTGACCGCCGGCATGACCGGGGCGAACCAGCGGCAACTACGCACCGCCGGGATCCCGCACCACGTGATCCACGTGCACCCCAACCAGCACGCCGGCTACTTCCCGGGCGCCAAGCAGATGCACCTGGTGCTGACCGTGGGCACGGACGGGAAGGTCCTGGGCGCCCAGGCCGTGGGCCAGGAGGGCGTCGACAAGCGGATCGACGTGATCGCCACCTCGATCAGGGCCGGCTTCACCGCGGACGACCTCGCGGAACTCGAACTCGCCTACGCGCCGCCCTACGGCTCAGCCAAGGATCCCGTGAACATGGCCGGCTTCGTGGCCCAGAACGTCCTCGACGGCACCCTGCGCCTCTGGTACCCGTGGGACCTGGACGACGCCGCCGCCGAGGCCCTCATCCTCGACGTCCGCAGCCCGCGCGAGTACGCCTCCGGTCACCTCCCCGGCGCCCTCAACGTCCCGCACACCAAGGTTCGTGAGCGCCTCGAGGAGATCCGCGAGGCGGCGGCCGGCCGGCCGGTCCGCGTGCACTGCGCGAGCGGGTTCCGCTCCTACCTGGCCCACCGCGTGCTCACCGCCGCCGGCTTCGACTCCGCCAACCTCTCCGGCGGGATGCTCACCCTCCGCGCGGCGCGCCCCGACCTGGTGCTCGACAAGGGCTGAGCGGCGCCGATCGCCCCTTCGTCCCCGCCCCGACACGTCCCAGACCCGAACATCGCCAGGAGACCCGCCATGAACGAGATCGACGTCCAGACCCTGAACCGCCTCCTCGCCACCGGCCAGGCGCCCACACTCCTCGACGTGCGCGAGCCGCACGAGTTCGCGGCCGGCCACGTGCCCGGGGCGACGTCGATGCCGATGAGCTCGCTGACCACCACGGTCGGCTCGCTCGACAAGACCAGCGAGTACCTGGTGATCTGCCAGTCCGGGAGCCGTTCGGTGACCGTCTCGATGTGGCTGGCCCGCCAGGGCTTCCAGGTGGTCAACGTGCGTGGCGGCACCTTCGCCTGGCAACTCGCCGGGCTTCCCGTCGCCGCCTGAGCGGCGCCGCTCCGCTACTCCCCGCTGAGGCCGGAAGCCGCCTACCAGCCGTAGTGGCGCAGCAGCGCGTCGAGGGCCGGGACCTGGGACTCCCCGAAGTGCCGCACCTGGAGCAGCCGGTGGTGCAGTTCGAGGAGCCGACGGCGCTCGGGATAGCCCTCGGGCAGCGGCGCGACCTCGAGGTACGCACCCCAGAAGGCCTCGGGGAACGGCACCCCCGCCATGTGCATGTAGGCGAGGTCGAGTTCCCGGTCGGCGTAACTGACCTCGGGATCGATCACCCAGCGACCCTCGACGGTGTTCCCCGGCCACAGGTCGCCGTGGGTCAGTGCCGCCGGCGGGGACGCCGGCAACAGGGCCTGGATCGGGCCGTCGCACGCCCGCTCGATCCGCACCCGGAGTCCCGCGGGCACGCTCGGGTCCGTCAGGTGCGTCCGCACCCTCCGCTCGACGAAGAAAGTGGGCCAGTCCTCGAGCCAGCCGTTGGGCTGGCGGAAGCGACCGGCCTGGTTGTCGCGGTGCCAGCCGTACCGATCCGACGTCACGGCGTGCATGTGGGCGACCGCCCGACCGAGCCCCGCCCAGTCGGGCGGACCCGCCACCCGCTGGAGGACCAGGGTGCCGCCGGCGTGGCCGAGGACCGCGGGCACCGGGACTCCCGCGCCGGCGAGGGCTGCGAGCCCGTCCACCTCGGCGTCGGCCGGGTAGGGCGTCTGCTTGACGATCACGGTGGAGCCGTCCGCGAGGACCGCCCGCCACGTGGTGCCGACCCATCCGCCCTTGAGGAGGTCGGCCGTCACCGGCCTGGCGATCCCGGCAGGCCACTCCGCGCCGGCCAGGGCGTCCGCGTCACCCGCTCCGGCTGTCATCCGGCCACCGTAACGGCCTGGAGATCGAGTTCGGCGAAGGCGTCCCGGTGCAGCGGGCGCGAGACGACGGCGCGCAGCGTCCAGCCGAGTTCGAACTCCGGCGTCGCGACCGAGGGCGCACGCAGGGGGTCGGGCACGTCGAGCACGAACGGCAGCCGCACGGTCGGCAGGTCCTCGCTCACCTCCAACCCGGACGCGAGGGCGATGGTCGCCACCACGCTGGCGGCGTCCTTGCTGCCGACGGCGTCCGGACGGTGCGCCGCCCCGCGCGGGACGTGCTCGAGGAGCACGAGTTCCAGCCGCACGTTCCGGATCGGACCCGGGTGGAGCGGCGCGACCACCACCTCCCCGCGCAGGCGGGTCCCCGGGGCGATCCGCCGGGTGGACAGGTGGTCGATCTCGACGACCGTGTGGCCGCGGTCGTCCGTGTGGGGCGGGCGGACCACGGCGCCGTCGAACGCCGGGGCACGGGTCAGCACGGCCACCTTCGCCACCGCCTGAGCCGGGCGGGTGGCGCCGACGTCGAGCAGGGCGCGGACCGTCCAGTCGACCGAGACAAGTTCCGTATCGGCCGACGGCGGGCCCTGGGGCGGCACGGGGAGCAGCGCCTCGGCGTCGTACTCGCCGGCGACGCCCTCCGGGGAGGCGGGCAGGGGCTGGACCGCCACCACCTCGCTGCGCCGCGCCGTCGCCAGGTGCGTGGCGCCGTCGTTGTTCTCCTGCCGGTAACGAAAGGCGATGGTCCGGGTCAGCGTCACCTCGCCCGAGGCGACGAGCGCGCGCTCGCGGGGCGAGAGTCGCACGCGGACAGCCATAACGGAACCCTCGAGCGCCGACGTGGGCGCGTCGAGGATCACGGTCACGGCTCTCGAGGAACGGTCCTGCACCTGAAGGCTCCACCCTGGTCGACGCAGGTACCAGCATCGACGGCGCGAAGGCCCTGGCGCGTGGGACCAACTTCCCGACGTGCGGGTGACGCGGGCCTCTGGGGGGTCGCTCACCCGGCCACGGGCGCCGTCGACCCCTGGACCTCGAGGTCCACCACCGTGGTGAGCGGGACGCCGGCCACGCGCCGGCGGACCGTGGCCCGCAGCACCCACTGGAGCCGGAAGTCCTCGGTGACCAGGGACGGCGCCGGTAGCGCGGGCACCTCGAGCACGAACGGGAGGCGATCGATCGGCGGGCCGTCGGCTCCGGCCAGGACCGCGCGCACCAGGACCTCCTCGGCCTCCTTCGGGGCCGTGTACGGGCTCCGGGCGAGGTCCTCGGTGATCACCGGGCCGTGGGGAACCAGTTGCACCAGCACGAGTTCGACCTTCACCGAGCGCAGGCCGACGGCTCGGCGGCCCAGCACCACCGTCCCCCCGAGCCGCGTCCCGGCGTCGACCACGCGCGTGGTGACGTCCTCGAGGTCGACGACGCCGCGCCGTCCGCGCTCCATGACCGTCCCCCCGGCGGTCGCGGCATCCCGCCCGGTGCCGAGCACCACGAGACCCAGGTGTGGCGCGTCCGCGTGCTCACTGCCCTCGAACCGCACCCGGGCGTCGATGCGCCACTCGACCTTCGCGAGTTCGCACGCGAGGCTCGGCGGCCCGTCGGCGGGCACCGCGAGCAGGACCTGGTGTTCCTCCTCGGAGCCGCCCCTCAGGAGAGAGGGGCCGGGCAGGGGCTGCGTCGCCACCACCTCGGTCCGGCGCGCGAGCGAGGAGTGCGTCGCGCCGAAGATCCCCCCGGTGATGTAGCGGTAGGAGATGTGGCGCACCAAGGACACGGCGCCGCCCTGGAGGACCACGTCGCGCGCGGCGCGCAGGCGCGCGGTCACGAGCACCACCCCGCCCTCGGTCACGCGCGGCTCGGCCGTGACGTCG
>JARKOU010000168.1 GCA_029975645.1 Actinomycetales bacterium
GCCCTCCTCACCCACGCCCTCAACCACCGACGACCGCTCCCCGCGTGGGCAGAACACATCGGACCGACGAGCCTGGTCATCATCGACGAGGCCGGCATGGCCGACACCCTCTCGCTGGACCAGGTCGTCGAGTTCGTCCTCGACCGCGGCGGATCGGTGCGCCTCATCGGCGACGACCAGCAACTCGCCGCGATCGGCGCCGGCGGCGTCCTCCGCGACATCCAAGCCACCCACGGCGCCGTCCAGCTCAACGAACTAGTCCGCTTCGCCGACCCCGCCGAAGGCGCCGCCAGCCTCGCGCTGCGCGCCGGCGACCCCGAAGCGCTCGGCTTCTACCTCGACAACCACCGCGTCCACGTCGGCGACCTGAGCACCTGCGCCGACCAGGTCTTCGCCTCCTGGCTCACCGCCCACCACGCCAGCGCGGACGCCCTCATGGTCGCCCCCACCCGCGCCCTGGTGGCCGAACTCAACGCTCGCGCCCAAGCCGACCTCCGCTGCGGCGTCCGGCCCACCCGCACCGTGGCGCTGGCCGACGGCAGCGACGTGGCGGTCGGCGACGTGATCATCACCCGCCTGAACGACCGCCGGCTGCGCACCTCAGGCACCGACTGGGTCCGCAACGGTGACCGCTGGACCATCACCGGCATCGCCACCAACGGCGACCTCCGCGCGATCCACCAGACCAACCGCCAGACCGTGATCCTGCCCGCCGCGTACATCAACGAGTCCGTCGAACTCGGCTACGCCTGCACCATCCACGGCGCCCAAGGAGTCACCGCCGACGTCCTGCACGGCATCGCCACCGGCGCCGAGACGCGCCAGCAGCTGTACACGATGCTCACCCGCGGCCGGCACGCCAACCACGTCCACCTCGAAGTCGTCGGCGACGGCGACGCCCACTCCCTCATCCGGCCCGAGGCGATTATCCCGTCGACCGCCACGGACGTGCTCGAACGCATCCTCGCCCGCGATGAGGCCAACACCTCAGCCACCAGCACCGCGCGCACCCTCGCCGACCCGGCCAACCGACTCGCGGACGCCGTCGCCCGCTACAGCGACGCCCTCGGCTACGCCGCCGAACAGACCGCAGGCGCCGACCTCGTCCAGCGCCTCGAACAGGCCGCCGACGAGCTGGTCGAGGGTCTCACCGATGCTCCCGCGTGGCCCACGCTCCGCGCCCACCTGCTGTTGATCGCCGCGTCAGGAACCGACCCGGTGCGGGCGCTCACCGGGGCCGTCGAGGCCCGCGAACTGGGCAGCGCCGCCGACCCGGCCGCCGTCCTCGACTGGCGCCTGGAACCCGTCACCGGACACGACACCCAGCCCGGACCCCTGCCGTGGCTGCCGGGTCTGCCCGTCACCCTCGCCAGGCACAACGAATGGGGCGACTACCTGCAGCGGCGCCACGCACTCGTCGTCGAACTCGCCGACCAGGTGCGCGACCAGGCGCTGGCGTCCACCCAGCTCCCG
>JARKOU010000142.1 GCA_029975645.1 Actinomycetales bacterium
GGGGCGAAACCGGGACGACTCGGGGACGCCACGCGCTGTCGGGCGGAAACCCCGTGGAATCCTTGGACCCGTGGATCTGATGGCCCTCTCCCCCGCCGACGAGCTCCGACGCACCCGCCTGCGCCGGATGAAGGGCGTCGCGCTGGGGCTGCTCGGCGTGGCCGCCCTCGTCTACGTCCTCACCCTGCCGCTCGACCACGCGGGCGTGTGGGGCTACGTGAATACGATGGCCGAGGCGGGCATGGTCGGCGGCCTGGCCGACTGGTTCGCCGTCACCGCCCTCTTCCGGCATCCGCTGGGCGTCCCGATCCCGCACACGGCGCTGATCCCCCGGAAGAAGGACGAGCTCGCGGGCAGCCTCCAGTCCTTCTTCGCCGACAACTTCCTCACCGAGGAGATCGTCCGGGAACGCATCGTGGACGCCCGCCTCGCGGTCAGGGCGGGCGCCTGGGCGCAGCAGGAGCCCAACGCGCGCCGGCTGGTGACCGAGGGCGTCCGCATCTCCCGCGCGCTGCTCGACCGGGTCGACGACGACACCGTCCGCAGTCTCGCGACCGACGTCATCCTTCCCCGGCTCGCACGTGAGCCGATCGCGCCGATCGCCGGGGCGCTCCTCGACGGCGTCCTCGACGACAAGTCCCATCGGGGGCTCGTCGACCTGGTCGCTCGCGAGATCCACGCCTGGCTCGTCGCGCACCCCACGGAGTTCACGGCGATCCTCCACGATCGCGCGCCCGCCTGGGCCCCCAAGTTCGTCAACCATCGCGTCGTGAGCGTCCTGTATTGGCAGGCGGTGGACTGGGCAGCATCGGTGCGCGACAACCCGGTCCACCCGACCCGCAAAGCCCTCGACCATCTGCTGCGCCAGGTGGCGGCCGACCTGCAGCACGAGCCGCGCGTGCAGGCGAAGGCCGAAGCGCTCAAGGACCGGCTCCTCACCCATCCCCAGGTCGCCGAGACCGTGGTCGCCCTGTGGCAGAGCCTCAAGCACACCCTCGTCACCGCCCTGGAAGACGAGCAGTCCGGCCTGTATGCCCGGGGCATCGCTCTCGTCCGGCGCTTCGCCGACGCCCTCCAGCACGAGCCCTCACTCTCGTCCCGCGTCGATGGCGCCATCGCGGACGCCGCCGGCTTCGGCGTGCGCACCTATGGCCGCGAGCTGAGTTCGGTCATCAGCCACACGATCCAGCGGTGGGACGGCGAGCAGGCCTCCCGCCGTATCGAGCTCTACGTGGGCCGCGACCTCCAGTTCATCCGCATCAACGGGACGGTGGTGGGCGCGCTGGCGGGGCTCGTGATCCACGCGGCCAGCCAGCTCATCACCTGAGTCGAGCGCCGCCCCATCACGGCGCGAAGTTTTCGGGCGCGATGCCCTTGACGCCGCACACACGTCCGTGCACAGCTACGGTTATACGCATAACGCGGAAGGACTTTTCAATGGCGAAGCGCCCCACGATGGACGACGTGGCCCGGGAGGCGGACGTCTCCCAAGCCACCGTCTCCATGGTGCTCAACGACGCGCGCACGGGCCGGGTCTCCGATGAGACTGCCGAACGCGTCCGGCGAGCGGCGATGCGCCTCGGTTACCGCACCAATATGCACGCGAAGGTTCTCCGCGAGGGCAGGGCCCAGATGATCGGCCTGATCGGCGACGAGGTCGCCACCTCCCCCTTCGCCGGCGCCATGATTCTCGGCGCCCAACAGCAGGCATGGAAGCGCGGCTACGTCCTCCTCACGGTCGACACGGCCGGCTCGACCAACCTCGAGGGTGCCGCCATCGAGATGCTCCAGTCCTACCGCGTCGCCGGCGTGCTCTACGCGGCGATGTACCACCGCATCCTCGAGGTGCCCCGGTCGCTGCGTACCGGCGCACAGTCTGCCTCAACGGTCAGGACGCCGACGGTCGCGTCCCCAGCGTGTTCCCCGACGAGGAGCGGGGCGGCCGCGAGGCCACCGAACACCTCCTCGCCGCAGGCCACCGCAGGATCGGCATCATCAACATCCAGGCCTGCGACGAGTCGCTCCCCGCGGCCACCGGCCGCCTCGTCGGCTACCGCGCGGCCCTCGAGGCCGCCGGCCTACCGGTCGACCCCGACCTGATCCGGCACGGCCACGGCACCTACGAGGACG